>JBBQAT010000030.1:0-33951 GCA_038316625.1 Burkholderiales bacterium
TTGACTGACCGAATTGTGCAGTGAGTACTACATGAAAGCTTCGGCCCGCTTGAGCAACTCGTCCAGACCCGGTTCATTCGGATCGCGCGGCTTGCCGGGATGAATGATCGAGACCTGGCAGTTTTCGGCGGCTTCCACCAGTTGCGCAAAGGAGCCGGCGGTGATGTCGGCGATGAATGCCTGCTTGTTGCCATCGTAGGCGAACATCTTTTTGTTGAGCTGGATGCACTCATTGCAGGTCGAGCAGCGCGGCGTCTCGATGTACGCTTCATCGGATGAATGTTCGGCTTCCTGCTCGACAACGGAAGTGGCTGCACTTGATGCAACTGCGGAAATCGCTTTGGCGGGTGTCTCAGTTGTGGTCGAACGCGCCGTCTCTTCCCACGCTCTTTTCTCGCGAGCGAGCAGTTTTTCTGCATGCGAGTTATGAATACCGCCAAGTTCCTGCAGGCTGTTCCACATAACGCGACAGCGGCGCGCTTCACGGATCAGTTTTTCGTCGACGATGACCCGGTGCAGCAGGTTATCGTTGTCGACCATCGTCAGGTAGGGTACTGTTTCGATCAGTCCGCGACCTTCGCTCGCCAGCGTCTGGGCGACGGGGGTCAGCGCATCACCCCAGCAGGCACGCGGAACACGTGCAAAGTGCTTGTGGTAACGGGTGTCCAGGGTGACGAAATCGATCAGCGTGAATGGCGTCGCCTGCGCAACGGTCTGGTAACGCTCGTCCTGATAAACCACTTCGCGCACCGGCCAGTCGTTCTCGACCTGCGTGTTAACCGCTAGCGAAAAGCGCGAGGCCCAGTCACGACCGGCAGACGGGTCAAAGCTGAAGGCCGGGAAAACCCTTGATTCAAGGGCCGCAGCGCCGACAAGGTAGGGCGGAACACGGGCGGTATTGGCCGACGCGCCCGAATAGACACTGAACAGCGCCGTGCCGGCGTAGTCCAGCCCACGCAGAATCTGCCCGCGCAGTTGGTAGAGGTAGGACGCGGGTGACTGCAGCACGAACACGCCGTTCATGCCGATGGCCATGGTCGCCAGTTGCTTGCTGCGCAAGGCGAACGCCAGGTGGTTGTTGCCAATGAGCGACTCTTCAATGACGTCGTCGGTCTGTACCAGAATCTTGATCGGCAGGTCGGCGGAGAGGATTTCTATGAGCGTGCTTTGCTCGGGGCCGGACAACGTGGTGGCGTTGAGGCGCACCAGGTAATCCGGAAAAACGGCCAGTTCCTCGGCATCCAATCCGTTTTCGCCGAAGGACTCAAACAGCGCGTCGTGCCGGCTTTCGCTGTACTCGCCCTTGATCTCGAGTTCGGCAATGGCCATCGTTCTGGACAGTTCAATGGCCTTGGGCAGGCGGTCGCGATAAGCCTTGAGGGCGCCGCTGCAGGTGGTGTAAGCAAACGAATAGGGAGCAGTAGCGGTACCGACTTTGGAGTTCTCCGTCGGGAAGAATCGCTGCGAGCGAAGCGTCGAGATGAGCCCCAGGATGCGATGGCGGCGGCTCTTGGCAAGTTTTTTCTTCGAAGACACTTTCTTGAGAATGTTCGACATGGCGTCGAAATTAAAGCTGTCAAGCGGACCGGAGCCGAACGAATGCTTGAGGTTTTCAGCGCTCTTGCCGGCATCGGAATTGATGAAATCCGCCTGAATAATGTCAGAAAGCTTCAGGATCAGCCGGTCGATATTCTCATTGAATCGGGTGGCGCGACGTTTCTGCGTGAGACTCCAGGCGTGACCAAACAGGCGGAAGGTCAGGTCTTCCGTACAGTCTGCGACTTCACCGTCGATCTTCAGATTGGCGCGTGCGCGTGACAGACTATCGGCCATCTGCTTGTCCTGCCTGGCTAGAGCCGGTGCCGCCTGGTCCCACAACTTCGAGAAAAGGCCGGTTGCACCGTTGCTGATGCGTACGCGAATGCTCTCTTCGAGGTTTAGTACGTTTTTCCTGATCCGCTCGGCGTCCGGGCCGATGGCGACCTTGTTCAATAGGCCGTCAATCAGACCGGAAAGTGGTTCGATAAAACGGCCTTTGTCCGGATCCCCAACCAGCACCAGCGGAAAATCGTAACGCAAACGCGTCAGGTCACGATATCCGGAGAAAAGAGACGGGCGAAGATTGAGATCACTGATCTCGTGGAGTTGGTCGGGCTGTTTCTTCCCGGTCAGGTAGAAAGCAACAAAGGCTTGCAGATCAGCTTCCATAAATTCTTGCCATCTCGATTGATTCCGTTTTGCAACAAACCGGAATGCTGTTAATAAAAACCCTGCCTTGTTCGCGTGTTGGCCAGTAACCGACTACACGATGGCTCTTCATGTTTTCGATCAGACCGCGTATTTGTCGAGTTCGGCTTCAAAGCCTTTTCTTACGGTCTCGTTGGTGCGCAATAGATCCAGTTTCCGGATGTCCTCGTAGCACGGAATATCACGGTTCTGGTAAAGAATGCCGACCGGAACGACATCGGTGCTGGATGCAATTTCACGGGCGCGATTCATGTCCAGTGGGTCATGCCGCAACTGGTTCTTGTAGATCCTCGCCAGGCTCGGGCTGATCTGAAGCGCGTTCTCGTGGTGCAGCAACTGGACGCTGTCCGGCTCCTGCATGTCGGATTCGTGCAGTTTCGGCAGCCATTCCGGGCAGCGTTGCAGGATGCGCACGAAGGAGAGGCCCTTGTGGCGATGCGCGGCCTTGACGATGTCGTACAGGCTTTCCGGAATCCAGTCGACGGCCTGAGCAACGAACGAAGCGTTGGCAATGCCAAGCGTCACCGTCAGCGGATTCAGTGCTTCCAGATAACTGCCGCGTGGCGTGGTATTGCTCTTGGTGCCTATGGGCGAGGTGGGTGAAGCCTGCTTCTTGGTCAGGCCATAGATCTGGTTGTCGTGCAGGAATACAGTTAGGTTCATGTTGTAGCGGATGGCGTGAATCCAGTGCGCCGCGCCGATGCTGCAACAGTCACCGTCGCCTGTGTTGACGAACACGGTGAGGTCAGGTCGGGCCAGCCGGACGCCCTCGGCGACGGGCAGCGCGCGGCCGTGAATGCCGTGGAATCCGTAGGTTTTCATGTAGTGCGGGAATCGGCTTGAGCAGCCGATACCGGAGACAAACACGGTTTTCTCGGGGCGCAGGTTCTCGTCACGGCACAGGCGCTGGATGGCGGTGAGAATGGCGTTATCGCCGCAGCCAGTACACCAGCGTGGTACGCCGCTTTGGTAGTCCTCCAGTTCGAGTTTCTCTTCGTACAACTCGAGCAGGCAATCCGTGGAAGTGGACGAACATGTCATGGTCTTGTTTCCTTATTTTTCCATCTGGGCAAGGAGCACGCTGCGGATCGTGCTTGGCTTGATCGGCTGACCCTTGACTTCGGTCCAGCAGTCGACGTCGACGAGATAGCGCGAACGTAACAGGATGGCCAGCGCGGAGTAACGACGGTTCGTTTCGTCGATGATTTCATCCTCCATGCTGTCACTCCAGTTGGTCTCGATGGTCATGACCTTCCTGTAGCGCTGCATGATTTCCTTGATACCTGGCTGCATCGGCTGCAGGAAGCGCAGATTGACGGAGGCGACCTTCTTGCCTTCGGCGCGCAGCAATTCAACGGCTTCCTCGATGGCACCCTTGGTGCTGCCCCAACCGAGAACCAGTAGATCGCCTTCGGGATCACCGAAGACTTCGGGCGGCAGCAGCGTCTTTTGCAAGGCAGCGATTTTCAAGCTGCGTGCGCGCAGACCTTCATGGTTGATTTCCGGATCGTAAGCCACGTGGCTCTGGCGATCATGGGCGAGTCCTGTCACCGTGTGCATGCCGCCCGGCTGACCGGGAATGAAGCGGCGGGCGATACCGGTCGTGGCATCCCAGTCATAGGGTTTGGCACCTTCGGGCACGGCGCTCTGGTCAATCGGTGGTGCCAACCAGGCTTCGTTGAACTGCGGCCGCGCAAAGGGCTGCTGCGAGGTGGCCAGTGAGGCGTCGGTCAAGACGACGACCACGGTGTTGAATGACTCGGCGATCTTGCGCGCGGTGATCATCGAATAGAAGCAGTCCTCGATGGTCGCCGGTGCCATGACAACCTTGGGCGCGTCACCATGGCTGCCGTAGATGGTCGTCAGCAGGTCGCCCTGCTCGGCCTTGGTCGGCTGGCCAGTGCTTGGACCGCCACGCTGGACGTTGACTACCACCAGCGGGATCTCCGCCATCACGGCCAGGCCGATGGCTTCCTGCTTGAGCGAATAACCGGGGCCGGAAGTGATGGTGACTGTGCATTTGCTGGCATACGAAGCACCAATGGCGAAGGCACAGGCCGCGATTTCGTCCTCGGCCTGATGCACCAGGCCGCCGACTTTCTCGAAAACATCGGACAGATAGTGTGACGCCGAGGTGGCTGGGGTGATCGGGTACATCGCACACAATTCCATGCCCGAGGCCATGACGCCGAGCGCCAGCGCCGTGTTGCCGTTGGTGGCGATCTGCGGCAGTGTCGCTGGGGTGGCGGGGATGCTGTATCTGAAGTCTAGATTGGCTTCGGCCCACTTGTAGCCGGCATCGAGCAACACGACGTTGGAGTCGATGATCGACTGCGCCTTCTTTCCGAAGGTGAGCGCAATCTGGTCGCGCGCCATCTGCAGGTCAAAACTGTAGAGGTAACAGAGCATCCCCAGAGCAAACATGTTCTTGCCGCGCTTGGCATCCGGCGTGATCAGTTGGCATTGCTGTTCCATCGGAATTTCGCGCACCGTATAACCGGCTTCAACCAGCCGATCATGCGTCTGGATGTAAGCCATCGAGACATTGATGTCGCTATGTTTGCGCCACATGCTTTCGAGCAGAATGATGCAGTCCGGCTTAAGTTCACCGGCACGGACCCGCCCGAGCAGAACCTGTTCGTTGAAGGCCACCACCAGGTCGGTCTGATCGCCGCCATTGGTGATGTACTTTGAGCCCATGCGGATGCGGTTGCCGCTGGCCCCGGCGACGCTGCGTGCCGGCGGGCGAATCTCAGCCGGGATGATCTCGGTGGTCCAGATGCCGTTGCCCATGCGGGCGGCAATTGAGCCAAGGGATTGCCCGCAGCGCTGCGCGCCTTCGCCGGAGTCGCTGATGATCTCGACGATGTGTTCCTTCAGCACGGTCAGGCCGGGATTGCCTGGTTTGACAGCGGGTTTGCCAGCTTTTTTCATGGGTTTCGGTGAGCTCATAGCGGGTTGTTCCATAGTTGCTTCGAGGCAAGTGAAGATAAAGGCTTCACCACAAAGACACAAAGGACACAAAGTTTCACCAAGATGACCGCAGGAAATGCAGAGCAGAACATGACGTTAACTTGGTGCCTTCTTGGTGCTCTTGGTGACTTGGTGGTTCGCATTTTCTCGATGACTAGATGCTGGTCAGTCAGGCAATTTTCAGTCGTGCAAAAATCCGTTCCCGGGTATCAATGCCGAACAGTTTCTCGTCGCTATCGGCATAGGGCAGGTTGCTGTCGCGAATGCCAAGGTAGGCCTTCATGCTGGCCGCCGCCTTGCGTCCCGCGCCCATGGCTTCGATCACCGTCGCGGCACCGGTGACAATGTCGCCACCGGCGAAAACACCCGCAATCGACGTCGCCAGCGACGGGTCGGTGTTGATGTAACCCCATTTGTTGAGTTTCAAGCCCGAGGTCTGCCCCATGATCGGGTTGGCGTTGGTTCCGATGGCGTAGACGATGGTGTCGACTTCGAAGTCGAACTCGCTGCCTTCAACCACCACCGGGCGACGACGGCCGGATTCGTCCGGTTCGCCCAGTTCCATGCGCACGCAACGCATGCCACGTACGTTACCGTCACCGTCGTTGAGTACGGCGATAGGGTTGGTCAGCCAGTGGAATTCGATGCCCTCCTGTTCGGCGTGATGCAGTTCTTCAGCTCGCGCCGGCGCTTCCTTGCGCGAACGCCGGTAGATGCAGTACACCTTGTCGGCCCCCAGGCGAACTGAAACGCGCATTGCGTCCATCGCCGTATTGCCGGCACCGACCACGGCCACGCGCTTGCCCAGCGGCAACGGCGTGTCAAAATTGGGGAAGTCGCAGGCGCGCATCAGGTTGCAGCGCGTGAGCAGTTCGTTGGCAGACAGCACGCCGTTCAGCGAGTCGCCGGGAATGCCAAGCGTTGTCGGGTAGCCGGCACCGACGCCGACGAAAACGGAGTCAAAGCCCATCTCCGAAATCATCTGCTCGATGGTGAATAAGCGGCCGACCAGCGTATTGCATTCGAATTTGACGCCGAGCTTCCTCAGGTTGTTGATTTCGGCATCGATGACTTCGTTGGGCAGGCGGAAATCGGGGATGCCGTATTTGAGCACGCCGCCGGCCTGGTGGAAGGCTTCGAACACGGTCACCTCACAGCCGGCCTTGGCCATGTCGGCGGCACAGGCCATGCCGGCCGGGCCGGAGCCGACGATGCCAACCTTGAAACTATTCTTTTCGATATATGGGATGTTGGCCCAGCCTTCGCGAATCGCCGTGTCGCCGACAAAGCGTTCAAGGCGACCAATGGCCACGGCTTCCAGCGAGTCGCCGACTGTGCAGACGCCCTCGCACTGGTTTTCCTGCGGACAGACCCGGCCGCAGATGGCCGGCAACAGGCTGGTTTGCGTGAGGATGTCGTAAGCGCCGCGAATATCCTTCTTGCCGATCTTCTCGATGAAGCCGGGGATGTTGATACCGACCGGGCAGCCTGAAACACAGGGCTGATCCGGGCACATCAGGCAGCGTTCGGATTCGCGCAAGGCTTCGTCGGGGAAGTAGCCCATGGCGACTTCCTTGAAGTTCTTCGCCCGGATGGCAGGCTCCTGCTCGCGCATCGGTGTGCGTTCCTGGGGGATGGAACGAATTGTCTTTTTCTTCGCCATGGATTTTTACCGTTCAGCTGCTGCGTTAAGAATGACCGTTCAGGGCTGTGGAAAAACTAAAGTCCACCACAGAGGCACAGAGATACAGAGGGAACGCAGAGAATCCCCTTTTGATCGGTGTTCTCTGCGAAATCTCTGTGCCTCTGTGGTAGGTGTTTGAGCATTTTTTTACAGCCCCTTAATCGAATTTCTTGTCGATTGCTTTTTTCAACCGGCAGGCCTTGTCCCAGTGATCAAGCGCCATGCGTTCTTCCTTGCTGTAGCGGCGCAGGCGCGTGATGAGGTCGAAGAAATCGACTTGATGCCCGTCAAAGTCCGGGCCGTCGACACAGGCGAACTTCACGTGGTCGCCGATCTTGACCCGGCAACCGCCGCACATGCCCGTTCCATCAACCATCAGGGGATTGAGGCTGACCATGGTCTTTATTTTGTAAGGGCGGGTTGCATCGGCACAGCCCTTCATCATGATCAACGGACCGATGGCCACGACTTCGTCGATATCCGGGTGTTTGGCAATGGCCTGATTGATACCAGCGGTGACCAGCCCCTTGATCCCGGCCGATCCGTCGTCGGTACAGATGATGTACTCATCGCAACAGTCCCTGAACTTGTCTTCCCAGAAAACCAGATCCTTGTTACGGAAACCGACGACGCCGATCACGTAGGCACCGCTCTCCTTGAAGGCACGGGCCTGCGGGTAGATCGGCGCGACTCCCAGGCCGCCGCCGACACAGACGACTTTTTTTGCATGGCTGATCGTGCTCGGCACGCCCATCGGGCCGACCATAGCGTAGAGCGAGGTTCCGACCTTGCATTCCTGCTGCATCTGCCGGGTCGTCTTGCCGACCGCCTGAATCACTAGCGTGATCGTTCCCTTTTTAACGTCAAAATCTGCAATTGTCAGCGGAATCCGCTCGCCGCTTTCGTTGAGCATGACGATCACGAACTGCCCCGGCTTTGCCGCTTTGGCCATCAAGGGATGGCGAACTTCAAGCAGATAGGTAACGTCGGAAAAATCTTCACGAGTCACAATTTCACAATCAGACATTTTGCTCGCTTTCAAATCTGGCTACGCCGGTTGGTAAATCAGACTTCTAAAAATGATGGAAGCAGCTCCTACTCCTGTTGTGCCTGAAGTGGTTAATCAGGAGTAAGAGGCAGAGAATTTTCGACGTGTTTTGGTTTTGATACAAATGATCGATAGTCACAAACTCATTCCATTCTGGAACCAACCTCTCAGGATGAGGTGATTGTTTAGTGTACTCCCAGGTGCCGGACTGGTTCATTGAATAAACGGTTTCAGCTTGGGTTTTCGGGCGAATTGTGACGCGAGCGCTTTTCGCCAATTGCATTCAAGTGCTTACGCTGATTGAGATTCTGATTATGTATCTGCATAGCCTATTCAGCCGGTTTTGGATTCAGGTCCGGGCATGGATCGTATCGAATCGGGCATTTTCTCCATTCCTGAATAGAAGGAAAATGACGTGGTGGTGTTCCCAGGGAACAATTGGTCTGTTGGCCGTGGGTATAAACAGCATGAACTGATACGCTGAATCCGTCGGGTAGGGAACTCGTGTCCTGCGAAGGCTTTTCTGCCGGACGGCTGCGGCTGGCAATAGTCACTTACGGCGAGGGAAAGACGCTCCCGATTTCAGCAAACAATAGAGAATCAGGTAAGGTGCGGAGTATCGGTGAGCACGAGGGGTGAAGGGCGGTCTGCCTTGTACGTCAATAAATACGGGCATCCCGGACCGGCCTTGCTTGAAATGTCCTGTTTACAAGGTGTTTGAGCAACAGCACTTGTAAACCGCCAATTGGCGCGGTCTTCAGGGTACCTTATGTAAATGATACCGAGCCTTCATGTGCCGGATTCGGCAGCTTTTCTTCCGTGACGGATTTTGCTCCCTCTTCCCAGCAATGCGTTGGCAATCCGGAATAGCCGTTCTTTTCCTGCGTCGGGTCGCATGCCTTCGGTCAGCGGCAGAGCCAGTTCGGCGAGTTCAAAGGCGCGCGCTGCCGTCAGCGTACTGGCTCGCTGGCGATATTCGAGGAGTGCGCGCTGCTCAGGCAGAGTGAGCGGAAACGGCGGAAGTTCGGCGTCGACATAGTCATCTTCGATCACTGGCGGCGGGTTCTCGCTGCGATAAACCACGACGGTGCCGGCGAGCAGATCACCGAGCCGTTTGCTGTCTTTATTGAGCCACATCGTGAGCAGGCCGCAGGCGTAGCCGAAAGGAAGGAAATCGACGAAGCGCAGGGTGTTGCGGGCGAAGGAGGCGCCCCAGCCGACGGGCGTTCCATCGTCGTGCAGGACAACGAGATTGGAAAACTTTTTCCCCGGTGTTGCACCACCCCAGGACGCCTCGCAGATGACCGGATACAGCCATTCAAGGATGAAGGCCAGAAGCAGGGAGACGCCCGAACCCAGGCGACCAAACTTTGCCAGAATCATCGCGGCAACGGCAAACAGTATCAGCCGGATCACGAAATCGACTAGCCAGGCGCGCGTTCTCACCGTCGGTCCGGCAATGCGCAGATTGAGTTCGCAACCTTCCGGCGTGGCGACTCGCCGCACCGTGTCGAGCGGTGCGGTGATCGGCTTTACGAGGGACTGAGTCATCGGCATCAGTCGATGAAGATTTCCCGGTACGAGACATAGGTGGAACATATCATTGTCGGCACCAGCAACAGCCAGCCAAGAGCAAGCGGAATGCTGGCGATGATCGCCAGAATGACGCCAATGATGCCCCACAGCAGGAAGGGCAGCATATTGCGCAAACAACCCTTGAAGCTCAGTTTCATGGCCTGGATTGCCGTGAGGTCGTTGAGTACAACGAGCGCCGGAGCGAACCAGATCGACATGGCCAGCGGAATTCCCAGGCCGAGACCAATCCCAACGCCGATAATGATGGTCGAGATGGCGGCACCGTTGCCGAAATTGCGGCCCATCAGCGCGGCACCGACGCCGCCGCCAAACACCACAACAATAACGCCGAGAACAATGACGACGATGCCGACCAGATAGAGCACGCCAACCAGCACCAGTTGGCCGGTGTTCTTCTGGAAACCGGCAAACAGATGGCCGAAACTCAGACCTTCGCCGGTCTGAAGGCTGCGGCAACCAAGCATCAGACCACCGCCGATCAGCGGCATGAGCAGGTAGGTGGCCAGAGAACCGACGATCGGAATCATGCCGAGGAGCATGATAAGTACGATGTACGTCACAGACAGGCCGATCCACAGACCGGTGGCTTCACGGAACAGACTCCAGCCGTCACTCCACCAAGCGCTGCCCCGGCCGGCACCGACGCGATTTGGCTCGTCAAGCAAGGAACCGTCGCTATCGGGGCGTGCATCCTCGACATGCGCCGTGGGAGCCTGAAATGGGTTGTTGGTCCATGCGGCGGGGATCGGACGTTCGTTCTTTTCTGACATGATTTGTTCTCCCTGAAGGGTGTTATCAAATGGTGCCGCTACGTTTCATTTCCCAGTATCGATTGACCAGCGCAACGGGGAGCTGCGGCGGGTCGGTATCGAGAACGTTGATGCCCTGGGCGCGCAGGCGCGCAAGTTGTGTCTGTCGAGCTTGCCGGTAGTCGATGGCAGCAGCATAACCGAGTGCGCCGTCGAAGTCATCGACCGGCTTGTCTAAAAGTTGATCGAGTCCGGTTTCGCGCAGGCTGGCAAGCAGCACCAGGTGGCGCTGGCGCAACTGGATCAGCGCGGGTTGCAATGTCGAATCATCCTCGTCGCGCAGATTGGTGAGCAGGATGACCAGCGAACGCTTGCGCACATGACTGCACAGCAGTTCGCTGGCGGCGAAGTAGTCCGGGGTTTGCAGTGTCGGCTGCAGGTCGTAAGTGGCATTCAGCAACAGCTGTACCGTGGCCATTGACTTGCGCGCTCGAAAGAAGCGTGGCGAGGGATGGGCAAAGGTGCCGAAACCGACGGCGTCACCCTGGCGTAATGCGACGTAGGCCATCAGCAGCATGGCGTTCAGGGTGTGATCGAAATGCGAGAGATCATCGTCGCGGCTGCGCATGCGCTGGCCGCAGTCGAGCAGGAAGATGATTTGCTGGTCGCGCTCGTCCTGAAACTCGCGGACGATCAGCTTGCGCAGGCGCGACGTAGCTTTCCAGTCGACATGGCGCAGAGAATCATCACGTCGGTATTCGCGCAGTTGTTCGAAATCAGAGCCTTCGCCGCGTCGCCGGCGGCGCAATACGCCGAGCTGCGACAGGCGGTTGTCGGTGGCCAACAGGGCGTACTGGGTGATGCGCGCGAAGTTCGGGAAAACGCGAACGGCGGCGGTCTGAGCGGCCTCGTGCTGCGTTTGCCACAAGCGGAACGGAGAAACGAGGCGCAGCTGGACGCGGCCGAAATGATGCTCTCCGCGTTCATTGGGGTGCAGGAGATAGCTCAATTCGACCCATTGACCGGACTCGACATTGAACGATAGTGGCAAGCTGTCTGCCGTAAAGGCGTCCGGATGGCGATCATAGAGTTCTCCCCGTGCCGAACGATTTGCACTGCTCAGTCGCAAGCGAATCGTTTGCAAGACGCCAACGGGCCAGATTTTCGCCATTTGCCGTTCAACGCTCAACGGATTGCCGATGCGCCGGGCGATCCAGGCATCGGCCAGCGCCAGGGCCAGCAACAAGGCACCGCCAAGTTGCCAGACGACCAGGAGCGGTGGCAGCCAGATAGCCACGGCACCACTGCCAAGCCACAGGCTTGAGGCGATGAGAAGGTTGCGATGAGGAAGCAGCACGGTGCTCAGACGCGCGGCGCCGGTACCGAATCGAGCAAGGCAAGGAGCAGGGAGTCAGCGCTGAAACCTTCGATTTCGGCTTCGGGCGACGTCGTGACGCGATGGCGCAGGGCGGGCAGGGCCACGCGTTTGATGTCGTCGGGGGTGACAAAACTGCGTCCGCCGAGCAACGCGGCCCCGCGTGCCGCGCGGATCAGCGCGATGCTGCCGCGCGGTCCGGCACCGCTTGAAAAACCGTGGTGATCGCGCGTGGCGCGAACAATGGCCACCGCATAGTCGAGCACACGTTCGTCGACATCAACCAGCGCTGCCGCCATCTGCAGCGATTCGACGTGTTTGGCGCTGATCAATGTACTCACTTTATCGACGACAAGATCAGCGCCGGTATTGCGATTCGTCACGCTGCGGGTAAGCGCTGCCTCATCCCTGGCGTCCGGATACTCGATGCGGATCTTGAGCAGGAAGCGGTCGAGCTGCGCTTCCGGCAGCGGGTAGGTGCCTTCCTGTTCAATCGGGTTCTGCGTCGCCAGCACCATGAAGGGCTGCGGCAGGCGATGGGCGTCTCCTTCAAGAGTGACCTGGTATTCCTGCATGGCTTCGAGCAGCGCTGATTGCGTCTTGGCCGGCGCACGGTTGATCTCGTCGGCCAGCAACAGATTGGTGAATACCGGGCCACGGCGGGTGACGAACTGGTTGCTCGACATGTCGAATAGGGTGTGGCCGATTACGTCCGAAGGCATCAGATCGGGAGTGAACTGAATGCGCGAGAATTCGCCCGAGAAGGTTTTGGCCAGCGCCTTGACGAGCAACGTCTTGCCCAGCCCGGGAACGCCTTCAAGCAGAATGTGCGCTCCGGCAAGCAGGCCGATCAGAACTTCATCGAGTACCACAGGCTGGCCGATCACCGCTTTCGAAAGTTCATCGCGGATGGCCTGCAGCAGGGTGGTGGCTTTTTTGGTTTGTTCTTCGTTTAGCGTACTCATGCGTTGAATTCCTGAGGATAGATTTGGCGAGTTCAAAGGCGTTGGTCGAGGCGCTGCAGAATTTGCATGGCCTTGGTGAATTCGGTGGGAGCCAGCGCTTGACCAGGAGTCAGCGCCGACCAGATTTCTTTCGTCTGGCATGCGGCAAGCTTGGCCAGCAGGATTCGCTGTTCAGAAGCGTCTTGCCCGTGTAAATGAGGATGGCGCAGTGACAGACGTTTTTGGATGGCCTGACGCACCACCTCCAGCCAGTGCGCTTTACCTCCCTCGCGCCAGACGCTGCGCCCGACGGCAGCAAGGTGCTGGTTCAGGTCCCGGCGTTCGCTGACGGGTGTTGCCAGCGTGCCGCCAAAGCGCGGGATGATTCGCCACAACCACAGCCCCATCAGTACGGCCGCGCTGATCAGCACCATCCAGGCTGATTCGGCCAGCCATTGCCAGAGCGTTTGAATTTCCATGCGCGAGGCCAGGCGGAGTTCTCCCAGCGGCTGGTACTGCTGCAGCAGAGCCCAGATCAGTTCGGCGTGATCGAAATCGCCGATTTGTCGGTTGTCGAGAAACGCCAGGTCGTCAAAGACGGTGATCTGACCGCGTCCCCAGACAAAGTGCAGCAAGGTGCTGCGATTTTCAGTCAGTCCGGCATGCCACGCTGGCTCCGGCAGCGAACTGCTCAGGCCGTTGCCGGGTCGTCTGAAACGGTACTGGACAGGGCTGTCGGGCAGGCCGAACTCAATCGAAGCAGGTGCTTTCAATGGCCCGGCCTCGGTTTTCCCGGTATTGCCAACATCGCCGGCATCGCATTGCAGCTTGGAGACCCGGTAATGGCTCAGGCCCAGTTTCTCGAGCAGCGGGTCGTCACCGGCACTCTCGGCGGCAACAATGAGGTAGCCGCCCTCCTGCACCCATTTGAGTATGCGCTCGACGCGTTCGGGCGCGACGTTGCGACGTCGGTTGCCGTCGAGGATCAGCGCGCCGCCGGCAGACAGCTCGTCGAGTACTCGCGGCGAGTTAACCCGCTTGACGGGGCGACCGAGTTGTTCGGACAGGCGCTCAAACGCCAGATAGGGATTGCGGCGGGCTTCTTTCTTCGGCGCTTCCCATTGGCTTGTTGGCACACGTTCAAAATTCTGCAGAAACCACAGGCTGACGAGGGTCGCCAGCACCACCATCGTGACGAGAGACCAAATTACCGTGCGCTTCATGCGGCTTCGCTTCGCCCGGTGAAATGCAGCGCCCAGCGCTGGCAAAGGTCGCGCGCAGTGGCCGCTTCCGGCGGTGTCCTGGCGTAGGCTGTACGCTTCCAGGCGTCAAGTAACTGGGCAAAGTAAATGGCGGCCTGTGCATCGATCCGCCCATTCACGCGGCGCAGACAGATGTCCTCGGTATCGCCAGCGCGAAAATCAATATGCTGGCGCCGGATTAGCGTCACCAGTGCTCCTCGATAGAGCAGCGAGAGCGCCGCCGCGTAATGTCCCGCATCGAGTTCGGCCATCGCGGCACCGGCAATGTCATCGGGCAGAGAACCGGGGCGCAGGTCGAGGCCGAAGAGCGTTTCCGGCGGTTTTCTCGCGGGCAGACTCAAGCCCAATGCAAGATGACGGTAACGATACATCACCACCAGCAAAGCCACGGCGGCGAGAAGGAGAAGCACGTAGATCAGGCCGCGTGTTCCCTTGGCCAGCAGATCGGCGAGGCGCATCAGGTGTTTTGCCCACCACGGCACCTCATCGGCTTTCTTTTCCTGTTGGCGCGGACGCCAGCTCAATTCCTCGGTCTTCTGACCGAACACCGGATCGGCGAGTATTTGTCCGGTAGCCTTTCCGACGATGCCGTCCGGTCGTTTGGCAGAAGCTGGCACAGGGAGACCGCTACTGCTGGCAGGGCATCGGCGACTTGCCCGGTCGCCGGTGGGGGGGCAGTTTCTTCGGCGCCAGCTTCGCCAGGGTGAACCAGCGTCCAGGACAGACTGCCGGCGAGCAGGACAATCACGGTGGCACGCCCGAGTGCCGATTTTGTGGCTGAAACCGCGTGAGAGCGCCTTTCACTCAGGCGGCGGAAAGCCACTTCGATGTCCCAGCCTTCGAGTTCACTACGCCGGTTGAGGTAGAGCGAGAAACCAGCGGCCACGAAAAAGGGCTCGACAATCGTTTCTGCCGCCAGCCAGGCCAGGTTGAAAACACGAATATAGCCGTCGTTCGACTCGCCCAAGACGAGATCCGCCCAGGAGAAGGCCGGCAGGCCGTACGACGGCATCAGCATGTCGACCAGGCCGACAAGACCGAATTCAAAGATGAGCACGATATTCGTGCATACGAGGATGAGCCAGAATGCGTAGCTGCTCGTTTTGCGCGAAAGCACGCGCAGGCGCGCACGACCGGCCTTGCCGCTCTGTCCTTCGAGTTGCCAGACCGGAAGATCGAAGGAGCGGCTGGTGTTGAAGCGGCGAAAACTCAGACCGGCAATCAGGCCGGAATGTCGCAATAATCCGGGTAGCGCCCGCCATACCGTGCGCACCGAGGGCGCGGCACCGAATGAAGCTTCCGCGAAAACCTTGAGCAGCAGGCGGTCGAAAAGCGGCTTCAACCACCAGATGACCAGCATGGCGACCATCGGCCATTGCCAAAGCAGCGCCAGAACCAGCAGTGCGAAGGGCAGGTAGCTGGCGATCCACACGCGGTAAACCGGGCCACGCCAGCGGCGCAGCATGACCAGCCCGAGGTCGAGCGCTTCCCACGGGCTGCGTCGGCGCAAGGCGAGTTCGAGTTGATCAAGCTGCATGCGATTTTCGGCCGGAAAAAAGGAAATAGGCCAGCAGAATGAGCCACACGGCAATGCCGGCGCCGATCTTGAGCGTGAAGGGCAGCGCACGGTTGGGTGACCACAGCGACTCGATGAAGGCCGCGCAGAAGGTCAGCGCCGCCGCGCCATAGAGCAGACGAACTGCACCCTGCGCCGCCACCTTGAGCGCATCGATTCGACGCCTGCGGCCGGGAGCGATCAGCGCCAGTCCGATCTTCAGCCCGGCGGCACCCGAAAGCACGGCGCCGGTCAGTTCCGGCCCGCTATGCCCGGCGACAAAGCCCCAGAAGGTTTCGATGTGCCCGAGTTGCGTCAGATAACCGGCCGTGGTGCCGATCAACAGGCCGTTGTAGATGAGATAAAAGACGCTGCCTACCCCGAAGGCGATGCCGCCGGCAAAACACTGGAAGTCGATGCGTACGTTGTTGGCGATGTAGAAAGCCAGCATCGTCAGTTCATCCGCCGCCCCCTGCGCTTGCCCGATTCGAGCCGCTGTGGGCGAATACATTTCCTCGAACTGCGCGACATGGCCCGGTGACATAAAGAAGTAAACACCATCCGGGTGCCATTGCAGCAGAATCAGCGTGGCCAGTAGCGGCAGGAAAAACAGCATCGCAGCGGCAAGTACAAAACGCCCTTCGTTGCGTACCAGACGTGGCAAACCGGCGACCAGAAACTCCAGCCAGTGCCCGGCAAGGCGTTTGCGCGCACCATAAATACGCTGATGCGCGATCAGCACGCGGTCGTGCAGGGTATGGACGAGTGTGCTCGAATAATTCCGGTCGCGAGCCAGCGACAGATCCTGGCAAAGGTGCCGGAAGGCCGAGGGGAGGGCGTCGACTGTGAGGGCGGGCGGTGGTGTCTCGGTCCGGTCAGAGGGTGCCGCAGTCGTTCTCTTCGCTGCTTTTCTTGCTTTCGGTTTTTTCGTCGTCGCGCTCAGCCAGCGGTCCCACGCGTCCCAATCGCTCTGCCGCTGTTGAATAAACTGAGTTTCCTTCATGATCGCCTTTTTATGATTTCGGAATGGTAGACGTTTGGGCGATTCTGCGCTACCGGATCAGTCAGTTTGTTTGAATGATTCGGTGAGTTTGACGAGCCGGTGCCGGCTGGCATCAAGTGCTTTCACATCGAGTGCATCCCGTCTTGCCGCCTGCAGCAGGCAATGGAAAATCGTGTAGTACTGTTCGGTATCGTAGGAAACCAGCAGCAAATCGATGCCGGCATTGATCGCATCGACACCGGCTGAACACAGGCCCTGGCGCGCCGCCGCGCCCATGGTCAGGTCGTCGGTGACGAGAACGCCTTCGTGTGCCCAGCGCTGGCGTACGATGCCCTGGATCACCCTGGCCGAACGCGAGGCGGGGCGCATCGGGTCAATCGCGCTCAAGCTGGCGTGTCCGACCATCAGCAGGGATTGGGTCGAGCGCAGGCCATTGCGAAAGGGAATCCAGTCGCTGCGGTCGAGATCACTCTCGCTGGCCGCCAGCGCGGCCGGGAAAATGTGCGTGTCGACGGCAACTCGCCCGAGACCGGGAAAATGCTTGAGCGTTGCGCGCACGCCGCTGGCCTCCAGCCCATGAGCGTAGCCGATCACGGCCGGCGTCACCCGGTCGGGGTCGGCATCAATCGCTCGACGATTGATCAGGCTGCGGAAGTCGAAGCGATGCCGTTCGCTCGGCGAGGACAGATCGGCGAGCGGGGCGAAATTGACGTTGACGCCGAGTGCCGCCAGTTCGCGCCCCTGTTTTTCTCCATAGGCAAAAGCCAGGCCTTCAATCTCTTCTGGCGTTGCCTTGGCGATGACATCCGCCAGCGACGGCATTTTCGAAAGCGGTGGCGACATGCGCGAGACGATGCCGCCTTCCTGGTCGGTGGTGACGATCAGCGGAGGCAGGTCGGACGATTTGCGCAGGGCTTGCAGCGCGGAAAGCTCGGCGTGGATCGCCTCCCGGCTGCGGCCCTTTGCATTCTGCGTGCTGATGAAAACGCCGCCCACCAGACCATTTCCAACCAGGACTCTCACCGCCTGCGGATCGCTGTAAGCGACAATCATGTGCGCCCCCAACGGCTGGGCATCCGCTTCGCTTGATGACAACACCGCGTGCTTGCGCCACTGGAATACGCCTTCCTGCGCTCCCGCTAGCAACAGCACGCCAAGCCATAGCGCCAACAGTGCGGTGTGTGGTCGAGCTTGCGTCCTGCACAGAACGAGCAACGCGGCCATCGATGCGCCAAAGACCAGTGCTGTCGCGGCTGGCCTCCACAGCAGGAACAGCGGGTTGCGCAGTTCCAGGGCGATCAGAAGCGCAAACAAACCGCTGATCCACAAGAACCGGTAAAATACCCGGCCACCCCGGAAGGGGCCGCTGGGTGCATTCGTGATTTCGATGCCGTGCATCAGATGGCTTCCAGCGCATCGTCAGAACGTTTGCCCAAGCGGTACCAGTCAATGCGCCGCGTTCCCATCATCAGTTCAGCAAGGGCGATGAAGAGCAACAAGGAACCGAGCAGCAGGGCGTTCTGCTCCGAGCGCAGGATGCCGTACAGCGCGGCATAGAGGATCGCCAACGCGCCACTGAAACCCAGGCCGCGAGTCCAGCCATTCAGGATGGCGGCCAGATAGATGCCGATCAGCGTGATCGATGCGGCCGCTGCGACGACATAGGCCAGCGAGAAGCGCATGTGTTCGGAGAGGCTGGTTAGCAGCAGAAAGAACACGGCCTGCGCCAGCCCGACCAGCAAATACTGGATCGGGTGGATCGGCAGGCTCCTGAGGTGTTCGAACATGAAGAAGGCAGCAAAACTCAGGACAATGAACAGCAGGCCGTATTTCACCGCCCGCAAGGCCTGCCGATAGACGTCAACCGGATCGATCAGGCGCACCTGGAAACCGCTGGCATTGGCATTGATCTGCGCGCTATCGATATTCGAGGCCAGTGCTGTTGTGCTCCAGCGCGCGTTGAAACCGTCCTTGCTGACTTCGCGGCTGCGCGGCAGAAAATCGCCGCCGAAGCTTGGGTGCGGCCAGTTACCCCGCAGTTCGGCGGTGGACATTTCTCCCAGCGGGACAAAGCCGATGCTTCCTGTCCCTGCCAGACGCAGGTCAATGCGGAAGGGCAGGGTGGCGGTCTTGCCGCCGGGTATGCCTTCGGCGATGGCATGAAAGCCTGTTTTCAATCCTGCGGCCGTCGTTCCTCGGCGCAAACTCAGGGTATGTCCACCGAACTCGATTTTAGGTTCGCCGGTAATCCCCCTCGCATCGGCAATGCCGACCGAGAGCGCCGGAGCTCCCCAGGTCAGCACCGCATTCTGGCCGAGCGTTGGCAATGCGGCCCAGCCCGGTATCTCGAAACTTCCGGTAATTGCGCCCTGCATCTCGAAAACCGCCGTTTCATGCAGGCCGTAGGCGCGCTTTTCCACATTCAGCCCGCCATCCAGATGCAGTTGTCGCGGCAGTACGGTCAGCGTGTGTGTACGCTTGCGGCGGATTGTCTTCTTGTGCCGCTCGCCATTGCTCTCGTCGATCTGCACGTCGTCGTATTCTTCAACGACAGGTATCGTCAGTACCGGCCCGACAATCGACTGCTCACCGGCCGAACTGGCGGCAATGGCGCGAATCGCTTCGGCCCGGTGCGCCGTACGCTCGTTGATCGTGCTCTCGATCATCGACAGCGGAATCAGCAGTAACGCGCCGATCAGCGCCAGCAGCGCACATTTCTGAAACAAGGGGTTTTTCATGCTTTGTCTCCTGGGTGAATGAATCAGGAGCGAGTATGTCGAAGCAATGTGAGCGGCTTATGGGGCGGATGAGTGTGCCAGGTGAAGGGAATGTGAAGTTTCAGAGGTGGCCTGAAAGGCAATGAATACGGGCATCTTGGAGTGATATGGTCCGAGAAGCCCTGTTCATGAGGTGTTTGAGGCTACCGGGCCGCAGACCGCTTGATTAGCAGTGTATCTGGCGCTTTCTTTTATAAAGCTTAGAATTACCTTATTGTTCAATGAACAAAATAAGAGACTAGGCGCATGAATGATTTTTTGAGAACACTTTTCAGAATTCGGAAACCGCGTCGCGCGTTGCCGAGCGGTCCAATTCCTCCGGTTGGGGCGAGCATTGTCAGACGTGGTGTAAAAATGACGATCACCGCAGCCATCGATTCGGAGATGTGGGACTGGATGGTCTTGTCGGGCTGGCGAATTGTTAACGTCAGTCATGATCGTCGCTCATGCGTCAAACTGCCTGGGGAAGCGCTAGGCCAGCTTATCGCCGCCGGTACGGAAAACCGGGAGAGAGTTCATGTCCGGATGCTGAGTGCAGCGAGCAAGCGTCGCTGATCCCAGGGCAATCGCATGAACAGACTCTCCCACCCTTCGAGGGGAGGGCTGGGTCGGGGATGAGGGAAAGTGACGAATCTGTTGCTGCAATTTGGTGGAGTGGTACTGATCCTTCCGCTGTTACCAGCGACTCAAGGCCTTCAGTAGTGCGGACTTGACCTCGTCAACCGCGAAGCTGGATTCGATGGATGTGCGAGCCATGGCTTTCGTAATCTCGTCCGACCATCCGAAAGCACGTCTGCACAACTGGTATTCGTCAACCAGACGGGTGCTCAACAAGGCCGGGTCGTCGGTGTTTATTGACACCCGGACGCCAACGGCACGTAAACGCTCGATGGGATGCGCCTGAATCGATGGGTAAACGCCCAGCGCTATATTCGACGTCGGGCAAATGCCCAAGGGAATCGCCCGCTCGGCCAGCACGGCAAGCAAGGAATCATCCTCGATGGCCCGCACGCCGTGGTCAATTCGGTCGGCTCCCAGCAAATTGATCGCATCCCAAACCCCCTCTGGACCGCTTGATTCGCCGGCATGCACCGTTCGACGCAAACCGGCACGACCGGCCCGACGGAAGGCCTCGGCAAACCTCGGGCCGGTACGCCCGGCTGTTGCTTCATTGCCATCAACCGACAAGGCCACAACACGGGGATGTTTCATCGAAACCAGAGTGTCGACCAACTCGATTGCCGCCTCCGCCGATTGCGTGCGCAGCAGGCTGATACACAGCCCCACGGGAGGCAAACCGTCCTGCTCGGCTTCCGTAAAGCCGGCATCGATGGCATCGAGCATTTCTGCCAGACGACCATGCCAGGCATGCCAGTGAGTCGGATTGATGATCACGTCGGCGTAACCGGTCCCGTTCTCCTCGAGGCGCTTGCTCAGTCCGTAGCTGAGTTCGGCCAGTCGTTCCCTTGTCGATGCCAGGCCACAAGCCAAGTCGAGAAAACCCAGGAAATCAGCCAGCCCGGAGAATTTCAGCAGCTCTTCGCGCGGTCTGGGAAGCGCGACCCCTTCGCTTTTCGCCCACTGCTCGATCACGGACGGCTCAAAGCACCCCTCCAGATGCAGGTGCACCTCCGCTTTCGGAAGGGTGCGCAGGCGTTCGATGTCATCGTTTGATGAAGAGACTGTCATTTTTTCCGGCCACCCGATTTCTGTATTTGATCACTCTTGTGAAATGTTGCTTCGCAGCATCCTTTGGCTGGAAGACTCTGAGTATAAAAAAGCTGAATGGGTCGGATTGGCCCAAACCTGTCCTTGCTGAATTAGCGCATTATGAATTCCTAAGATGCGGGGTCGTATCAAATATATGTCTGGATAAATGGCCAAAAAATGATGACCAATAACCCAAGGAGTCCTGCATACAATGCCAATCGATACCGCCTTGTTTGACGCGAAACTTCTTTGTTAATTATTTGCATATCACGGGAAAACTGATTTGCCTTCTGTAGCTCCTTTTCAGGGGCATTGCGGAGATTGTCAGCTAGCGTTTGAATATCCAAACTTTGAGCAGACAAGTCATGAACTCTTCGCATTGCCTGATTCATCTCGCCTGAGAACATCGGGTTCCAATCATGATGCAACCCCGTAGATTGTTTCCATAAGAAACGAGCCACAGCATAAATCGCTTCAGGCTCTTCCTTCGCGCCGTTTAGGAACACTGGAATCACCTTGCGTTTAATCGCACCAATCCCAAAGGAAGACAATATCTTTTCAGTCCAATGAATATCATTTCCTGAGCTTGAAAAGTTTCCTATCTTGAAATACAAGAAACTGTTTTTTTGCCCACGCATGGTCTGTTGGTACAGATTTATTCCCTCAACCTCCGGCCATTGAATCATTCCATACAGTGGTGTGACAAAACCTTGTACATTCAGCAGCAGAGATGGTTTCCCAAAGCCACATAGCAAGCGCAATAGGACAAACAAAAACATTACACTAAAGAAACACCCCAGCATGAATATTGACCAATCAACAACCGGGGAGAGAGTAATGGAATACGTATAAAAAACAATCGCAATCCATACTAGACAGGATACAAAAACAATGAAGCTTGACCTCTTTATTTCCAAGACTTGATTGTGCGACCAAGGTTTTTTTGTCAGCGAATCCACACGACTTGAAACCATCTCAAGCCGCTTGTACTCAATGGATTTTTCGCTACGAGCATCCCACCGATATGCCCAATATATAACGCCGGCCCCAGACGGTACCAATATAAGAGATATGCCGAGTGGCGACTGCATAAAAAGAGCTAGACCGATTCCCATTAACGCAAAACCAATGACAGCCAAAAGAAGTGCGACAAATTTTGTCATGTTCGCGTATTTGTTCGTTTAGGAATAAGTTGATAAACAAAAGATTCGGACTCGCACAGATTTCTGCTAATGGCCGAACTGAAGCGGATCATAGCGTGAACATACGCATGTCATCACGATATTGCATCGCACACGAAGAAATCACTTATGGGAATCGGATAGTCTCTTTCCCTTATTCGATTTTGAGGCTGACCGTGGGCTGGTGCTGACTGTTTTCCCGCTTGCTCGCGGTTTTGAGCGGGATACTCAAGGTCGCTACCGCGCCGCGTTCCGGCGAATTTTCCAACCTGACTTGGCCGCCATGCAGTAGGGCAATTTCATTCACCAACGGCAGTCCGAGACCGGTGCTTTTTGGCGCGCCATCGGGGCGTGGGAGCGAGAAGAAGCGCTCGAAGAGGCGGTCGCGGGCGCAGTCGGCGATGCCTGGTCCCTGATCTTGGATGCGAATCTTCACCCCTGTGGCGTCGGCTTTGGCGGTGCAGCTTACCGTGCTGTCCGGCGGGGAAAAATCGAGCGCGTTCTGCAGCAGGTTGTTCAGCGCGAGGCTGAGCAGGAAACGATCACCCGTAATTTGGAGTTCTGGTTCGGTGGCAAAGCGAAGGATGATCCCGCGTTTCCTGGCCTGGGTCGACATCGCCTGTTCAAGCTCGGCAAACAGCTCGCTTACGTTGATCTTGGTCGGGGCTTCGAGTTCGCGCTGCTGTTCCAGCTGGGCCAGGCGCAGGAGCTTGTCGATCAGGGCTTGCAGGCGTTCGCTCTGGGCTTTCACGTTGGCTGTGAAGCGGTGGCGTTCGGCCTCTGGCAGATCGTTCTCGGCAAGCAGTTCGGCGGCACCGTGAATGGCGGCCAGCGGGCTTTTCATTTCGTGCGTGAGGTGCTGGACATAGTGTTCGACGTAGGCGCGGCCGTCGACTTCGTTGCGCAACTGGGCGAGGGCGCGGGAGAGCTCGCCGATTTCGTCGCGCCCGCGCGAGGGCGGTTCGGCGGGCTGGCCGGCAGCGAGCAGGCGGGCGTAGCGCACCAGGCGGCCCATCGAGACGGTGAGCCAGACGGTGAACGCGCCGCCGATAAGGAGTGTGGCACCGAGCAGCAGCAGCCCTTGCCGGAGGACGGTGCTTTCGCCGCGAGCGATGATCGGGGCCAGCGTGCGTGCCGGTTTGGCGACGGTGACGACGCCGACGATGCGGTCTCCATCCTGCACAGCGGCGGCAACATGCATGACGCTGCTGTTGCTGTCGTCCGGATCTTCGCGCGTTGATCGACTGCCATAGTCGCCGCGCAGAGTGCGATAGACATCGCGCCAGTCGGCGTAGTTTTCGCCCACGGCCTTGTGTTCGGAATCGTAGAGAACGATACCGCTGGCGTCGGTGACGTAGATGCGGAAATCGAGCGTCTGTTTTTCCAGCCCCCAGATCGTCGCCTTGATCGGGCGCAGGCGGTAGGCTTCAACGCTTTGCGCAAAGCGCCCCTTGGGCAGGCGGCCGGTCAGCAGATCGTCGCGCGCGAGTTCGGCCAGGAGCTGGGCGGTGTCGACCATCACATCTTCCACGGCGTCGCGTACGCCGGGTTTGACCTCGTTGACGAACACGCGCAACAGGAACCAGCCGGACAGCCCGACGATCAGGAAGTAGCCGAGAAAAACCCGCGCCCAGAGTTTCATGGGTTTTGTGTGGACAGGGCGTAGCCGGTGCCACGGTGGGTGATGATCGGCTCACTCGCCGGGTCAATGGCTCGCAGCTTGGCACGCAAGGTCTTGATGTGCGTGTCGATGCTGCGGTCAGTGGTGTCGGGCGCATTGGCCCAGACGCGGTTCATGATCTGCTCGCGGGTGAAGACGCGGCCGGGCGCGGAGAGGAGCAGGGCGAGCAGCAGGTATTCGTAGCGTGTGAGATCAATGAGCTGGCCGTGGAAGGCGATGCGCAATGCGTCCGGTTCGTGCTGCCAAACTGATTTTTCGGTGTTGTCGTCGTGATTACGGAAACGTGCGTCGCGGCGCAGGATGGCGCGGACACGGGCGGCGACTTCGCGCGGCGAGAAGGGCTTGGTTACGTAGTCGTCGGCACCGAGTTCCAGGCCGAGAATGCGGTCGATTTCTTCGGCGCGCGCGGTGAGGAAGATGACCGGCACGTCGCGCCCCTCGGGGTGGGCGCGTAACTGCTTGAGAATTTCAAAGCCGGTGGTGTCCGGCAGGCCGACATCGAGAATGATCAGGTCGAAGGGCGATTCGCGATGCGCCGGAAAGGCCTCGCGCCCGAGCAGGACGTGGCGGATGGCGAAGCCCTCGCTGCCCAGGGCGTAGATCAGCGTATCGGCAATGGCCTGTTCATCTTCGACGAGGAGTATTTTCTGGGTGAGCATGGCGCTTGCCGGGTTCGAGAGCGGCAACGCTACCCGAAAGTCATCGTTCCGCCAAGCGCATTTTTTTGATCCGGCCCGCGAATTTTTGAAGTCGTCACCCCGGCGAAAGCCGGGGTCCAGGAGGTGAATCCACGTCATTGGGTCGTATCAATAGGGTGTTTCAGGCCGGATAGGACGAGAACTGATCGGCTACCGCCCACCAGCGGCCGTTTTCCCGGACGAAGAAGAACAGGTCGCGGCCGCCTTCTTCGTAGCGTCGGCCGCCCAGGTCGAAGTCGATCTCGTAGTAGTAGGTGACGACGGCCGAGTTGCCATACACCCGGATCAGCGGGTCGATTTCGCGCCAGCTATGGATGCGCGCCGCCTCGGCAAAGCCTTTCCAGCCGGCGATGCATTGTTCGGAGCCGTCCCGACGCAGGCGGTCGGTCGGCGTGATGGCGAGCATCTGCGGGTGAAAGTATTGGGCGAGGGAGTCCGGATTGCCTTTCGTCCAGGCCTCGTTCATGGCTCGTACGGCGGCCCAGATTTCCTGTTGCTCGGGGCTGTCGAAGGTGGTTTCCATGGGTTTCAATCCTCGATGTCTTCAGCGGTCCAGACGACCTTGGTCAATGTGTCGGCCAGCCCGGCCAGGCAGGCGGCCTGGATGACGGACGCCGGTATCGTACCGCCACGGCCATCCGGCAGGTCACGTGTTCCGGTGGCGCTGGCGACGATGGTGCTCGCATAGCCCAGATCCTTTGCCGCGCGCACCGTCGAGCTCACGCAGTTGTGAGTCATGTAACCGATGACGATCAGTTGCGTGCGCCCGGTTTGCGCGAGGATCTTCTGCAACTCCGTTGCGGCAAAGGCATTGGCCATGGTCTTTTCGACGACTTCTTCGCCGGCTCGCGGGATCAGAGGCGCGGCGGGCTGAAACCACCTTTCCTCAGGATTGAACAGCGGCCCGCCGCCGCGATGCAGAACATGGACGACCGGTGTTCCGGCGTTTCGTGCCCGTTCCAGCAAGTTGCCGCCAACGGTCAGCGATTCCTTGATGCCTGCCAGCGGCAGTTTGCCGTCGACGTATTCCTGCTGGGCGTCGATGATGAGCAGCACGGCATTGGATAGTTTTGCCGTTTCGAAACTGGCACCGACAATTTCAAGAATGCTCAATGGCGGTTTCGAATGGGAAGAGGTGTTGGTCATGATCAGGCTCCTGTTGAAGAGGTTTCATGGTGCCGTATCGCCCGTTCTGCCCCAAGTGGCATAATTGACAAAAAACAGGTGGAAAATGCCATGACCCGAATCGCCCTCATTGTCGAACCCGGCACGACGCCGTCCAGTGTCATGACCACGCTGGACATGGTCAATATCGCCAGCCGTTACCCGGAAGCGGCGGCTTGCCAACTCGATTTGCTATCCACCACGGGCGGAGAGATCCAGCTTTCGCCGGCAGCGCGCATCAGCACTCGAACGTTGCCGATTTCGCTTGCGGCCTACTCGGCGGTAATTCTGCCCGGCTTCTTTGCGACGGATATGGAATCGCTGTGCGCGCAGCTGCAATCCGTCTGGCAACCCGTCATCGCGCGCTTGCAAACCTTGCCGCCCGATACGTTGGTGGCGGCAAGCTGTTACGGCACCTTTGTTCTTGCCGAAAGCGGTTTGCTCAATGCCTCAAACGCCACGACGACGTGGTGGAAGGAGGGCGATTTCCACCAGCGCTATCCGGCCATCCGGCTGGATGCCGATCAGGCGCTGGTCGATGGTGGCCGTTGCATCACGGCCGGGGCGATGACGGCGCATACCGACCTCACCTTGCATGTCCTGCGTCGGCTGTTCGGCGCAGCGCTGGCGCGTAAGGTCGGTGGCATCATGTTGATCGACGGCGCGCGAACGTCCCAGCGCCCGTTCATGGCCCTGCAGCAGACATTCGACGATGTGCTGGTGCAGCAGGCAGCCAATTGGCTGGCTGAGCATTGTTCCGAGGATGTTTCGGCGCAGGATCTGGCCGAGGCGCTGCATGTCAGCTACCGTACCCTGCATCGCCGCTTCAATGCGGCTGCAGGCATGCCGACGCTGGCTTATCTGCAGGCGCTAAGAGTCGAACACGCCAAGGAGTTGCTCGAAAGCACGCGTCTGAGTCTGGAACAGATCGTCGACAAGATTGGTTACAGCGATGTTTCGTCTTTTCGCCGCCTGTTTGCCCGCCGTGCCGGCCTGAGCCCGGCGCAATACCGGCAGCGTTTCAGGCGACCGGTAGAGAGGTGATCGGCCGGTCAGACGTCGCCGAAAATTTGATGACCAACGTCATTCCGGGCTTGACCCGGAATCGTGCGCCCGTGAAGGCGCGCAACCAGCATGGTGGAAGTCCGTGCCGGGGCAAGCCATACCCCGAAGCTGAAGGTAACTGCGTCGCTGCGAAGCGGGGTGGAGAGCAACCGGAAGCGAACTGGCAGTCCGCAGGATGACGAACTCGATTCGGCGGGGCGTGACGGCGAGCCAGCGATTCCATGGCGAAGCCTGAAACACACCGGGCACGCTGTAATGGCGGCTAAAGCGATGTCCGGGTCACCTTCGTGGTTGGAGGCGGAATGTTAGGAAGATTGCGCGAGACAAGCGGGGAGATCTGTCGTCGAGGTGAAGGCGGCAGGAGTCAGAGCCTGCGTAGTACCGAATCGGTGCAAGCCGAGAGAAGCGCGGAAAGCAAAGCCGTGCCGAGGGAAGGCGGGCAGGAAGGTGGAAGCGTGATAGCCGAGAGGAGCGAGCGCATGAGCAAAAGAGCGGCAGTGCCAGAGATGGCTAAGCAAGCTCTGTTGAATCCGACGGGAAACCGGGACTGGATCGACCGCGCCATTTGGACGGAACGCATGTTGGCGGCGCTGGATAACGGCGTCAAAGGAAACAAATGGTTCAGTCTGATCGACAAAGTCTATCGACGGTCGACGCTGGCGGCGGCCTGGCACCAAGTCCAGGCCAACAACGGCGCTGCGGGGATTGATGGACAAAGCATCGAACGCTTTGCGGCGGGCGCTGAACGGTATCTGAACGAACTGGCCGAAGACCTGAAAGAAGGGCGGTACCACGCGGCACCGGTGCGACGAGTGGAGATCCCCAAAGCGGGCGGCAAGACGCGCCCGCTGGGCATTCCCACCGTCAAGGACAGAATTGTCCAAGCGGCGGTCAAGCGCGTGATCGAACCGATCTTCGAGAAGGAATTTCTGCCGATGAGCTACGGATTCCGACCCGGCCGAGGCTGCAAGGACGCGTTGCGGGAGGTCGATGAGTGGCTCAAGAAAGGCTACACCCACGGGGTGGACGCCGACTTCAAAAGCTACTTTGACAGCATTCCGCACGCCCGGCTGAAAGAACGAATCGAGGAACGCCTCAGCGACGGGCACCTGCTGGAACTCTTGGCGGGTTGGTTGCGACAGGACATCGTTCATGGGTTGGAGAAATGGACGCCGACGGGTGGCACCCCGCAAGGGGCCGTCATCAGCCCGCTGCTGGCGAACATCTACCTGCATCCGTTGGATGTCCGCATGGCACAACAAGGCTATGCGATGGTGCGTTACGCCGACGACTTTGTGATTCTGTGCCGCACGGCGGAAGAAGCCGGGCGCGCACTGGACGAGATCAAGGCGTGGGTGAGTGACAACGGCCTGATCCTGCACCCGGACAAGACCCATCTTGGGGACTGCCGGATTGAAGGGCAAGGTTTCGAGTTTCTCGGATATCGGTTTGAAGCGGGGCAACGCACAGTGAGGAAGAAGAGCCTGACGGCCTTGAAAGACAAAGTACGCCAGCTTACGCGGCGCACGCGAGGCGACAGTCTCAAGCGGATCATTGCCGACCTCAACCCGATGCTCAGAGGATGGTATGGCTACTTCAAGCATGCCCAAGGGCGCGTGTTTCAGACACTGGACGCGCTGATCCGACGACGACTGCGGGCGCTCCTGCGCAAACAGGAGAAACGTCCGGGCTTTGGCCGGTGTTATGCCGACCATTGTCGCTGGCCAAACGCTTTCTTCGCGGCAGAAGGGCTTTTCACCCTGGTCGGAGCCCGACGGCAGGCGAGCCAATCTCGATGAGAAACCACCCACTGGAGAGCCGTGTGCGGGAGAACCGCACGCACGGTTCGGAGGGAGGGGAGAGCGAAAGCTCTTCTCTACCCCTATCAGAAGTGCATCACTGGCTCTGCACTTCCTTCGGTCGGATTCCGGGTCAAGCCCGGAATGACGAAGCTTTTAAGGCTATCTGTTGAAACAAATACTTCTTGAAGGATAGTCCGGCCCCGTATCAGGCTTCACTATCGACAGGTAACGGTGAGGCCAGCACCTCGTCCACGCGGTTGCGTTCCACATCCACGACCTCGAATCTCCATCCGGCGTAGTCGAAGCTTTCGCCTTTCTTCGGGATGCGCCCCATCGCGCTGAGCACAAAGCCGCCGACGGTGTGAAAGTTGCCAAAGGATTCGTCGGGAATATCGGGCAGGCCAATCTTTACCTTCATGTCGTCGACGGGCAGCAGACCGTCGAGCAGCCAGGAACCGTCGGCGCGGCGTACAGCCAGCGCCTCATCCGGGTCATCGGCGAAGGGCATCATGTCGCCTACCACGGACTGCAGCAGGTCATTGAGCGTGACAATCCCTTCGGTCTGGCCGAATTCATTGATGACGAAAGCAAACGTGGTGCGCTGCGCGCGGAAGGTGCGCATCAGCTCGATCAGCGTCAGCGAGCCAGGAATGAAGCAGGGTGGCGTCATCTCGGTCTGGGCAAAGTCGAGCTTGCCGGCCAGCGCCGCCTGCAGGATGTCGTGGCTTTCAACAACACCGATCACGTGCTGTATATGGCCCTTGCAAAGTGGCATCTGGGCGTGCGGTGACTCGCGCAGGATGCCCAGGTTGTGCTCGCGCGGGCGCAGCAGGTCAAGGTAGGCCACATTGGCGGCCGGGGTCATGATGGCGGCGACGTAGCGGTCTTCCAGACGGAAAACGTTACCCAGCAAATGGCTTTCCTCCGGCGCAATTTTTCCGGCGCGCTCGCCTTCGTCCACGTAGGCGAGGATGTCCTCGACGCTGACCACAGCCGGTGCCGCGCGTACCGGCAAGGCGTGCAGCACGAGATCCGACGACCACGAAAGCAGGGAAATGGCCGGAGAAATGAAACGGATGAACAGCGACATGGCCGGGGCGCAGGCCATCGCCACTTTTTCCGGGTGGGCGATGGCGATCCGTTTGGGAACGATTTCGCCGAACACGATTGAAAACGCGGTAACCAGAACGATGGTCCCGGTCAGCGCGATTTCTTCTTTTATGGACGCGGCGAAAGGCAACCAGGTCACGATGAGGGCGGCAAAGCCATCCTTCAACGCCGATTCACCGAAAACACCGGAAAGCAGGGCGGCGGCGGTAACGCCGGTTTGCGTCGCCGCCAGCAGACGGCTTGGTTGGTCCTTAATGGCCAGCGCCTGCGCGGCGCGCAGGTCGCCGGCTTCGGCCAGCGGGTGCAGCCGCGACCGGCGAGCCGACGCCAGACCCATTTCGGCCAGTGAAAAATAGCCCGAGATGGCAATCAGCAGAATCAGTATCCAGAAGGCATCCATAGGCGGCTTTGATCAGTCAATGTAAACGGCATCATCATGCCAGTACTTGCAGCTTGCTGCGAGGCGTATTAGAAAATGGAAGGGTGCAGTAGCCTGGCTTGCGAGGTGCTTGCTTGAGCATTCTCTGAAGCTATTCAGTGCCGGCAATGCCAGACAAGACCGAACACAGAATGGCGGAGCACCCTGCGCTAATTCCATGAACTGGAATTGCAGGGTGACGAGGTGGTTTACGGCTCATCGGCCAATGCCGCTTTTGGCGTGTTTCGCCGGTACCGACAGCAATAGTCTGCAGCCGGACCCGGCTATTCTTATGGGTACCCGGGGATTAGCGATCAACCCTTTCGACCACGCCCACTCGACTTTTGACTCATCAACTCATTTTGTTGCAATTTGGTGCGTTGCTCCGGCGTCAGCAACTTGTAGAGCTTGTTGCTTTGCTCCGCATGAACCTTGGCCATTTCCGTCTGGGCAACGCCCATTTTGATGATGATTTCTGCGGCTGCGGTCGGTGTGTAGGCCTCGGATAGGACCAGTTTGTGCAGTGCGTCGCGCTGATCACGCAGCGCCTTGTTCCTTTCAGTTGACAGCTTTTTCTGCTCTTCGCGCAGGCTGGTCAGTTGTGCAGTTTGCGCCGCGTTAAGGTCAATTCCACGCAGGTCGGCCATACCCTGCCGTTGCTGCATGTCCGATCCAGACCTGCCACGGCCGTCGCGCCCGCCGTGATCATTGCCATAGGCAAACGCCGTCATTGGAATGGTCAGTGCGAGTGCGCTGATGGCGAGGAAACGAGAAATCTTGCTCTTGGTTTTCATGATGATTGCTTTCATTTGTGGTGAGTGGATGATGTTCTGTCGATGTGTTTTGTTCGACGAATGCAGTGTGTCCGTGCGTTCTGTAAGGCGCCGTTTGTCTAGCGTAAGATTACGTAAAGAGGTGTAAACACATCTTTCTCGCCAGCTATAATTTGAAACAAGGAGGCCTTGCCAATCAATGGTGAACGTACTGCTAGTTGATGACGATAGGGAATTGTGTGCCATGCAGGCGGATTACCTGACTGCAGACGGCTTCGATGTGAGTTGTGCTTACGATGGTGAAGCCGGCGTTGCAGCCGCGTTGGGCGGCGAGTTTTCCATCATTGTGCTTGATGTGATGATGCCCCGGCTCAATGGTATCGACGCCCTGCGCCGTATCCGTCAGGAAAGCAGCGTTCCGGTGATTATGCTCACCGCTCGTGGAGATGGTGTTGATCGCGTGCTGGGTCTAGAATTTGGTGCCGATGACTATGTCCCCAAACCATGCACACCTCGTGAACTGGTCGCACGCATTCGAGCCATTCTGCGACGTACCCAAGGCGCGGCATTGCCGCGCCTTGGCACCTCTTCCGACGTGGAGATTGGTCCGCTCAAGCTATCCCCGCAACAACGTCAAGCCAGTTGGGGCAATGCGGCGCTCGATCTCACCAGCACGGAGTTCAGTGTCTTGGAGCTGCTAGCGCTGCGCTCCGGGGAAAGTGTTTCCAAACAGGATATTTCTGAACACGCGCTCGGACGAACTCTTACCAAGTATGACCGAAGCATCGACGTTCATGTAAGCAACTTGCGCCAAAAGCTCGGTCTGCTTGGTGATGGTCGCTCGCCCGTGCAAACGGTGCGAGGAATTGGTTACCAGCTCATCCTCGTCTAGCGGATACCACAATGCTCAAGAGTAAGCTTTTCTGGAAGATCTTCGCCAGCATCTGGCTCTCATTGGTCCTTACGGTAGCAGGTGTAACTGTCGCTCTGATGATTTATAACCAGTCATGGTTCGAGCAGGCGTCACAGCTTGCCCAAGGTCCGCGAGCAGGCTTTGCCAACCGTATTGTTGCTATTAGCATCGAAAACGGTAGCGAAAGTCAGGTTAAGCAACTGCTTGAGCGCTGGCCAACTCGTGATTCCAGCCCGCCTTTGGTTGTGATGGAGAATGGTCAAGATCTCATTGGCCGCCCCGTTTCCGCCGAGATGCGTGCTCAGGCGCTCGCAATCGCTAGCGAAGACGAATCGCCGCGCGGAGCCCGCCTGGCGAGCAGTTCCTTGGGAAAAACGTACCTGATATTTCAACCGGATAGTGGTGCGCGCCCTGCAGCGACCACACGAATTGGCCCGGAAGTGCCGGCCACGCTTGTGATCGTCGCCTTATTGGCTAGCCTGCTAGTCAGCGCGCTTCTCGCTCGCCATATTACGCAGCCAATCAGCCAATTGCGTGATGCTTTTGAAGCTCTGACCGCGGGTCGCCTTGACTTCCGAATCAACGCAGGCATAGCAAGCCGCCATGACGAGATCGGCAGTTTAGGTAGTGACTTTGACAAAATGGCTGCCCAACTAGAGCAGTTACTGGCGGCACGGGATCGGCTTCTTCATGACGTATCCCATGAGTTGCGCTCACCACTTGCGCGAGTGCAAACCGCCGTTGGTCTCGCCCGGCAACAACCCGGACGCGTCAATAGTGCCCTCGAACGCATCGAACTGGAAGCGTCTCGCCTTGACGAACTGGTCGGTGAACTGCTCACTTTGGCGCGCCTGGAATCTGGAAAGCAAACTCCGGGTGACGAGTACATTGAACTGCGCGAGTTACTCGCGAGTGTGGTCGAGGACGCACGCTTCGAGGCTAACAGCAGCGGGCGTAGCATAGAATTCAGCGATGATCTGGAGAGCGACATCGTGCTTAGAGCCAGCGGTACCTTGCTCCATCGCGCTCTCGAAAACGTCATCCGAAATGCATTACAGCACACACCAGCAGGTAGCAAGGTGGAGATCAGTCTTTACGCAGATTCCAGTCGCGGCCGGCTGCGCATCATGATTCGCGACCACGGTCCGGGCGTTCAGGAGGACCAGCTCGAATCGATCTTTGACGCCTTTTTTCGGAGCGACCACGAGAGCGCTGGCGGTTTCGGTCTTGGGCTTGCGATTGCTCGTCGCTCCATCGAAGCGCATGGTGGGCATATCCGGGCAGAAAACGCTCCTGGTCATGGCGGTCTGCTCGTTCTCATCGAACTTCCGATTACCTGAAGTTATAGGACGCGCCGCGCACCGAACCAACTAGCGGCACTCCATAACAATACAAAATTGCTGTCGCGTTGGCCCTTGGAATCACTGCGCTTCGAACAGCGGATTGATCTGCTCCAGATCGCTCTCGCCGAGCGCGCCAACAGCCGCCTTCAGCTTGAGCTGGGCCAGCAGCGTATCAAAACGCGCCTTGGCCAGATCGCGCTTGGTGACATAAACCTGGTTTTCGGCGTTGAGCACGTCGATATTGATGCGCACGCCAACCTCGTAGCCCAGCTTGTTCGACTCAAGCGCACTGGTGCTCGAAATCAGCGCGGCTTCCAGCGCGCGCACCTGGGCCAGACCATTGACGACGCCAAGGTAGGATTGCTGAACACTGAGCGAGGCCGTCCGCCTGGCATTTTCCAGTGCCGCTTCAGCCACCGTGCGATTGGCCACCGCCTCACGGGTCTTGGAACTGACCAGGCCACCTTGATAAATCGGGATCGTGAGCTGCAAACCAATATTACTCACGTCGGTCGTCACGTTCGAGGTCACCTGGCCTGACTTGACCCGGCCAACGTTAGCGGCCACGTCAAGCGTCGGGTAGTGGCCGGCTCGCATCCGTTCGATTTCCTTGGCCGCGATTTCGGCCGCGACCTGCTGCGCCTGGACCGTAAAGCTATCCTTTACGGCAGCATCAACCCATTGATCCATGTTCGCTGGCTGCGGTGGCTGCAGGACGGCCTGGGCCTTGAGCCGGTTAAGTTCGCCGGAATCCTTGCCGACGATCAGACGAAGTGCATAGCGCTTGACGTCCAGATCACTTTGCGCCGCAATTTCCTGGGCGCTGGCCAGATCGAAACGTGATTGCGCCTCCTGTGAATCGGTAATGGTCGCGGTTCCC
>JBBQAT010000031.1:0-33924 GCA_038316625.1 Burkholderiales bacterium
GTGATAACACTGAACGGCTAACATGCATGGGGGCTGGCTCTTCGGAGGTGGCAATGGTTTGGCGACTTAAGCTTACCATCATGCCAGCCTGCTTTTCCCCTCTAATTCATAGGCTTAGAACTTAAGTAAGTGCCATTCGGGATGGGGTGGTTTCACCACGCAGGATCTGGCGCGCTGCCAACTGATGGCGCGCATGGTGGCGCTTGTGTACAACTGGTGGTCCTTGTTTGTCCGTTTGGCGCAACCGCACAAGCACTTCGAGGCCATCTCCAGTCGCCCGCTTCTACTGCACGGTGTCGCCACGCAAACCCGGCATGGCGGGCAAACCCGTTTGACGATCACCAGTACGCATGCAAAACAGGCGACTATTCAAGCCGTTTTGACCAGCCTGGCCGGCTTCCTGGCGACCTTGAAAGCGACTGCGGAGCAGTTGACGGAGACTCAACGTCTGCGGGCGATTCTCTCTCGTGCCTTCGCTAAATTCATGCTCTCAACCGCTGGACCACCACCTCAATTGGCGATAGGTTGCGGGTGACTTGAGTGGCCGACTGCTTTTTATAGGATCAACGAGATCGGTCAAGAGTACGGGGTTCATCCAGTCCAGGTGGGGCAGTGGAAGAAGGAAATCCAGGAACAAGCCAGCACCTTGTTTGAAGGCAAGCGCGGTCCCAAGCCGGTGGCCGCGCATCGGGAGCCGGAACCGCTCTACAGCGAGATTGGCAAGTTGAAGATGGAACTCGACTGGCTCAAAAAAAAGTCCGGGATCAGCCTGCCGTGACCCGGCACGGGTGGATCGACGGCGGTGATGCAGTGGCCATTGTCCGGCAATGCGTTCTGGCCGGCGTCTCACGCGCCACGGTCTATGCACAGCAAAAGCCCAAGCCGGTCGACGAAAACGATCTTCTGCTTGGTGGCCTGATTGACGAAGAGCATACCCGGCGTCCGTTCTACGGCAGCCGCAAGATGGTGATCTTCCTCAAGAGGATGGGTCACCTCGTCAATCGCAAGCGGGTGCAGCGCCTGATGCGACAGCTTGGGCTGGCCGGGATGGCGCCGGGTCCGAACACCAGCCGTCCGCACCCGGAGCACAAGGCCTATCCCTACCTGCTATGCGGTGTTGCCGTGGTCCGGCCAAACCAGGTCTGGAGCACCGATATCACCTACATCCGACTGCCGCGTGGTTTTGCCTATCTGGTCGCGATCATCGACTGGTACTCGCGCCGGGTACTCAGCTGGCGAATCAGCAACAGCATGGAAGCGGTGTTCTGTGTCGATTGCCTGGAGGACGCCTTGCGCCACCACGGCACGCCCGAAATATTCAACAGTGACCAGGGCTCGCAGTTCACCAGCGCCGCCTTCATCGAAGTGCTGAAACGAGAAGGCGTGGTCATCAGCATGGATGGCCGGGGGCGCGCCTTCGACAACATCTTCGTCGAACGGCTCTGGCGCAGCGTCAAGCATGAAGACGTGTATCTGAAGGGCTACGCCTCGATGGGCGAATTGTTGCTCGGCCTGGCGGACTACTTTGCCTTCTACAACGGCGAGCGTCCGCACCAATCCTTGGCGAACAAAACGCCTGATGTCGTCTATCGAAGCGCCATCGGTGGCGGCGCGATGATCGTGGATAAATTCCCGCGCGCGGTGGAGGACACCCCTGTTCCGCTACGCTCCACAGGGGATTCCTCCACCGCAAAAGCAAGTACAGACGCCACAGCAAAGTCAGAAGCAAAACCGGGGCAGCGCCGTCCAGCTGCAAGTGAAGTTGAATGTACAGCTTAAACTGACTGCATTACTGTCTTGACTGAGGGGACCACTTTAATATTTTGCACAAGGTAGTGCTAGGGGCGCATAACGCTGCCGCTTTCTGCAATAATCTCCGCCATGTCTGGCCCTTGGGCTCTGGCCATGCTTTCCCATTGTTTATATCTACTACCATGTCAAAACAAACATTATCAGTTGTCGACAATCGTACCGGAGCAAGCTACGAGATTCCCATCGTCGAAGGAGCCGTCCGAGCCATGGATCTACGCAAGATCAAGGCCGGGCCCGAGGACTTCGGCCTGATGAGCTACGACCCCGGCCTGACCAACACCGCCTCGACGCGCAGCGCCGTCACCTATATCGACGGCGACCAGGGTATCCTGCGCTACCGCGGCTACCCAATCGAGCAACTGGCTGCGCAAAGCACCTATCTCGAAACGGCCTACCTCACCGTCTTTGGCGAATTGCCGACGGCAGAACAGCTGACGAAATGGGAGCAGGACATCAGCCGCCACACGCTGTTGCACACCAATATCCAGAACCTGATCGCCACCTTTCGCTACAACGCCCATCCGATGAGCGTCTTCATCAGCGCCATCGCCTCGCTGTCGACGCTCTACCCGGATGCCCGCAAAGTGACCGATCCGGCCAACCGCCGTTTGCAGGTGGAGCGCATGATCGCCAAGGTGGCGACCATTGCCGCCTTCACCTACCGGCATAATCAGGGCTGGCCCTTCTACTACCCGGATGACAGCCTGAGCTACATCGGCAACTTCCTGAAGATGATGTTCCGCATGACCGAGGCCAAATACGAGCCCGACCCTGTTCTTGAGCGCGCGCTGAACGTCCTCTTCATCCTCCACGCCGACCACGAGCAGAACTGTGGAACCAATGCCATGCGCGTGATCGGCTCCTCGCAGGCTGACCCCTATTCGGCGATGGCCGGTGCTGCAGCGGCCCTCTACGGCCCGCTGCATGGCGCGGCCAATGAGGCGGTACTGTGCATGCTCGAAGAGATCGGGACGCCGGAAAACGTGCCAGCGTTCATCGAACGGGTAAAGAAGGGCGAGGGCGAGCGGCTGATGGGCTTTGGCCATCGCGTGTACAAGAACTACGATCCGCGCTGCCGCATCATCAAGGCCACGGCGGAGGAGGTGTTCAAGGTGACCGGACACAACAAGTTGCTCGACGTTGCGCTCGAACTCGAGCGCATCGCCCTTCAGGATGATTACTTCATCTCGCGCAAACTCTACCCTAACGTTGACTTCTACTCCGGCCTGATCTACCGGGCGATGAAACTTCCGGCCTCAATGTTCACAGTGATGTTCGCCGTGCCGAGAACCTGCGGCTGGGTCGCGCACTGGCTGGAACTGCTGACCGATTCCGAACAGAAAATCTCGCGGCCACGGCAGCTCTACACCGGCCCGGATGTGCGCAATTACGTATCGATGAGCGGGCGGTAGGGCACGTTGTAGCGAATCGGCGATGCTGGTGGCAGAGTCTATTAATTGCTTGCGCTTGAACAATCGGTTTTTTTCGAACTGCGTGTGACGTTATTCGAGAAGCCTGTTTGAGGATGGAAAGTGCCTGGCCGTAGTCGGCCAAGTCCGGGTGTTGCTGGATCAGAAGGTGCGTCCTGTCGGACGAAAAAAAACCGGTTCAAGTGAACCGGTTTTTTGCTCAAGCAAGTGGCTGATCAGGCCAAGGTGCCGACATTGTTCAGATCTTCGCAAGCCTTTTTCAGGCGTGTCTTGAAAGACTCTTCGCCTTTGCGCAGCCAGGCGCGCGGGTCGTAGTATTTCTTGTTCGGCTTGTCGTCGCCTTCGGGGTTGCCGATCTGGCCTTGCAGGTAGGCTTCGTTCTTTTTGTAGAAGCCACGCACGCCGTCCCAGAACGCCCATTGCGTATCGGTGTCGATGTTCATCTTGATGACGCCGTAGGAGATAGCTTCGCGGATTTCTTCGAGCGTCGAACCCGAACCACCGTGGAACACGAAGTCGATCGGTTGAGCCTTGGTGCCGAATTTCTTTTCGATGAACGCTTGCGAGTTCTTCAGGATGACCGGCTGCAGCTTGACGTTACCGGGTTTGTAAACACCGTGCACGTTGCCGAACGAGGCGGCGATGGTGAAGCGGTTGCTGATCTTCGACAGACGCTCATAGGCCAGGGCCACATCTTCCGGCTGCGTGTAGAGCTTGGAACTGTCGACGTCGCTATTGTCGACGCCGTCTTCTTCACCGCCCGTAACGCCGAGTTCGATTTCCAGCGTCATGCCGATCTTGCTCATGCGAGCCAGGTATTTTTCGCAGATTTCGATGTTCTCTTCCAGCGACTCTTCCGAGAGGTCGAGCATGTGCGAGCTGAACAGTGGCTTGCCGGTTTCCTTGAAATATTGTTCGCCGGCGTCGAGCAGGCCGTCGATCCAGGGCAGCAGCTTCTTGGCGGCGTGGTCGGTGTGCAGCACGACCGTCGCGCCGTAGAGTTCGGCCAGAGCGTGAACGTGCTTGGCACCGAGGATGGCACCGGCGATACAGGCGCGCTGGGCGTCGTTGTTCAGGGCCTTGCCGGCGTAAAATTGGGCACCACCGTTCGAGAACTGGAGAATGGCCGGTGACTTGAGTTCGGCGGCGGTTTCCATGACGGCGTTAACCGTGCTGCTGTTGATGACGTTGATGGCCGGCATAGCGAAACTCTTGGCTTTGGCGTAGGCGAAAAGGGCTTGCAAATCATCGCCGGAGACAACACCCGGCTTAAACTGTGGTGCATTCATGGTTTCAGTTCCAGTAACGTTGGTCGAAGCCTCTATCGTACTTCGGAACGGTGCTTCCGGTCAATTTCTGGCGACTGAGAGTGGCACCAAAACAGTGCAAAATTCTTTTTAGAACATGGAGTTTGGCCAAGCTTCAATCGACTTTGTATGCCTTAAGAATGGAGCGTGATTTTGATATCAGGAAGCGTTCCGTGAAGACATTTTTGCGGTTTGTCCCGCGTGCAACCTGTTACTTGAGCGACCGGTATAATCCGTGCTGCTTCCACGAGACCCCCTTATGTCCGATCTGCTTGCCAATCTCAATCCCGAACAACTCGCTGCCGTTACGCTACCTCCGCAACATGCTTTGATCCTCGCGGGGGCGGGCAGCGGCAAGACGCGCGTATTGACCACGCGCATCGCCTGGCTGGTTTCCACGGGGCAGGTCGGGCCGCACGGTGTCCTTGCGGTGACCTTCACCAACAAGGCGGCCAAGGAAATGCTGGCGCGTCTGTCGGCGATGCTGCCGATCAACACTCGCGGGCTGTGGATCGGGACCTTTCACGGGCTGTGCAACCGTCTGCTGCGCGCGCATCACCGCGAAGCGGGTTTGCCGGCACTGTTCCAGATTCTCGATTCCGCCGATCAGTTGTCGGCGATCAAGCGCCTGTTGAAGAATCTCAATGTCGATGATGAAAAGTATCCGCCGCGCGAACTGGCAAACTTCATCAACGCGCACAAGGAGCAGGGCATTCGTGCAGCGCAGGCCGAGGTCGATGACGACTACACGCAGCGTCGCGTCGATATCTATCGCGAATACGAGGCGCAATGCCAGCGTGAAGGCGTGGCCGATTTCGCTGAATTGCTGCTGCGGACCTATGAACTGCTGCAACGCAACGAGCCACTTCGCCATCATTATCAGGAACGCTTTCGACATATTCTCGTCGACGAGTTTCAGGATACCAATCGTCTGCAGTACGCCTGGCTGAAACTTCTGGCCGGTCGTGACGGCGCGGTGGCGCAGCCGAATGGGGCCTGCCTTTTTGCGGTAGGCGACGACGATCAGTCAATCTATGCTTTCCGTGGCGCCGAGGTTGGCAACATGCGTGACCTGGAACGCGAGTTCGCGGTCAAGAATGTGATTCGCCTTGAACAGAATTACCGCTCGCACGGCAATATCCTCGATGCGGCCAACGCCTTGATCAAGAACAATCGCGGCCGCCTCGGCAAGAATTTGTGGACCGATGCGGGCGCAGGCGACCCGATTCGCGTGTTTGATGCGTTTTCGGATATCGACGAAGCACGTTTTGTCGTCGACGAGGTGCGCGAACTGGTACGCGACGGGTTCGCACGCACCCAAATCGCTTTGCTTTACCGTTCCAACGCCCAGTCGCGCGTTCTTGAGCATCAGCTATTTACGGCCGGCGTGCCCTATCGCGTTTATGGAGGCTTGCGCTTTTTTGACCGCCAGGAAATCAAGCATGCGCTGGCTTATCTGCGGCTGATCGGTAATCCGGACGACGATACGGCCTTTACGCGTGTCGTCAATTTTCCGACGCGCGGTATCGGCAATCGCAGCATCGAAGCCTTGCAGGAAGCGGCGCACCGCGCCAACTCCAGCCTCTACAACGCCGCCGCCAGCCTGAGTGGAAAAGCCGGAGCGTCGGTTGGCAACTTCATACGGCTGATCGAAACACTGCGTGCCGAGACCGAAAACCTGCCGCTGCCTGAAGTCATCGATCACCTCATCGAAAAAAGCGGCTTGCGCCAGTTTTACCTTGGCGAGAAGGAAGGTCGCGAACGGCTGGAAAATCTCGACGAACTGATCAACGCGGCGACCAATTTCCTGCAAGAAGAAACCGACACGATGGCCAACCCGGCCGAAGCCAACCCGCTTGCGTCTTTCCTCGCGCACGCCTCGCTCGAAGCCGGCGAACATCAGGCCGGCGAAGGTCAGGAGGCGGTGCAGTTGATGACCGTACATGCCGCCAAGGGGCTGGAATTCGACGCGGTCTTCATCACCGGGCTGGAGCAGGGCTTGTTCCCGCACGATAACTCCACTCAGGAGCGCGACGGTCTGGAAGAAGAACGGCGCTTGATGTACGTCGCCGTCACCCGTGCGCGCAAACGGCTCTATCTCTCGCACGCGCAAACCCGCATGTTGCACGGCCAGACGCGCTATTGCCTGCCCTCGCTCTTTCTGGAGGAACTGCCCGAAGAGTTGTTGCGCAAGATCGGCCATGCGCCTGCCTTTGCACCGGCTTCACCGCCTTACAAATCGGCACCTTCCAAGGCAGCATATGTGGAGATGGAATCCTCGGTAGGGGGCTTCCGCATCGGCCAGAACGTTCAGCACGCCAAGTTTGGTCTGGGTGTGATCGTGTCTTCCGAAGGGCGTGGCCCGGACGCGCGCGTGCAGGTCAATTTCGGTTCTCACGGCATGAAATGGCTGGCGCTGGAATATGCGAAGCTAACACCAGCGTGATGGGCCTGCGATCAATCAGCCGCTGATATTCAAGCGCCCCGGACATGCTCGATATTCTGGCCATAACCAGCCCGATCTACATCCTCATCGCCATTGGTTTTTTGATGACGCGCGTGGGTGTCTTTACCCGGGCAGACATGCGCGTATTTGGCAGGTTTACCATCAATCTGGCCTTGCCGGCGCTGCTTTTTCGCTCACTTGCCCAGCGTCAGATCGGCGAGATTCTGAATATCAACTATTTGCTGGCCTATCTGTCTGGATCGCTGATCGTGGTTGGCTTGGGTTATCAGTGGTGCCGGCGGGTATACGGCTTGGATCCGACGACAAGTACCCTCTATGTTATGGGTATGGCGTGCTCGAATAGCGGGTATGTCGGCTATCCGATTCTTCTGCTGACGTTTGCTCCGGTGGCCGGGGTGTCTCTCGCCCTGAACATGATCGTTGAAAATCTGTTCATCATTCCCTTGCTGCTCTTCATGGCCGAGACCGGTCGCGGCGGTTCTGGCCGCTGGCACGTGCTCAGCAAATCGCTCAGGCGCTTGGCGACTAATCCCATGGTCCTTGGCTTGCTCGCCGGACTGAGCGTATCCCTGCTGGGATGGAAACTGCCGGAGCCCATCGTGCGAACCGTCGATATGCTTGCGTCAACGTGCAGCGCACTCGCATTGTTTGTCGTCGGGGGAACACTGGTCGGACTCCGTCTGCGCGGCATTGCTTCGCAGGTGGCCCCGATTATTGTCGGCAAGCTGATTGGCTTTCCGCTGGCCGTTCTGTTGGCGATGACGGCACTGTCACAACTGGGCATGGGAGAAATCGATCCGTCGCTGCGCATGGCCGCCGTGTTGATGGCCGCCATGCCGATGATGGGCATGTATCCGACGCTGGCCCAAGCGTATGGACAGGAGGATTCGAGCGCTGTCGCCTTGCTGGTCGCCACGATTGCCTCGTTTTTCACGATCAGTGGCCTGCTTTTGGGGTTCAAGTATTTTCCGGTTTTCGGGCAATAGGAGCGAGTCATGCGCAAGTGGAACTGTCGGGATTGCCAAATCATGCCTTGGAAGAACGGTCGAGGCAGCACAACTGAGCTGGCGATATTCCCGCCCGGGGCAACTCTGGAGGATTTTGTCTGGCGCTTGAGTTCAGCATACGTTGAATCGGCGGGGCCTTTTTCGCATTTCGCCGGAGTTGACCGCAGTCTGGCGATTCTGTCGGGCGATGGTTTGATCCTGCATGGTCACGACGAACAGGGTGTGCCGCCCCGTGTCCGTCTGGATCAGGGCAGCCATGTGTATCGATTTCCCGGGGAATTGGCGATTCATGCGGAGCTGTGCGGTGGCCCTGTGCTGGATCTGAATTTGATGACCCGGCGCGCTATCTGCGGCCATTCCATGCATCGACTGGCGGCGGGCGAGTACCCTCTTGAGGCCACCGAAGAGTTGCAGATTCTGGTGTACTGCGTAGCAGGTTCGGCCACACTTCCGGCTGACGAAGTGCTGCAGGCTGGTGATCTGGTGATGCTTGAGGAAGCCGGTAGGCGTTTTCAGCTTAGGGTGAAAGAGGGGGCGATCCTGTATTTGATGAGCATAAGGAGCCTTAAGCGCTGAAGCTTTGGCTAGGTGCCCCCAACGCGCTGATCCCTGTTGGCGATGATCGCCAGCCAGACGCCCACGATGGTCATCGCGACGGCGAAAATGCCGTAGGTCGCAAATCCTGCCCGGATGCCCGAGTTTTGCGCAATCGCGGACATCAGGAAGGGGAATGCAAAGGCACCGATACCGCCGCCCGTCGCTGCGAAGCCGATCACCTGGCTCTGCGCATGGGGGAAGCATTTGCCGAGCAGCGTGATTACCGTCGGGTAGTAGATTGAGCAGCCCAGGCCTGCCAGAAACACCAATATCCTGCCGACGTCGTTGGTGATCGAGCTGGGTGCGGCATGGCCCAGCAGCGTGAGTAGGACGATGGACACGGTCGCCAGCGCCGAAAGCCCGACCAGTACCACGTCGTGGCGCGAGCCTTTGTATAACAACGGCACACCAAAGCGACCGGCCAGCAGGCCCATCCAGAACAGCGAAACGAGCATGGCGCTGGCGTCCGGCGAGTAGGCGAAGACGGCGACAAAATACTCGGCCACCCAGTTCGAAACCCCCAACTCAACACCCACGTAGAGGAACAGTGCAAAAAAAGACAACCAATAGGCTGGGTTTGCGCTCAGTCGCGCCGGTGTTTCGTCGTGTTCAGTCGCTTTCTGATCGACGGGAGGCAGGGTGGCGAATGCCATCAGTACGACCAGTAGCGCGAAGATCACGGCCATGCCCCGGTACACGGCGGTCCAGTTAAGACCGCTCTGCATCAAGAGGCCGACGGCGAGTGGACCGAGGATCGCACCGACGGCGAAAGCGCCATGCATCAGGTTCATTGGACGACCGGTGCTCCGGGTGTCGATGCGCAAGGTTGCCCAATTGACGCCGACTTCCACGCACCCTTGGCCGAGGCCGATGAGCGCGCTCAATAGTGTATTAGTCAGCGGATCGGGCGTGGCGGCGAAAAAACTGAGCCCGGCAACGTCGAGGACCAATCCGAGCAAGATCGTCGGCTTGGGACCCCAATGCCTTATCAGGTAGCCGGCGGCAAAGGTGGACAGGAAATAGGCCACGGCTCCGGCTCCGAGCACGATTCCGGCGGCCAGGTAATCCCACTGGAAATCGGCGAGGATTTTCGGCAGTGTTGCACCGATGATGGTGAATGACGTGCCGTACAGAATGAAAAGCGCGAAGAGGGACAGGAAGAGGGCGCGGAAGCGGGGTTCGATCAGAGGCATGCTGTCATTCTAAAGCCAAAGTGCGCTTGAAAGAACCATGATTGCAGTCGCGAAAACCTCTGGACACATGTAAACTGGCTAATCACCTATCTTCCCGGAGAGAGCCATGTCTTTTGCCATACAAATTCACCAAACCGGCGGTCCCGAAGTCATGCGCTGGGAGGAGGTCGCGGTAGGCGATCCGGCCCCCGGTGAGGCGCGTGTTCGCCACGAGGCGGTCGGTCTCAATTACATCGACACCTACCATCGCGGCGGGCTCTATCCGCTGCCTTTGCCTTCGGGGCTCGGCATGGAGGGTTCGGGCGTCGTCGAGGCCGTTGGGGCCGGCGTGACTGACATCGAGCCCGGTGATCGGGTCGCCTACGCAGGCGGGCCGCTGGGTGCCTACAGCCAGGTGCGCTGCCTGCCGGCACATCGTTTGCTGAGACTGCCGGATAGCGTTGATTTCCGTACCGGTGCGGCGATGATGTTGCAGGGATTGACGGCGGCGTATCTGTTGCGCCATACCTATCGAGTTCAACCCGGCGACAAGGTGCTGATCCATGCGGCTGCAGGCGGCGTCGGCTTGATTGCCTGCCAGTGGGCCAAGCTGCTTGGCGCGACGGTCATCGGTACGGTATCGAGCGAGGCCAAGGCGGAACTGGCAAAGCAGCACGGTTGCGACCACATCATCTTTTACACACGGAAAGATGTGGCCAAGCGGGTGCGTGAACTGACCAGTGGCGAAGGCGTTGCTGTAGTTTACGACGGCGTCGGCAAGGATACTTTCGTTGGTTCGCTTGATAGCCTGCGCCCGCGCGGCATGATGGTTTCTTTCGGAAATGCTTCCGGCCCTGTGCCGCCGGTTGACCTGCTGCAGTTGTCGCAAAGGGGCTCGCTGTTCATCACCCGGCCGACGCTGATGCACTACTCGGCCAGGCGGGAGGAATTGCTTGCCCTGGGTGACGAACTATTCGATGTCGTTGGTTCCGGCAAGGTCCGGATCGAAGTCAATCAATCCTACGCGCTGGCCGATGCCGCCACAGCGCACCGCGATCTTGAGGCGCGCAAGACGACCGGTTCGACGATCCTGGTGCCCTGATGAACAAACTGCGGGCCAAGTTCATCTCGATCCGCGATCTGCTGGCGACGGCCTGGCCGATTGTGCTCATTTCGGCCATCGGTTTTGTCGTCGCCTACCAGTTTGTCGAGCCGGCGCCGCCGCAGCACATGACGATCAGCACGGGCAGTGAGACCGGGGCGTATTACGCCTATGCCAAGCGCTATGCCGAGATTCTCGCTGGGAAAGGCATCACACTTGAAATCAAGACGTCCGCAGGTTCCCAACAGAATCTGGAGCGCCTGAAGAAAGGCGAGGTAGACATTGCGCTGGTACAAGGCGGGTTGCAGGAGGTTCTTGCCGGTGAGAATGAAAACAACGATGAAAGCGATCTGCGTTCGCTGGGCAGCGTCTCCTACGAGCCAGTCTGGGTTTTCTATCGCAACAATTACCGGCTCGACAAGTTGCATCAGCTTGGCGACCGCCGCATCGCTGTCGGTGAAGAAGGCAGTGGCATTCGCGGGCTGGCGCTGCAATTGCTGGACGCCAACGAGATTTCGGCGAACAGCAAGAACTTGCTGCCGGTTGCCGGTCTGAACGCGGCTGAAGAACTGCAACAGGAACGAATCGACGCCGCCTTTATCGTGGCCGCGCAGGAAGCGGCGGTGGTGCAGGTGTTGCTGCGTTCGCCGGGTGTGCGGGTGATGAGCTTTAGCCAGGCCGATGCCTACGCGCAGCGTTTTCCTTTCCTCTCCAAGATCGTGTTGCCGCGCGCGGCGGTCGATCTAGTGCGCGACACGCCGCCACGCGATACTGTTCTGCTGGCGACTACCGCCAATGTCATCGTTCGGGACAATTTGCATCCGGCCCTGGTCAGCCTCCTGTTGCAGGCGATGAGCGAAGTTAACGGAAAGGCCGGGTTTTTCCAGCGTGCCGGCGAGTTTCCGTCCTACAAGGATCGAACCTTCAAGCTGTCGGATGGTGCCGAACGCTATTTCAAGTCCGGTCCGCCTTTCCTGCAGCGCTACCTGCCGTTCTGGATCGCCGTCCTCGTCGAACGCCTGCTCGTTCTCGTCGTGCCGATCGTCTTGTTGCTGCTGCCCTTGCTCAAGATCGCGCCGACAATTTACAACTGGCGAGTTCGTTCAAAAATCTTCCGCAGTTATGGCGACCTGAAATTCCTTGAGAACGAGTTGCGGCAGAAATACGATTCGTCGCGCCATGACGAGTATCTGGCCCGACTGGATCGCATCGAGGAAGAAGCCTATACCCGGAGCATCCCGCTGGCTTTCAGCGATCTGTTTTATACCCTGCGCGAACACATCAACTTTGTGCGCAAAGAACTGTTTCGACTCGATTCTGGAACTGCTTCCCGAAAGAAGGCATGAAATCCTTTCTGATCGCCAATCCCAAGGGTGGCTCGGGCAAGTCGACACTGGCGACCAACCTGGCCGGCTATTTCGCCCGTTGTGGACACCGGGTCATGCTCGGAGATACTGATCGCCAGCAATCGGCACGTGAGTGGCTGGCCATTCGTCCGAACACCCTGCCGACCATCCGGACGTGGGACGTCGAAAAAGACTTGCCGGCGCGGCCGCCCAAAGATACGACGCATGTCGTTCTGGATACGGCCGCAGGTCTGCATGGCAAGACGCTTGAGCGCATGTTGAAACAGGTTGATCGCATCATTGTTCCGGTGCAGCCGTCACTCTTCGATATCCTTGCGACGCGCCACTTTCTCGACGCCTTGCTTGAAGAAAAAGCCGTGCGCAAGGAGCGAACCTTTGTTGCCGTCGTCGGCATGCGCGTTGATGCGCGTACGCGTGCGGCAGGCGAGCTGGAGCGTTTTCTGTCGTCCTACGATCTGCCGGTTCTCACCTGTCTGCGCGACACACAACTCTACGTGCAACTGGCCGCCAACGGCATGACCCTCTTTGACCTCACTGCGTCGCGTGCTGAAAAGGATATGGCACAGTGGCAGCCGATCATCGACTGGGTGGATCAGTAGAGCGGCCCCCGGCGTTTGATTGCCCGGTAACGCCCGTCAATTGGCGATCTGCAGAAACAAACCGGTTTGAACATTGCAACCCGTTGATCGACTGAGGCACCTCAAGCGTTTTCGAAACCCATTGCTGTGTTTTTTTTGCATCCGGCTCCGTAGTAATACGGATGTTCAGCGTGTTCGAGAGGGGCTATGCTGCACTCAAGGGTCGCAAGATCCTTTAACGAAGCCCCATAAGGCGATTTTTACCACCAGTGCGACGTTGGCGTGATGGCTCTCTCTTGGAACAAAAGCCTTGAGGGCCCTGTGGGGCATATTTCAAATCGTTGTCTGTTTTGTCCTGAGGAGAACGCAATGAAACTTGCCAAGCTTGGTTTGGCCGCTCTTTTGGTGACGTGCATGGCCCACACCGCATCCGCGCAAGAACTCAAATTGGGTGTCGGTTTGTCTTTGCCTCCGTATGTCATCCAGGAAGCAGACACCGGTATTGAGCCGGAAATCGTCCGTGCGTCGATGCCCGCAGGCAGCAGTGTCAAGCTGATTTACCTGCCTTTTGCCCGGATCAAGGTGAGTTTGAGCGACGGCACCGCCGATGCTATTGCCCCGGTCAATGAGAGTGCAGGCATTAAGGATGCATTCTATTCAGATTCGCACGTTACCTACCAGAATGTGGCGGTGTCGCTGAAGTCGCGCGGGCTTAAGATCGCTTCGGTCGCTGATTTGGGTAAGCTGCGTGTTGTGGCGTTCCAGGACGCAACCGTGTATTTGGGCAAAGACTATGCGGCCATGGCCAAAGCCAGTTCCGGCTACAACGAAATGGCGGCCCAGGACAACCAAGTCCGGCAGTTGTTTTCGGATCGTGCTGACGTAATTGTCATGGACATCAATATCTTTAAGTATTTTAAAAACAAAATCAAAGATATGGACGTGAGCAAAGAGGTCAGCGTAGCAGAGATATTTCCGGCTACGGAATACAAAGTGGCCTTCAAGAACAAGGAGTCCGTGGCCGCGTTCAATGCCGGGCTTGCCAAACTGAAAAGCTCGGGCAAGTACGCCGAAATCATCAACAAATACACTAAATAGCGGATCCCCCGCCGCTGATCGGAGGCCTCCGCGCACCGCTGTTCGTCCCTCCAGGTTACAAACAGGCCTTCCGAATCACCGTTCCCAGCGCCTTCATCTCGACAAGCCGCGAGGTAGATCGTCTCGCGACAAGGGCGATGGTACCCGAGGACCAGTGGCAGGTATCGGAGTAGTCTTTTCCAACATGGTATGAGTCTGAAGGTAGGGTCGTGTTTCCAACGAGGAATGAGTCTGAGCGAGGGGGGTACTCACTCACGTACTAATGTGCGTGTTTTTACTCCACATAGACACATAACGTCACCGGGCTGCAGTTCAACAGCCTGCACTTGATGTTCATGGGGCAATACACTGAGCAGTGGAATGCGCTCGACATCATCGCCGAACGCATTCGCGCCCTCGGCCACCCGGCACCGGGAACCTTCAAGGAATTCCTGAAGCAGGCGTCGATCAAGGAAGTGGATGGCTCGCCGAAAGCGAACGACATGATCCGGCACCTGGTCGCCGCGCAGGAAGCGACGGCACGTACCGCCCGCAAGCTGCTCCCGGTGGTGGAAGCGGCCAATGATCAGCCGACGGCCGATCTGCTGACGCAGCGTCTTGAGGTCCACGAAAAAACCGCCTGGATGTTGCGCAGCCTGCTTGAGGAATAGGCGCAAGTTGATTCCGCCGAAGCCGGGCTGAAAGGCGCATCAAATGGCGGTCTACGCCATGCATCCTCTGCGAGGCAATATTCATGAGCTTCTCGGGGGATGCAACGTCAAGCTTGTATATCCATGAGCCTTCCAGGCGTATCGCGTTTACAGATGCCGTTCAATCACGCGCACCAGCGTTTCCACGGCCGGGACGAGACGTTTCACCGGGACAGCCGCAAAGCCGAGGTTGAGCCCCGGCCGGCTGAATTCCTGTTCGGCGTAGTACATGCTCAGCGGGCGGCAGACGATGCCTTCGGCGAGCGCCTCGGCGGAGATCAGCGTGTCATCTACCGGGGCGTTGAAGCGGTAGAGGAGTTGCAGCCCGGCGTGGCCGCCGGAAACGCTGACGGCGTTGCCGAGACGCGATTCCATCTCGTGGCGAAGGGTGTCGCGCCGCTCCTGATAGACCGAACGCATGCGCTTGATGTGCGCGGTGAAATAGCCTTCGTCGATGAATTCCGCCAGCGCCGCCTGCTCGGGCATGCGGCCGCCTCGATACAGCTCGGAGTTGCCGATGACAAAGGGATCGACGAGGTCTTCCGGCAGCACCATATAGGCCATCCGGATACCGGGGTACATGACCTTGCTCAGGGTGCCGAGATAAATCACTCGTTGCCGGCGGCACAGCCCGAACAACGAAGCGACCGGGCGTTCGTCATAGCGCAGTTCGTTGTCGTAGTCGTCCTCGATGATCCACGAACCGAAGCGGTGCGCGCGCTCCAGCAATTCCAGCCGCCGATCCAGCGAAAGCACCACGCCGGTCGGGTACTGGCTCGACGGTGATGCGAAGATCAACCGGGGCGGCAGCGACCAGTCGTCCATGGTCGGTGCCAGTCCCTTTTCATCGAGCGGAATGGGTAACACCTCCAGTCCCGCCGCACGCAGCACGTTGCGCGCGCCCCAGTAGCCGGGCTCTTCGACCCACGCCCGGTCGCCATGATCGGCGAGCATGCGCGCGCACAGGTCGATGCCCTGGTGCGATCCATTGATGACGACGATCTGCTTCGGATCAACGACCATCATGCGCGTGACGCGCAGGTAGTTAGCCAGCGCCACCTTGAGCGGGCCATAGCCCAGATGGGTATAGTGCAGCAGGCGCGATTCATTCGTGTTGATGTATTTGGCAACCAAGCGACGCCAGATGCTGAAGGGAAACAGGTCGACATCCGGGATGCCCGGCATGAAGGCGCCATGCTGGATGACGCTGCTGGCAGCGGTGTTGGCAATTGAGGTGCCGCGTTTGGAAAGCCCTTCGCGGCGGGTTCCGATCAGCCGCTTGGGCGCCATCGGCTTGCTCGCCGCGTTGACCACGTCGGACACATAGGTGCCGTCGCCGACCCGACCTTCCAGATAACCTTCTACCAAAAGTTGCTCGTAGGCGCGAACCACCGTGTTGCGTCCCATGTCCAGGTCTTCGGCCAGGCTGCGCGTTGGCGGCAGTTTGGTTCCCTGACTCAGCGCGCGGTCGAGAATGGCCAGCCGCAGCGCCATGTAGAGGCGGATACGCAGCTTGACGGAGGGTACCTGGCGGTCCAGATATTGCTTTAGAACTTCGACGATTAACTGCTGTTCCATGGCATACCTTCAGAAATTGGTTCCACCAAATTACCAAAAATTGGTTCTCAATTTGTCCAATATACCCCCTAAGATCAACTCAAGGCCAAAGGAAATATTTCATTCCGATGGTGTGACCCTAGGGCTTTCCGCCTTGACGGGCTGACAGCAAGGAGCGATTAATGAATTCTGCACTTCAATCCAGCGACGCACCGCACGTTACGTTTCGCCGGGTGCAAAAAACCTACGACGGCGAGAACCTGATCGTTCGCGATCTGAACCTCGATATCCGTCGCGGCGAGTTCCTTACGCTGCTCGGCCCGTCGGGTTCCGGCAAGACGACCTGCCTGATGATGCTCGCCGGTTTTGAAAGCCCGACCGGCGGCGAAATCCGTCTCGGCAACCAGATACTCAACAACGTACCGCCGCACAAACGCAATATCGGCATGGTCTTCCAGAACTACGCGCTGTTCCCGCACATGACCGTGCGCGAGAACCTGCGCTTTCCGCTGGCCATCCGCAAACTCTCCAATGCCGAGATCGACAAGAAAGTCACCAAGACGCTGGACATGGTCCAGCTCGGCGCTTTCGGCGATCGTTACCCGCAGCAACTCTCCGGCGGCCAGCAGCAGCGCATCGCTTTGGGGCGCGCGCTGGTATTCGACCCCGAACTGGTGCTCATGGACGAACCTCTCGGCGCGCTCGACAAGCAGTTGCGCGAACACATGCAGCTCGAAATCAAGCACATCCACGAGAACCTCGGCATCACCGTGGTCTTCGTGACGCACGATCAGAGCGAAGCGCTGACCATGTCCGACCGCATCGCCGTGTTCAACCACGGCATCATTCAGCAGATCGACAGCCCGACGGCGCTGTATGAAAAGCCCGCCAACAATTTCGTCGCCAGCTTCATCGGCGAAAACAACGCGCTTGATGGAACGGTCGAGTCACTGCACGGCGAGACCTGCCAGGTCCGCCTGGACAATGGCATGCGCGTCCAGGCCAGCATCGGCAACGTGGCGAAGCAGGGCGCACGCACCGTGCTCTCGATCCGCCCGGAAAGCATCCAGCTCAACGCGCAGTCGCTGGGGTGTGCCAATCGCCTCGGCGGTTACGTGCGGGAGGTCATCTATCTGGGCGACCACCTGCGTGTCCGCATTGAACTGGCCGGGCGAAAAACCATTATCGCCAAGGCCCCGGCCGCCCAGCACAAACACCGATTCGACGCGGGTGATGCCATCCACGTCGGTATCAACCCCGAGCAATTGCGTGCGCTTGATCCGTCCGTCGGCGCATGAGCTGCAATAGCCACCACACCTGACCCACCCCGCCCGATTTTATTGACCCAGGAGATTCAAATGATCCACACCACTTCGAAAGTTCGCCCGATTGCCGCTGCGTGCGCCGCCCTGTGCCTGCTCGCAGGAACCGCCTTCGCCGACGTCACCGTCATCTCATTCGGCGGCAGCAACCAGAAGGCGCAGGTCAAGGCCTTCTACGACCCCTACATCAAAGCCACCGGCAGCAAGATCGTGCAGGGCGAATACAACGGCGAACAGGCCAAGATCAAGGCCATGGTCGAAGCCAAGAACGTCTCGTGGGACGTCGTCGAAGTCGAATCCCCCGAACTCGCCCGTGGCTGCGAAGAAGGCCTGTACGAAAAGCTCGACATGAGCAAGATTGGCCCGAAAGCCGATTTTCTTCCCGCTGCGCTAAGCGAATGCGGCATCGGCGTTTTCGTCTGGTCGACGATCATCGCCTATAACGGCGATACGATGAAAACACCGCCCGCCAACTGGAACGATTTCTGGGATACGAAAAAATTTCCCGGCAAGCGCGGCATGCGCAAGGGCGCCAAGTTCACACTCGAATTCGCGCTGATCGCCGACGGCGTCAAGCCGGCCGATGTGTATAAGCAACTCGGCACCAAGGCCGGCGTCGAACGCGCCTTCAAGAAGCTCGACCAGCTCAAAGCGAATATTCAGTGGTGGGAAGCCGGTGCCCAGCCACCACAACTGCTTGCTGCCGGCGACGTCGTCATGACCACCGCCTACAACGGCCGCATCGCGACGGCACAGAAGGAAGGCAAGAATCTCAAGATCGTGTGGACCAACAACATCTACGACTTTGACTCCTGGGGCATTCCGGTCGGCACGCCGAAAAAGGACGAAGCCTACAAATTCATCGCCTTCGCCAGCAAGCCGGAAAACCAGAAAGTCTTTGCCGGCGAGATTCCCTACGGCCCGACCAACCTGAAGGGCACGGCGCTGGTCGACAAGATGATCGTCCCCGAACTGCCAACCGCCCCGCAGAACATGAAGGGCGCGCTGGCCAGCAACACCCAGTTCTGGGTTGAGCACGGCGAGGATCTGGAACAGCGCTTCAACGCCTGGGCCGCGAAGTAGAGAAGCAAGAATAGAGCTTTACCACCAAGGCACAAAGACACCAAGTTTCACCAAGAAACACATGGAGAAAACTTGGTGCAACCTTGGTGAACTTGGTGTCTTTGTGGTTCGCACTTTCCTGTTTTCCGATTTGCCGTTTTGTTTTGAGATCACCGCATGACCAACCTGACTGCAACGATGACTGAGACCATGAGCACCGGGAAGACAGTTTCGCTGAAAGAGCAACTGAGCCGCGCCGAGCGGATGAAGAAGCTCAAGTACGGCGCGTTGATCCTGCCGCTGGTTTTGTTTCTGCTACTGACTTTCATCTGGCCGATTGCCGCCCTGCTCAAGCGCAGCGTCGACAACCCGGAAATCGTCGAGGCTTTCCCGGCCACCAGCGTGCTGCTGCGCACCTGGGACGGCAAGGCCGCACCGGACGATGCCATCTTCGCCTCGTTCGCCGACGAGGTCGGCAAGATCAAGGGTACGCCGGTCTTTGCGAGTGCCGCAAAGCGCCTGAACATGGAACTCCCCGGTTTTCGTACGCTGATGATGCGTACAGCCAAGGCGATGCCGGTCGAACCGGGAAGCTCCGCGCGCGAGGCGCTGATCGCCGCCGACGAACGCTGGGGCGAGACCGCCACCTGGATCTATCTGGCGCGCAACGCGTCGCCCTACACCGCCCGTTACTTGCTCGCCTCGGTCGACCGCAAATACGATGATCAGGGCCACATCGTGCAGGCCGATGAAGACGAAGCCATCTACGTCAATGTACTCAAGCGCACCTTCGGCATGTCGGCTGTCGTCACCTTTTTCTGCCTGCTACTCGGTTTCCCGCTGGCCTACCTGATGGCCACGCAGCCGCCGCGCATCGCCAATGTGCTGATGATTTTCGTCGTCCTGCCCTTCTGGACGTCGATCCTGGTGCGCGTCGCGGCCTGGCTGGTGCTGCTGCAAAGCGAAGGTCTGGTCAATCAGGCGCTGATGGCCATGGGCATTACCGATCATCCGCTGCAACTCGTCTTCAACAGCACCGGCGTCTATATCGCCATGGTGCACATCCTGCTGCCCTTCATGATCCTGCCGCTGTACAGCGTGATGAAAGGCATTTCGCCGACCTACGTGCGCGCGGCGCTGTCGCTCGGTTGCCCGCCGCTGCGCAGCTTCTGGAAAGTCTATTTCCCGCTGGCCCTGCCCGGTGTCGGTGCCGGGTGCCTGCTGGTCTTCATCCTGTGCATGGGCTACTACATCACGCCGGCGCTGCTCGGCAGCCCTAAGGAACAGATGGCCAGCTACTTCGTCGCCTTCTACACCAACCAGACGATTAACTGGGGCATGGCCGCTGCGCTCTCGGCGATCCTCTTCGGGGCGACGCTGGTGCTGTACATGATCTACACGCGTCTGGTCGGCAATCAGGACATCGCCTCCAAGGCACGCTAAAAAGGAAACCTGAAATGATCGCCTCCTACGCCACCCCGCTCGAACGTGTCTGGTACTACGCCTTCCGCGTGATCTGCGGCCTCGTGCTGGTTTTCCTGATGCTGCCGATTCTGGTCATCGCACCGCTGTCGTTCAATTCGGACTCCTTCCTGCTCTATCCGATGTCCGGTTTCTCGCTGAAATGGTACGAGGAATTCCTGACTTCGCCGGCCTGGCAGCACGCGTTCATGAACAGTTGCATCGTCTCGCCGTTTGCGACGATCCTGGCCATGGCGCTCGGCACCCCGGCCGCCGTCGGCCTGACGCGCATCGACTTTCCGGGCAAGGCCTTGCTGACGTCGATCCTGATCTCGCCGATGGTCGTTCCCGTGGTCATCGTCGGCGTCGCCACCTATCTGGTTTTTGCGCCGATCGGGCTGTCCAGCAGCTACCTCGGGCTGATCCTGGTTCATGCCGCGCTGGGTGTCCCCTTTGTCATCACCACCGTGTCCGCCACATTGCAGGGTTTCGACTTCAACTTGGTGCGCGCTGCCGCCAGCCTCGGCGCCAACCCGCTGACGGCCTTCTTCAAGGTCACGCTGCCGCTGGTTGCCCCAGGTGTGATCTCCGGCGGCCTGTTCGCCTTCGGCACGTCGTTCGATGAAGTCGTCGTCACGCTCTTCCTCGCCGGCCCCGAGCAAACGACGCTGCCGCGCCAGATGTTCTCGGGCATTCGCGAAAACATCAGCCCAACGATTGCCGCCGTCGCGACGATCCTCACAGTGCTCTCGACCCTGATGCTGGTTACGCTGGAATGGCTGCGGCGGCGCTCCGAACGTCTGCGCAGCGATATACGATAGGCATTCCAACGATTTTTCAAAGGATATCGAACATGCTGAACCTCAAGGACACCACGCTCTTCCGCCAGCGCTGCTACGTCGACGGGGCGTGGCTGGATGCCGATCAGGCTGAAGTCATCGTTACACGCAACCCGGCGACCGGCGAAACGCTCGGCACCATCCCAAGAATGGGCGGCGCGGAAACCCGGCGTGCCATCGACGCCGCCGATGCCGCGCTACCGGGTTGGCGGGCGAAAACTGCTGCGGAACGTGCCAAGCTGCTGCGCCGCTGGTACGAACTGATGATGGCCAATCAGGACGATCTGGCGCTGATCATGACCTCCGAACAGGGCAAGCCGCTGGCCGAAGCGAAGGGTGAAATTGCCTACGCCGCCAACTTTCTGGAATGGTTTGCCGAAGAAGGCAAGCGCGCCTATGGCGAAATCATTCCGCCCAACGGCGCGGATCGGCGTCTCCTGGTCACGCGTGGTCCGGTCGGCGTCTGTGCGGCGATCACGCCTTGGAACTTTCCTGCCGCAATGATCACGCGCAAGGCCGGTGCCGCCCTGGCGGCTGGCTGCACCATGGTCGTCAAACCTGCCTCCCAGACGCCTTATTCAGCCCTCGCTCTGGCCGAACTGGCCGAACGCGCAGGGATTCCGAAGGGCGTCTTCAACGTTGTCACCGGCTCGGCCAAGGCCATCGGCGACGAAATCTGCGCCAATCCAATCGTGCGAAAACTTTCCTTTACCGGCTCGACCGAAATCGGCGCGCTGCTGATTGCGCAATGCGCGCCCACCGTAAAGAAGCTTTCGATGGAACTCGGCGGCAACGCCCCGTTCATCGTCTTTGACGATGCCGACCTCGACGCCGCCGTCGTCGGCGCAATGGCTTCCAAATACCGCAACGCGGGTCAGACCTGCGTGTGCGCCAACCGCCTGCTGGTACAGGACGCCGTCTATGACGCCTTCGCCGAAAAGCTGGCCAAGGCCGTGGCCGAGCTAAAGGTCGGCAACGGCGTTGAAGCCGGCGTCACGCAGGGGCCGCTGATCGATCAGCCGGCCGTTTCCAAGGTTGAGGAACTGGTTGCCGATGCCGTTGCCAAGGGCGCACGCATCCTTTGCGGTGGCAAACCACATGCTCTGGGCCACTCCTTCTACGAGCCGACGATACTCGCCAACGTCACGCCCGACATGCGCATGGCACGCGAAGAGATCTTCGGCCCGGTCGCCCCGCTCTTCCGTTTCAAGGACGAAGCCGAAGCCATCCACATGGCCAACGATACCGAGTTCGGCCTCGCCTCCTACTTTTACGCACGCGACGTCGGACGCATCTTCCGGGTTTCGGACGCCCTCGAATACGGCATGGTCGGCGTGAACACCGGAATGATTTCGACCGAGATCGCGCCTTTCGGCGGCGTCAAATCGTCGGGCCTGGGCCGCGAAGGATCGCGCCACGGCCTCGATGACTACCTCGAAATCAAATACGTCTGCATCGCCGGAATTTGAAAGGCATCGTAACTATTCAGATGCCGTCGTTTTTCCCCTTCCCCTTCAAGGGGAAGGCCGGGATGGGGATGGGGTAGTTGTGAAATCACACGATTTTCCCCATCCCCACCCTAACCCTCCCCTTGAAGGGGAGGGGATTGGCGTGGTCATTTTGCTAGGTGCTTACAAAACATTATTCGTTAAACAGGAGAACTGCACATGAATTCCATGACTGACATGCATCTGCAAACCAACGCCGCCCTGATGGCGCGCCGTTCGGCCGCCTTGCCGCGCGGCGTTGCGCAAGCGCACGGCGTCTTTGCCGAACGTGCCGAGAACGCCGAGATATGGGATGTCGAAGGTCGCCGCTGGATCGATTTCTGCGCCGGCATTGCGGTCGTCAATACCGGGCATCGCCACCCGCGCGTCGTGGAAGCGGCTCGTCAGCAGCTCGAGAAATTCACCCATACCTGTTTTCAGGTCGTCGCTTACGAATCCTACGTCGAACTGGCCGAACGCCTGAACAAGCTGGCACCCGGCGCGACGTCGAAGAAGAGCTTCTTCATGAGCACCGGTGCCGAGGCCATTGAAAACGCCGTCAAGATCGCGCGCGCCGCCACCGGACGCAGCGGCATCATCGCCTTTAACGGCGCTTTTCACGGCCGCACCATGTTCACGCTGGCGCTGACCGGCAAGGTTGACCCGTACAAAATTGGCTTCGGTCCGTTCCCGCCGGAAGTCTTCCACGCGCCCTATCCCAATGCGCTGCATGGCATCAGCATCGATGACGCCATGACCGGGTTGGAAAAGATTTTCAAGAACGATATCGAAGCCGCCCGCGTCGCCGCGATTTTCATCGAACCGGTACAGGGTGAAGGCGGCTACCTGCCGGCACCGCCGGAATTCCTCCAGCGTCTGCGTGTGTTGTGCGACCAGCACGGCATCCTGCTCGTTGTCGACGAGATACAGACCGGTGCAGCGCGCTGCGGAAAAATGTTCGCCATTGAGCATTCCGGTGTCGAACCGGACATCATCACCATGGCGAAGGGCCTGGGTGGCGGACTGACGCTGTCGGCGATCATCGGCAAGGCCGAGGTCATGGACGCCGCCGTTCCCGGCGGTCTCGGCTCGACTTACGCCGGCCATCCGATGGCCGTCGCTGGCGCGTTGGCCGTGCTCGACGTCATCGAAGAGGAGAAGCTCTGCGCCCGCGCTTTGGCGCTCGGGGAGATGACCCGCGCGCGACTTGGCGCACTGCAATCACGCTTCGACTGCATCGCCGAAGTGCGCGGCCTGGGTGCCATGACCGCCGTCGAGTTTTGCCACGCCGGCGATCCGCACCGACCGGCCCCCGAAATTGCCAACGCGCTCAAAGCCGAAGCCGCCAAGCGCGGGCTGCTGCTGCTCAACTGTGGAATCTACGGCAACGTCCTGCGCCTGATGCTGCCGCTGACCATTTCCGATACGGTGCTCGACGAAGGAATGGCAATTTTAGAGGCCGCGCTTTCGGTCGCAGCTCAAGTGTGAACCCGGTCTCCGCGCCGCCAAAAATTGCTCACGCGATCATCGCTGGCGAATTTTGGCCGTCGGCACGGTGCAGCACGAGACCTCGTTTTGCCCTGATGATGGTGCTGGATACGGCGCTGGGTTAAGCTTTGTCGATGAAAAAGCTCATCCTGCTGCTGGTCGTGCTACCAGCATTTTCACTGGCGCAAAGCGATGGCGAACGGGTCGCGGCGCGGGTTGCGCAATTCAATGCGAAACTCGACAACGCGCATCCACGCCTGCTTGTGCGACCAGCCGATTTGCCGGCATTGCGCGAGTTCCTCAAGACACTCCCGTTACAGCCTGATGGTCCCCTGCTGACAAAGCAGGCCTTGCCGCCGCTGGACAACAAGGCGTTGATCCCCGAACCGCGTGCAGTAAAAAACGGTACGCCGGAAGAAACCCGGCTCTGGCAGTCGGGTTACAAGGCGGCCAATGACACGGCGGCGTGGGCGCAGCGTTACGCGCTGGCCTGGCTGATCACCGAAGACCCAGCCTATGGCCGAGAAGCGGCGCGCTGGCTGATGCATCTGGCCAGTTGGTCGATTGGCCGTGAAACTTACCGCACCAACGATGAGCTTTTCATCCAGTCGCTACGTCCGATGATCTTTGCCTATGACTGGGCCTATTCCGCGCTCACGCCGGAGGAGCGTGTGCTCATCAGCAAGGCGCTGATCGCTCGCATGGAGGTGCTGGCCGCGCAGGTTCAACCCAAGTTCAGCCTGATGCGGCCAACGCCGGCCGATGATGGGCTGAGCCATCCGATGCGCTTCATTTCTACGCTGGGTCAGGGCGGGCTGGCGCTGTATCACGAAGCGAAGGATGCCCCCGGCTGGCTGGCCTGGAGCTACGAGTACTATCAGCGCCAGTTTCCCGTCTGGGGCGGGCCGGCTGGTGGCTGGGCCGAAGGGCTGAATTACTGGTCAACGGGCATTACGCAGCATCTGCGGTTTCTGGAAGGCATGGCGTTGCTCGGTTTCAATGAGCCTTTGCAACGCCCCTTTTGGCGCAACACGGCGTATTTCGGCGTGTATGGCTTGATGCCCTACGGCGGTTCGTCGTTTGGAGATTTGACCAACATCATGCCGCCGAACGGCAGCATCGCCCTGATGATGGAGAAATTCGCCACGCTCAATGCTGACCCGTACCCGCAGGCCTTCGCACGGGCGTTGAAGCAGAAGCCGCCGACCGCTTTTAGCTACTACAGCTACGACGCCATCGATTCGGTCCTGCAACGCTTCCGCAACAGCCAGGCGAAACTGCCGGAAGCCGCGCTCGCAGATTTGCCGCAGAGCCGCTACTTCGACGACATTGGCGTGGTCACCATGCATTCCAGGTTGGGCGATGCCGTCAGCGACATCATGCTCGGTTTTCGCTCCAGCCCGCAGGGTGCCGCTAGCCATGCCTTCTCGGACCAGAACAGCTTCGTGCTGAACGCCTTCGGGCAACCGCTGGCGATCAGCTCCGGTTACCGCGAGTTTTACGGTAGCCCCCACCACGCGGGCTGGACCCGTCAAACCAAAGCCAAGAACGCCATCCTGTTTGGCGGCGAGGGCCAGCGCGTCAAGGACGAGACGGCCACCGGAAAGATCACGCGCTACGTCGACGGCGCGAGCTTCGGCTTCGCCAGCGGTGACGCGCAACGTGCCTACGGCTCACGCGCCGAGCGGGCGCTTCGCCACATCTTCTTCGTAAACCGCCGCTACTTCGTGATTCTCGACGAGGATGCCGCGCCAGACGCCGTGCAGTTTCAGTGGCGACTGCATGCGCGCAGCCCGATGGCGCTTGTGCCAGAGCGCAACGAAATCATCCAGAGCCAGGGCGATGCGCGCCTGACCGTGCGCTTCATCGCACCGGCGGTTGGCTCACTGCGTTTCAGTCAGACCGATGCCTTTGATCCGCCGGTGATCGCCAGCTATCAGGCGAAGATGCCGAACGAATGGCACGTCACGGCCGAGACGGTGGCCCGCTCCAGACAGCAGGACTTCCTGACGCTGCTCTATCCATGGCATGCCTCCGAGAGTGGCGTATTACCTGCCTCGCAGGGCATACCCGCTGTAAAAGGCCACGCCATGCGGCTTGCAGGGCAGGGGGTTGAGGAAATCGTGCTCATGGCGCGCGAAGTCGAACAGCAGGTCGACGCGGCGGGCTGGCAACTCTCCGGTATGGCCGCCTGTTTTGCGACGCAAGGCGACGCACTGCGCTTCGCGCTGGTCGAGACGAAAAGTCTGGCCGGTCCGCTCACGCTCAAGGCCAGTCAGCCGATCAGTGTGGAGGGCGTACGTAACGCTCAAGGTCTGAGCGTGCGTGCGACCCTCAGCGCTCCGGTGGTACTGCAACTTGAACCGGGATTCCCGGTGAGAGAGCTTGTCGGCGCGCAGAACTGGCGGCAGGCCTCCGATGGCAGCGTGACACTGGAGCTGACGGCCGGGGCGGCGGAGGTGAGCCTGAGGCCGTGAGCGGAGGCGGACATCCGGGTTAGACGGCGGGAGATGAAGGCGAAATGGCGTTGGGGAGCATGATTACGGATCGGTAGAGATCGGACAAAACCGGATGGTGAGATTTCTACCCAATAGCGTTCGTTCGAACCATCTGAATTGCGTCTAAAATCACGGAAGCCATTTGGCTTGTGTCGTGGTGACCATCTGCTCAATTTCCTTTTCGCGTAAGCGATTCGGCATGCATAATGGGATGGATTCAATTCATTGATCGACTCATCGGGTTCGCTTGATTCGTGAATTATGCTAAGGACGAGCAATGTTCCGACTGATAAATTTGGCGCTGGCATTGGCAGCTTTGGCAAACGTAGTTCTGACGCCGAGCAGATTACTGAGTGCGCTTTTTGTCACCGACGCAGCTGCCCGTGCCTTCCATCCCTTTGTCAATTTTCTTGTCGAGACAGGCATTAATTTGCTGCTTCCAGCGGCGGTATTTCTCGTCGGATTTTGCGTTGTTGGCATGCACAAGAAGGCGCATGCCAACATGCCGGCTCCTCCCTTTGCGTTGGCGACGACTTGGATTTTTTACTTCGGTTTGTGGCTGTTCCTTCACATCCTGTCCTCCAACGCTATGCTGGGTCTAGGCTATATGTTTGCTTTTGGGGGGTGGCCGTTTGTTTTGATCGCTGGTATTTATTATGTGTATAAGGTTGTCGTCAGCATTGCCAGAGAGTTAAGGTACTTCAATCAGGCGGATGTTTCTCCAAATGGTGCTGGTGTGCCACTTGCGCATATAGCTGGCACGGTTTTTACGCTTATTCTGGTAACCATTGCAATACTTTGGCTTAGCCCTGGCAAACCGATCTATGCATCAGCGGTGGACAAACGCTTGTACGAGGCCCTATGCAAAGATGTGGGGGTCAGGCTGTTGGAAAAGCCTGCGGCTCCGGTGAGGTCGATTGCCTTCGATTCTGATCCAAAGCGTGTTTACGGGGCGTCGGGCGTTTTAGGTGTTGAGTTGGACGCAAATGGACGTACTCTCGGTGTTGGCAGGTTCACCAAACATATCTCCACTGAAGCGACAAAGGAAGCCGTTTTCGAGTTCACGGAACGCCGCGCTGGCGATGGTGCGGGGGCTGCGTTGATCAATCCATCTGCGCCCTACTATCATTTCCCGGCTCGCGGAACGAATCAGCCTTACTACGGGGTCGACCATCTTAGCGCCGACGTCGTGGCGTTTGTCGATGTAGATAAGCCTGCTGAGCATCGTAAAGCTCCAATATACCAAGGGGCTATCCGCTACCAGATTACGCTAACCGACCGGCGCTCGGGGGCTGTTCTCGGTACGCAAGTTTTTGTGGTTGACCGATTGAACCATCGAGAATGCGGAGCGAATGTTGATAACACAATCAGCCCGTCTGCATTCATTGTAGATGCTATTAACCGATGATTTATCTTATCTTTGGGCTTATACAGTGTGGCGTGGTTCGTTCGGAAACGAGTCCGCTCACGGTCGGTTGTAATAGTTGAACAGAAAGAAAGCTTTCGATATGAAAATCAAAGCCGTAGTGATCTTCCTTATCTGGATATTTTCCTCAATATCCGCATTCGCGGAAAATCGATGCATCGAATGCCGACAGGCTGCTATGCGTGAATGGCAAAAATGCATGGCAAGTGCTAAGACAAACACCGACATGGCCGCTTGTAAAGATCAAGGCCTGAAATTGCAGGAATCCTGCGATAAAGGTGAAGGTATATGCACGGTGACTATTACAGACCAAGAGAAGAAGGATTGGGGTCAAGTCATCGATTTCGTCAAGAACAACACGGATGTGATTCGCGAGGTGGAAAGTTTCGAATATGCCGTATCACACGCCAGCTATAAGGCGCCGAGAGAGTCCATGCCCTCACGGTACATGGTGTACATCCTTGGAGGAAACAAACCCACTTATGCTCTGGTTGATGTTTCCCGTTTGTCTGGTGAACTAAAGCCAACATTGGCTTGCATCACCCATCGATCAATTCAAGAATTCCACGGCCCATTGCTCGATATCTGCAAATGATGAATGGGCAATAGTCGTGTTTAAGACGCCAAACCCTGCGGCACAGGGTGGGGGTTACGCGATAAAGCCGCGTAGCCCCGCTGGCCTTGAACGTTGGAACGACCGCTATTCATAAGCCTGACTGGACGGTTTGGGTCGGTCTGAGACAGGCGAGTTAGCGACCACCATCAATTTTGGATTGCCACGCCGCCGCAAGAGAATCGGAAGTCGCGCCATTTAGCCGGCTCTTTATTCGGCAAAGCTCTAATCTGAAATCAGGCTCCGGCCCCCCGATACTCCGAAAGCTCGCTTCTTTCTTCAGATCGCCGCCATGAATCCCAGATCGCGCTGACTGAAATTGCCGATGTTGGGCAGCACGAGCGGCAGGTCGGCGTTCGAGACGCCCATCCAGCGTGCCAGCGTGGCGGCATACTGGTCGACCGCCGTGGTCGGCAGCAGGCGGCCGTTGCCGATGTCGGTTGTCGTGTTCAAGGCAACATCGGGGAATTGCCCATAGATATTTCCGCCCTGCACGGCGCTGCCGACGATAAAGTGATGTCCGCCCCAGCCGTGGTCGGAACCGTCGCCGTTGGAGAGCAGGGCGCGGCCGAAATCCGAGGCGGTGAACAGCGTTACGTTTCTGGCGATGCCCAGGTTTTCCATGCTCTGCTGGAAATAGGCGATTGAACTGGCGACCGAGCTTAGCAGTTCGGCCTGTTTGCCGAGTTGGTGATCGTGCGTGTCGAAACCGCCCAGCGAAACGAAAAACACTTGCCGGCGTTGCTGGATGTTTTCATCGTCGCGCACGCCGATCATGCGCGCGACGATGCGCAGTTGTTGCGCCAGATCGGCGGGCAGCGCGAGGCGCGGGTCGGTTTCGGGGAGCCTGGCGAGGGCGGCGGAAACCAAGCCGTGTGCGTCAATTGAGCGATTGACGACGCCGGCGTATTCCTTCTGCAACAGATCGTCGCCGGCCATGGCGATTTGAGCGCGTAAGGCCTCCGCGCCTTTGGCCGAGCCAAACAGTTGATTCGCCGTCGAGCGGTTGAAGCCGATGGCACCGCTGTTGGAAATCTGGTACTGGATCGTCTTGTCGCTGGCAAGAAAAACGGCGTTGCCCGAGGTGGAAATGGCCGTGAACATGTGTTTGCCGTTACGCGCACTGAGCAGGTCGGCCAGACGACCGCCCCAGCCGAGCTTTGCGCCTTCCGGCGAAAAGGCCTGCCAGATAGCTTGCTGGTCGTTGTGCGAAAAGAGCTTGGGTGGGCGCGCAATGCTCGTGTTCTTGAACGTCGCAGCGTCCTTGATCGGGACGAGCAGCGGGCCGACGTTGGCGAGGATCGCTGCCTGTCGGCGTTCGAAGAGGTTATGCAGGGGCATCAGCGCGGGGTGCAGCGCCAACTCGCGTCCGCCAATATTGTTGATTGGGTGAATCGGCAACAGGGTCTCGCGCGGCAGGGCAATCGAGGTTCGTGCAGTGGCGTAGGTATCGTAGGACGCCTGGTCGTAAGGAACGATGGTGTTATGCGCATCGTTGGCGCCCATCATGAACAGGCAGACCAATGCGCGGTAGTCTTCCGGCGCGTTGGCGGCCGACGCCGCGCCGATGCCGGCCAGCTGCAGGCCAAGTGGTGCGACGGCCCGGAGCAGGCCGAGGGCACCGACGCGGCGCAGGAATTCACGGCGGGAGGCGTTGCTCATTTCTGCACCAGATAGTCGGGTGACACCATGATCAGCAGGGCGGCGAGCCGGACGCGGTTGCGTTTGGCGGCTTCGGCATTGGCTGGTTTGTTGGCGGGCAGGCTGATCGCCGTGACGGCGTCGACGATGCGCGTTCGGCTGGCGACGGAAAGTCGCTTGCCAGTGAGCAACAGATCGAGCGCATCGACGGATATTTCGGGCGAATCCGCGAGGGGTAGTTGCGTGCTGTAGTCGGCCTGGACGTCTCGCTTGCCGCCCTCGGCGCGTCCGACGCCGGCTTCGATGGTGGTCTGGATGAAGTTCGCATAGCCGGCAACCGAGCTTTCGCTGACGATCTGCATCTCCGGCGCCACCTGATTGGCGCGGGCCATGGCGGTGCCGGGCGGGACGTAGCCTGGGCGATAGAAATTGAAAACAGTCGGCGAGCGTAGCGGGCTTTGTCCTAGCGAGAAACCCGGATTGTCGGTGTTGCCGATGAGAAAATCGCCCGACGCCGAGCGGGCATTGAAGGCGCGCATCCATTGCGACAGGCGCAGGACGGGTTCGCGCAGTTTGCCTGAGTTGTCGGAATTGCTCTGCCGCGCCTCGGGATCGAGCAGGACGGCGCGGATCACCGCCTGCATGTCGCCGCGAACGCCGACGCCGTTGTCGTTGAATGCCAGCGCGACCCGCTTGACATAGGCCGGGCTGGGGTTGCTGGTGACCAGCCGCTGGATCAGCTGCTTGCCGAAGAAAGGACCGACGTTCGGGTGATTGAACAGGCGGTCGATGGCATTTTTCAGGTCGCCCTCAGGATCGGAAATGGCCTGTGGTTTGATGATGGTGCCGAGGAAGCTTTTCTGGTTCGCCGAGTGGAATTTCGGATAGCCCTTCATCGGCAGGATATCCCAGCGCGGTTCAAGGCCCTGATTGTGAAAGTGCGGGTCCGTTAATCCGGGGCCACCGTAGGAGAAGCCGGTGAAGACCTTGGCCAGCCCTGTGATGTCCTCGTTGTCGTAGGTTTCGATAGGCTTGCCGTCCCTGAGCTTGAGCGTGCCGTCGATGTTCAGTTCATAGAGGCCAATCGAGAAAAGCTGCATGACTTCGCGCGCGAAGTTCTCGTCGGGAACGCGGCCTTTGGCCGGGTCTTCCTTCTGGTTCTTCAGGTGCGAGAGGTAAATGCCCATCATCGGATGGCGGCTGACCTCGTCGAGCAGGGTACGAAAATCGCCGAAGGCATTTCGCCCGAGCATGTCCCAGTAGGAGGCGACGCCCCGGATCTTGACGTCAAGCATGCCTTCAAACGAGATGACGAAGATTTCCGAGAGGGCAAAAGCCATGCGCTGGCGCAGCTGATCCGGTGCCGTCGCGGCATGTTTCCAGAAGGTTCGGAAGAACAGTTCCTGATTGAGGTTCTTGCCCTTTTCGAGCTTGAGGTGTTCGGGCTCGATATCGTTCAGGAACAGCGTTTGCCGCGTCTCGAACTGCGCGCTGAGCCAGCTGTTGAAATCGGAACGGGCGAGTGCATCGATTTCATCCGGTCGGGGGCCGAAGGTGGTCTGCTGCAAAACGCGGGAGGCGTCTGCCGCCGTCGGGTGGGGCGTCGCCGCTGTGCTGGACGGGCGCGGTAGACGCCGCGCTTCGAGCGGGTAGCTCCACTTGTCGGGCGGCGTACCCGGGCTGAGCGTGCTGCAAGCGGCCAGCCCGGCCAGACTCAGTATTAGCGCGGCAAGGGTGGCGCGCATGAGTATTGCCGGCGGAGCTTAGCCGAGGATTTCCCGCAGCGCGTCGACCAGCGCCTGGCACTGCGCATCGGTGCCAATGGTAATGCGCAGGTGCTGGTCAATGCGCGGCAGCTTGAAGTGGCGGACGATGATCTTGCGCTGGCGAAGATCGGCCGCGAGTTGCGCGGCATCGTGTTGCGGATGACGGGCAAAAATGAAGTTTGCCGCCGACGGCAAAACGTCGAAGCCAAGGCGTTCAAGGTCGGCGACCAGCGTGGCACGGCTTTTCATCACCGCCTGCCGGGTATTTTCAAGGTGATCCTTGTCCTCCATGGCGGCGGCGGCGCCGACGATGGCGAGGCGGTCCAGCGGATAGGAGTTGAAGCTGTTCTTTACCCGTTCCAATGCTTCGATCAGCGCCGCATTACCGACGGCATAGCCGACACGCAATCCGGCCAGTGAGTGCGACTTGGAGAGGGTGCGGATGACCAGCAGGTTCGGGTAGGCGTTAACCAGCGCTATAGCGGTTTCCCCGCCAAAGTCGACATAGGCTTCATCGATGACCACTACGGATTTCGGATGCCCGGCGACCAGGCGCTCGATCTCAGATAGCGGCAGCAGATGGCCCGTTGGGGCATTGGGGTTGGCGATGATAATGCCGCCATTTTCACGCGCATAGTCGTCGACGCGGACGTCGAAGTGTTCGCCGAGCGGAATGGAGATGTGCTCCACATCGTAGAGCCCGCAATACACCGGGTAGAAGCTGTAGCTGATATCCGGCATGAGGATCGGCGCTTCGTGCTTGAGCAAGGCCATGAAAGCGTGCGCCAGCACTTCGTCAGAGCCATTGCCGACAAAGATCTGCGCCGGGGTCAATGCACACTCGGCAAAGTGAGCGACGACGGCTGTCCTGAAACGGTCCGAATTAGGATCGGGGTAGAGGCGCAGGTTCGCTCCATCAGCGCCGAGTTCGGCCTGCATTGCGGCGACGGCGCGCGGCGACGGCGGGTAGGGATTTTCGTTGGTATTCAGCTTGACCAGGTTGGACAGCTTGGGCTGTTCTCCCGGAACGTAGGGGGTCAGGCTGTGAACGAGGGTGCTCCAGTAGTGGCTCATGGCGGCTCGCAAGGTCAGGTGCAGCAGAAGCTTGAAATGGTATCATGCAAGACTGTTGGTTCGAGGCGGTCTGTTTGGCCTTGCAGGCTCGAACCGGGTTCAATGCCATCTTTCGACGGAAATGACATGCGGCAAGCCGAGATTAGCAGAAATACCCTCGAAACCCGGATTACGGTGCGTCTGAATCTCGACGGCACTGGCCAGGGAAAATTCGCCACCGGCGTTCCCTTTCTCGATCACATGCTTGATCAGGTGGCACGTCACGGGATGATCGACCTTGAGGTCGAGGCGCAAGGCGATCTGCATATCGACGCGCACCATACGGTCGAGGATATCGGCATCACACTGGGTCAGGCGCTCACTAAGGCGCTGGGCGACAAAAAGGGTTTGCGCCGTTACGGCCATGCCTATGTGCCGCTCGACGAGGCCTTGTCGCGCGTGGTGATCGATCTTTCGGGTCGCCCCGGGCTGGAGTTTGGCGTTGAATTCACGCGCGCCATGATCGGAGCATTTGACGTTGATTTGTGCCGCGAGTTTTTCCAGGGGCTGGTCAACCATGCGCTGATGACCGTGCATGTCGACAACCTGCGCGGCGTTAACGCGCACCATCAGGCCGAAACCGTGTTCAAGGCCTTTGGCCGTGCCTTGCGCATGGCCGTTGAGCCCGATCTTCGCGCCGAGGGCAGTATTCCTTCCACCAAGGGAACGCTCTGATGGCTTCAGCTGCGGGAACGATTGCCGTCATCGACTACGGTATGGGCAATCTGCGTTCGGTCTGGCAAGCACTGGTGCATGTGGCCGACGGGCGCGAAGTGGTCGTTACCGCTGATCCAGCCGTAGTTGCAGCGGCTGATCGCGTGGTTTTCCCCGGTCAGGGTGCCATGCCCGACTGCATGCACGAGCTTGATTCACGCGGCTTGCGCCAGGCGGTGCTTGACGCGGCGAAGAACAAACCCTTTCTCGGTATCTGTATCGGCCAGCAAATGCTGTTTGACCATAGCGAAGAAGGCGATGTACCCGGCCTCGGTGTTTTCTCAGGCCGTGTTCGTCGTTTCCCGGCTGAA
>JBBQAT010000032.1:0-33738 GCA_038316625.1 Burkholderiales bacterium
CACCTACGTCTACGACTACGACAAAACAAAGAAACAGTTCTACGTCCGCGTCACCGGCCCGGCCGGAGCGGACGGCAGCCGCATCGAAGAAACCTGGTACGACGCCGACGGCGTCGTCATCCGCAAAGACATCAACGGCAAGACCGACTACAAAAAAGGCGCGACCGACACCGCCACGCGCAGCACGATCCAGATTGACGCGCTCGGACGCAAACTTGAAACGATCCGGGACGAATTTGGCAACGTCGTCAAAACCGTCTTTCCCGATGGCGCCACCACCCGCGCCAGCTACTCCAGCCTGCACGGCGGTGTCCTGAGTGAAACCGACGAACTCGGCGTCAAGACCGCCTACGAGTACGACGCCAAGGGCAATCGCACCAAGATGACCGAAGCGCTTGGCCTACCCGAACAACGCATCACCGAGTATGTTCGCGACAGCGCCGGCCAGATCACCCAGGAAACCCGCAAAGGCGGTACCGAAGCCAACGGTACGGTGACCCCGGACGCCATCTGGCAAGTCCGATACAACACCCTCGGCCAACCCAGCCAAACGACGGACCCCGAAGGCAAAGACCGGCAGTACGTTTTTAGCCACACCGGCGCGCTGCTCCAATACACGGATCCTGCCGGGAAGATCAGCCGTTATGACGTCGATGCCCAAGGACAGCTGACCAAGGAAACCGATACCCTGGGCCGTATCCGGAGTTACACCTACGACAAGGTCGGCAACCGGATCAGCGAAACCGATGCGCGGGGGAAAGCGTTCAAACGCGTCTATGACGCGATGAATCGCGGCGTCAAGCAAATTGACCCCTATGGCGCCGAATTCGTCACCCGCTTCGACAAAGGCGGGCGTGTGGCGTCGATCAAGGACGCGACCGGCAAAGGCACCGATTTCCAGTACGACCTGTCTGGACGACCGACGCAAGCCACCGACGCCTCGGGCGCCGTCTTCGCCATGAACTACCTGGCCGAGGATGGCCTCGACTATGGGCTGCGCCAGGCATCGAGCATTCAATACCCCACCTTTGAACGCAAATATGCCTTCAACGACCGTAACCAGACCAAACGCAAGACCGACCTCGATGGCACGGACGGGCGCGTCGAAAACTACACGTATGATCCGGCGGGCCGTCGCAAAACGGTGACCTACGCCAACGGCAAGACCTACAGTTATGAGTACAACGGCCACGGCGAAGTCACGCGGATAGCTGATCCGCTCGGCAATGCGACCCGTTACGTCTACGATCTGCGCGGCAACCCCCTCGAAGTCATCGACCCCAATGGGAAGAAGACCCTCTTCAGCTACGACCGTCGCGACTTGCTGGTCAAAGAGACCGACCCGCTGGGGAAGACCACGCTCTACAGCTATGACGATAACGGCTGGCTCAAAGAAACCACCTTTGCCACCGGCGCCAAATTCGTTTCGGAATGGGACGCAGAAGGGCAACTCACGGACCAGAAAGACTACAAGGCCGACGCTACGCTGGTGCGGAGCACCCATTTCGACTACGACGAAGAGAGCAACCTCGTTGCGTGGAACGATGGAATCCACAGCGCCGCGCTCAGCTACGACGATGCTGGCCGCCTCGCCAAAGAGACGGTCAATTACGGCGCCTTCTCGCTCAGCCACGACTACGCCTGGCACGCCAACAACCAGCTCAAGAGCTACACCGGCCCGGATGGCGTCACGGTCAGCTACGACTACGATGCCTCTGGGCAACTGCAGCGCGTCCAGATTCCGAACGAAGGCGACATCGCCGTCACCGACACCCAATGGGTCGCCCGCAAGAAAGTCCTCCTGCCGGGCGGCGTCGAGCAGCAATTCGACTACGACGGCCTGCTGATGATGACCAACCTCAAGGTCCTCACCCCAGGCAAGGCCACGATCTTCGAACTGGAAAACAACTACGGTCGCATGCACGAAGTCACCGCGGCCAAGCAGGACGGCAACGCGCTCAACTACAGCTATGACGACGCCCTTCGCCTGACCGGCATCGACGGCGGTTTCTTCTCCGGCAAGAACGAAGGCTACACCGTCGACGCCGCAGGCAACCGGCTCACCGACACCCGTCAGTCCGGAAAAACCTGGAAATACGACGCGGCCAACCAACTGACCGAGCGCGGCAACCTCAGTTACGACTACGACGTCGCCGGCAACCTCACCAAGAAAATCGACAGCAGTCTCACCGAACCTGCACGCACCACGACCTACAACTATGACCCCCTCAACCGTCTCGAACGCGTGCTCGACGGCGCGGGTCATCTGATTGCCTCTTATAGCTACGACCCCTTCGACCGGCGTCTCTCCAAGACCCTGGCCAATGGCAGTACCACCTACTACCTGTACTCCGATACCGGACTGCTGGCCGAAGTGGATGCCACCGGCAAGCTCCTGGTCACCTACGGCTGGCACCCCGAGCACGAAGACAGCACCGCCCCGATCTACGCCCGCATCGCCGACCCGGTCAACGGCGCAGACGTCAAACGCTACGTCTACTACCACAACGACCAAAACGGCACCCCGCTGCGGATGACCGACAAAGCCGGCAATCTCGTCTGGAAAGGCGATTACGACGGCTTCGGCAAAGCCGTGGTGACTACGACCGCCACGGCGCCGGTGACCAACAACCTGCGTTTCCCCGGCCAGTACTACGACGCGGAAAGCGGCCTGCACTACAACAACCGGCGCTACTACGATCCAGAGACCGCTCGCTATCTCAGCCGCGACCCGATCGGCTTCGAAGGCGGCATCAACCTGTACGGCTACGCGAAACACAACCCGATCGCCTATACCGACCCGAGCGGCGAAATCATCCCGTGCCTGGTCGCGAACTACCTGCGCTGTATGGCGACCTGCATGATCATCAGCGGCGTTGGCGACTACCTGCTTAATTGCGGCCAGATCAACTGGGGCGACAACCTCAAGGACTGCGCCCTGGATTGTCTGCTGAGCATGATTCCGCTGCCCAATCCCTGCGGCAAATTCGGCAAGTGGGTCGGCATGGCCATGGGCGCGGCCGGCGCGGCTGACGCCTTCAACAGCTTCACGCCGGACACCGTGGTGCACGTGCGGCCTGACGGTGCGACCCTGGCCGATGCGCAAGCCGGCAAGGCCGAACTAAAGCCGATCGGAAAACTCAAGCCGGGTGACGAAGTCCTGGCGCTGGCCGAATGGAAGGACCAGGGAAAAGAGTCCGGCCTCGATCGCCGCCTCTCGTATGAGAAGGTGACCGACCTCTTCATGAGCCAGCGCGAGCAGCGCCTGGTGCACCTGACGCTGGACAATGGCGAAACGCTGACCGCCACGGACGGCCACCCCTTCCTGACCCACGAAGGCTGGCGCGATGCGATCCTGATCAAGAAGGGTGGGAAGCTGCTGCTCAAGGGGGCAGAGGGCGAGGGCGAGCGCTGGGCCAGCGTGGCCGAGACCCGTGTTGAGACTCGCGCCTCGCCCGTCATCAACCTTGAAGTGGCTAATGCGCATACCTACTTCGTTGGTGAGAATGGTGTGGGAGTACATAACGGGTTTGGCGCCTATTTCTTGGTATTCGATGACGGAACGCATTATTCAGGGAAAGGCGACCCTAGTCGTATGAATAAATCAATAAAGAGATTATCCAAAGGAAGAAAATGTACCTTTTCCGGGCATGCGAATTTCGCGAATAATAAAAATTCGTACATTGCCGAGGATATGATGATTCAGGCAAGCAGTGGGATCGGTGGTAATTCCCACAACATAATCAACTCACCTGGGAAAAGAATTCGTGGGGGATAGGTGATGGCTTTTGCGAGAAACAACTCAACGGTCTTTCAGCGAACCGACGATTTCAGATGTCACGATTCGTCGTTAGTCAAGATCGACCCGACGAAAATTGATGATGCATATCACTGCGCCAAAGATTTGCACGAAAAAGGAATTGTTTCCGGTTTGTATATTTCTGGAGATGATTTCCCCAACCTCGATTTCGTCGAGCGATTCAATTTTTTAGATTCATTCTATTTTCATGACTTGACAGGGGGGGGGGTAAGGCGTTTTAACTTTTCCAAAATTTGCAATGCGCGTGTTTTGTCTTTACGGGGCGAAAAGGTAGAGATTGATCTGACAAACTTTAAGCGTTTGGAAGAGTTGTATTGCAATTGGTTCGACGGTGTCAATCTTTTATGTCTGTCATCTCTTCGATTGCTTCAGTTGTTTTCGCTGAATTGTCGGGATGACTACCTGTCGATTAACCTTCCCGAAAGCATTACCAATGTCGAATTGATTCGTGTCAAAAGTAAAGGTTTATTGTTTCCCAACGCCATGCCTTGTCTTGAACGGTTTGGCTTGTACTACAGTAGTGGCGTACATGACCTTGCGGGCTTGGTTGAGGCCGCTCCGAATTTGGCAAAAGTGCATTTAGAAAATGTTGTTGGTGACTTTGATTACTCATGCCTAGCATGTGCCAGTTCGTTACGCGAGCTATGGATAGAAAAGTGTGTCCGCGTTTCAGATTGGAAGTTCATCAGGTCGTTGTCATTGGAACGTTTTGTTCTGCAACAAACGAAATATGAAGACGTGGACTTTTCGAATGAAGAGTTTTCTCGAATTGGAGACTTACATGTTCCAAAGCAACGGCGGTCGGCGGATTCAAAAGAGCTGAAGTAACAATCAGGGACCCCAATTAACCTCAAATCAACCAACGACAACAACTGACCAACCAAGACAATGAAATCCTCGCATTCCCGAAACCCGCCTGCTACTTGCCTCCCTGCCCTATGCCCGGCTGAGACGTCCTGTTTACGCGCGTCTTCAGCTTACCCGATTTCCGGCTGCCGCTATTCCACCCCACCTGAACTCTCCCAATAACCTGCGGCCGCGCCTCAATTAGCCCACCTTCACCCCATGCCCTCCACCCTCCGCCAACGCTTGCTCAAAGCCGCTGCCCTCCTCGGGTTGCTGCTTTGGCACGTCTTCGCCGTTGCACAAGTCAGCCTCCCGAACGGCACGGTAAGCGAAAGCGCCGTCGATCTCCGGGTCAAGGTCCTGGGCGGCCTGGTCACCGTAGACCGCCAGTTCAACGAAGGCCGCTGGCAACTCAACCTGCGCTGGAAGCCCGCAGTATTGGGAGGCGAACCGCAAGTGCAAGGCAGTTGCACCGCCTAGACGATAAGCGCTAACAAAGTCCCAGACAGCGACGCAAAATCAACAGGGATCGCCCTTTTGAATCTGTTTTCATGGATCGATAAAGTGAAGTTATCTATTGATATGACTCAAACAAGTATATTGGCGTTGCGGTTGCACCGTTGGTGCATTGTGGCGCTCGTCTCTCTCTTTGCTACGATGGTATACGGGCAGACACAGGTGGGCGGTTCGATCACTGCGGATACGGTTTGGCGGGCCACGCAAAGCCCCTTTGTCGTAACAAGCGACATCAGCGTGCAGAACGGTGCGATGCTAACCATCGAGGCTGGAACCACGGTGTTCATGGGGAGTGATACGCGCTTTACGGTTCAGTCCGGCGCGCTCAAGGCGATTGGTACGGCGCAAGCGCCGATCAAACTGACTTCGCAAAAACTGCAAAACAATCAAACTCCCGCGCCAGGTGACTGGCAACAATTGACTTTCAATACGGGTATTACGAACACCACCAAACTTGAGTACGTGCAAATCGAATATGGTTGGGGCATTGTCGTCGTCGGGGCTTCACCGACATTCAACTATCTGACCATCAGCAACAATCAGGGCGCGGCCATTACCATCGATCTGGCGGCTTCCCCAAACGGCGTAGGTAATCAGGCCAGCGGCAATGCGCAAAACGCCATTGTGGTGCCAGCCGGCGACATTAGCGGTTCGGTGTCCTGGGGCGTGCGCGGGATTCCCTATCTGGTGCCATCGGGTACGGTGTCGGTCGGTAACTCGCCAATAGTCAGCGCCATCAACCTAAGGGAAATACAGCAAGGTGAGTCGATTAGTGCCGTTCTTAGTGGAAGCCGATTGACAGGTGTGTTAAGCATTGGCGTTAGTGCTACAGGTGTTTCGGCTTCAGTGCAAGGCGGGGCGACTGATACCGACGTGCCTATTAAACTAACGGCAAGCTCAGATGCAGTGTTCGGAATGTGTGACATTTCGTTAGAAGTCGATGCAGGGCGAGCTTCACTTGAAAGCGCACTTCGGGTGATTCGACCCCAGCCCGCTGTGACCGGGCTTAATCCTAGCTCGCTCTATGCAGCCCAGACAGGGGTTGTTCTGACTGTGAGCGGCAAGAGTTTCGTTCCTGAATCAATCATTCAGCTTGATGGGATTGATTTGGCTACGACCTTTGCGAGCGCCAGTAGCCTCAGAGCATTGCTTCCTTTGCTGACTTCAGGAGATAAAAATGTCACTGTTAAGCAGCCTGATCCACAGAGAGCCGGAACCTTTCTCGTTTCCCCACCTGCACAGTTGATTGTGAACACACCTGCACTGTCGTTGACGCCCGCATCGGTTGTGCAAGCACCAGCGCAACTGCTGACGCTGACGGTGACCATTCCTTTTCCTGCACCAGCAGGTGGTATTGTAATTAATCTGTCGAGTTCAGTCACAGCCACCGCGAGTGTTCCAGCGAGTGTAGTGATTGTCGAAGGGACTACCGGTGCAACAGTTCCGATCACTGTAGCAGGCGTTGGGAATGCCAGTATTACGGCCAGTAGGGCGGGGTTCTCGGATGCTGTTAGTGTGCTGACATTAAGTGGAACACGGGTGCGTCGTTATGCCCTGATCCCCACGTTGACCAGCGCAACGTCAGCCAGTGCCTTGGGCGTCGCCTCCGCCTCAAGTTCATATGAGTCTCCCTCGACTGCTCATGGCATATACAGTGCCTTCGATAACGATCCATCAGGTCGTTGGGTTACCAATACGACCGCGCTGGGACAGTGGCTTAAATGGTCGTTTGTATCGGGGCGTGCAGTTACGGCGTTTGAATACACCACTAGCAACCTGCTCAGTGCCCAGCTTCAGTATTCTGATGATGATATCAATTGGTTTGGCGCAAGTCTGGTTTCCCAGGAAGGGTCGGGTAATTTCATTCGCCCAACCACGACGGATACGGCACCGCACCGCCATTGGCGTCTATATGTGAATCAAGTGTATGGCGCAACCGTGGGCAACTGGTATGGCTTTGACAAATTTCAATTATTTGGCGATACGCCGTTGGCGACGACGGCAAGCGGCTGGTATTCGACGAGTGTTCCCGTTTTTGGAACTGACGGCACTCTTTCAACCGGATGGAATGCTGGGCGTTTTGCTCCTGCGTGGATCGCGATGGATCTTGGAATAGTTCGCCCGATTAGCGAGGTTAGCGTATTCTCAGGTACTGGCTATCCATACGGAATAACAAAGTACGACATCCAAGTATCCAATGATTCGGTTGCCTGGACGACCGTTGCGCAGGCTTCAAATGGAGACTATTGGACAAACACTCCTGTATCGGTTGCAGGAAGGTATGTGAGATTGGTAATCACGTCCCACACCGGAGGGAGTTGGGTTGCCCTTTATGAATTTCAGGTGTACTAATCTGTAGCCGTTGATTTCACACCCTACACAAATTGCCAATGCTCAAGTCTTTTCCTCTGATGGGGGCGTTTTGGTTCAAGGCGAAACCCGCAATTGGGTGACGGTGGCAACAACAATAGGCGCGGGTTGCTTTGGCAATTGCTTGTTGCAAAATGGAAAGCATCAAATGGCAAAAAGCCTAAACGGGTGCCATGAGGGGCAGACCACGATTAATTCCAGCACTCCGGACCACAACAACTAACCAACAAAAGAAATGACCCGCCTACACCTCAGAAACCGCTGCGTTGCTTGTCTTTCCGCATTACAAAAAGCTGGAAGCGCCTGTTCGCGCACGTCCCCGGACTGCTGTATTTCCAAGGTTTCCAGCGACTGCCACTCCGATCACCGACGCCAAGGCACCAGCTATTGCGCCGGGCGTGGTTTCACCCTGATCGAGTTGCTGGTGGTGATGTCCATCATCGCACTCCTGCTGACAATCGCTTTACCGCGTTATTTCGGTTCGCTGGACAAATCAAAAGAGGTGGCGCTGAAGGAAAATCTCCAGGTTATGCGCGTTACGCTGGACAAGTATTATGCTGACAAGGGGAGCTACCCGGATACGCTGGAGGAGTTGGTGGAAAGAAAATACCTGCGCAGCGTGCCGGTGGATCCAATCACGGAGTTGAGCAGCAGTTGGATTCTGGTCTCAGTGGAGGATGGCGACCAGCACGGAATTGCCGACGTCAAGAGCGGTGCGCCCGGCGCGACCAAGGATGGCAAGGCTTATGAGTCGTTTTAGGGAAAAACAGGTCTATGTGTTACGTCGGCGGGGGTTGGTGTCTTGATGTTTTTGCCGCTGCATTCCTTTCGGTCAGATACCTGCTTTCGACGAAATGACGATTCCTCATCTAGTCTCCTTTGCCTTGACGCAGTGTCGCCGAGTCGTCAACGACAGGCCGGTTTTTCCTACTTGTGGGTATTGCTGCTGGTGGCAATTTTGGGGGTAGGGCTTACGGTTGTGGTGGAACTTGAGACCACGGCTGCACAACGTGACAAGGAAAAGGAGCTGCTCGCAATCGGTCGCCAGTTTCGTACCGCGCTGGGGCGTTATTATGAAGTTCAGATGGTCGGTGGCAAACATCTGTATCCTGCAACGCTTGAAGAGTTGTTGCAGGATAGCCGCATCCCAGGCGTGCGTCGCCATTTACGCAAGATCTTCGTCGACCCAATGACAGGCAAGGCAGGATGGGGTGTGGTGAAATTGGGGGGGCGCATTGTCGGAGTGTATTCCCTATCCGACAAAACACCGATCAAACAGGATGGATTTGAGGCCGATGATTTGAATTTCAAAGGTAAAGAAAAATATAGCGACTGGAAGTTTACCTATCCATCTAACGTGTTGTTACGCCCCGACGGCGCCCAAAACGGCAATCCTAATGCACCGGTCGGTTCGTTGTTTCCTGTGGAGCCAGTGACTCCTACCGGGCCTGCGATATCGACTCCGGCCGTAACCGAGCCTGTTGCCGGAACAGTAGTCCCGTTATCTGAGCAGCCTACGACGCTTTCCACCCAGCCGGGGCATTGACATACCATGGGTTGTGATGAGCTTTTGAAAACGATTTTTGAGTAGAGGATGCATCAGGAATGACTACCCAGAGGCGCTCTGCCGCGTTGACCTTTGCGTTGATTTGCTTCATTGGCCTGTGTTGTCTCGTTCCGGAATTTTCTGAAGCTCAGGTTCTTTCCGGCAATAAAATGCCGGAGGCGTTGAAAGACATCAAACAAGCCAACGGCGTTTGCGTCCTTGATGGAGCGGCTGCAAAGACCGCAATGCAAGCTCAGGAGGGCACGTCCGCTGCAGATTTGACCTGTGCCATTGCCGTTCCCGACGCCCTAACACTATTGGGCAAATCGGACACTGTTGTGGTGGATACTCGCAGCACGAATGAGTTTGCGAGCTTTCAGATTGAAGGTTCGTTGAATTTGACGGTATCGGAGCTGCGTCATAAAACTTTCTTGCGCGACAAGGCGATTGTTCTGGTGGGTAGCGGCAAGGCCGAACGCGTGCTGTACGAAGCCTGTACAGATCTAAAGAAGAATGGCTTCAAACAAGTGCGCGTATTGCGCGGCGGCCTGACCGCCTGGCTGTCGTATGCGCAGCCACTCGGCGGTAGGTCGCCAAGTGCTTATGCCCTGGGGCAATTGAGTCCGGAGGAGCTATGGGCGGAAAGCCAGTTCGATGCAAATCTGGTTTTAGTTAGCAACACGCAACTTGGCATCCAGAGCCTATTACAGCAGGGAATTCTGATTGCCCAAGACAGCAAGGAAGAGATCAAGGCAATGCTGGAGCGTCACCAGAAATTTCTCAAGAAGGGATTTAAGAACGCATGGAAAGGCAATGCGTTGGCTTCTTTAGTTCTGGTTACGACGAACAACGCTTCTGAACAAATAGCCGATTTGAGGCAAGCACTGAAACCGATCCCGTTATTGATCTACAGCGATACCGCCGACAACTTCAATCGCTATATGGCGAGGCAAGAAACCGTATGGGTGGCTCAGGCGCACGGCCCAAAGCAACCTAAATGCGGCTTGTAGCATGGTAATGAATATCGAGGTCACAATGGATCGGCGACATTGCTTAAGAGCATGTGCTGGCATGGTCATTTCCGTCGCTTGTGCTTCCGTTACTTATCCAGCCTTTGCAATATCTGATACCTCGGAGAACGTCTCAACGATTCGTAGGCAACTGCGTTTAATCATTACCCTCGCCAATCCATACGAAAAAGAGCTAAGCAATCAAATACTGTGGATGTATCTACCGGCAACACAATTAGCGACACAAAGGCTTGATGCGCTAAACGTATCGACTGAGCATCGTTTGCATACCGATTGTTTGGGGCACTCGATCCTGGAGCTTAAGTTCGCCCGATTCCCGTCGTTGGCACAGAAAGTTATCACGCTGAGCGCGGATGTGACCTTACTCCTTCAGCCCGCTCTAGTCTCACTTGACAATCCGAGAGAGTGGTTAGAGCACGAGCGGTATATTGAGGTCAAGGATTCCGGCATCCAAACGCTGGCCACTCATCTGAAGCAAGCCACGCCTCTTGAAACAGCTAAGACGATCTATGAATGGATCAAGAAAAACCTAGTGTATGCGGGATATGTTGCTGAGGATGTTGGGGCACGCGAGGCGTTAATTCAACGACGCGGCGATTGTACCGAATACGCCTACTTGGCCGTAGCATTGGCGCGCGCCAATCAGATTCCGGCCCGAATGGTGGGAGGTTATGTAGTCAACAATAACGCAGTGCTACGAGCCACCGAATATCATAACTGGGCTGAAATTTATGTGGATGGTACTTGGCGTTTACTGGATGCCCAGAAGCAGAATTGGCTGACATCAACTGAACAATACGTGGCGTTTCGCTATTACCGTGATAGAGCGATCAATGCGTTGAAATTCGCTCATCGTTTCAATGTACAGGGGGATATACAAGTTCTGTCGTCTTAGCGGGGGATATCCGGGTTTTGAAAACGTCGTCGCTATGGGCATAAGCACGCAATAGATCGAGCCACCGCGTACGGGGGTAGTAAGCCCAAACCCGCGAAATTTACCGAATGGCTCAGTCGACGCGTTATTGGCTCAGGGGGAGCGAAGCTGAGATTTCACTATATATGACAATACTAATGCATTCTGCCAATTATCTCAACAAATGACCACAGCATTCCTAAAATTAGCCTTCCTTGATCCTTACTACCCGAGTTCGACAGTGCGAGCCATTGGTCTACAGCATCCACGCTTGGTCTAATCCTCAAAGCTGGGCTTTTCTATGTGATGGTCGCAATCAGAGAAGAGTGAGGAATTCGTAGGTTCGGTTTGCGTTCCGTATTCGCTAGGAACGGCTTACAATCGCTTCAAGTTCTTGACGAAATGCAAGGTGATCGTGCAACAATGGGTAGGCTATCCCGACAGCCTGAAAGCAGCGGAGGATGCGACTTTGTTGCGCACTGGCATCGCGTAAAATGCAATACCGCAACCTGACGGGTTCAGGCGAACGAGTCAACGGAGGAGTCGGCAATGGTTACCAAGAATGCTAGTGCAATGGCGAAGGAACTGAAAGCCAAGAATAAGCGGTGCAGGGAGTTGATGCGGGTCATTAAGTCCGGGAAAGCCAGTGATGCCGAGATTAAGGAGTTTTCAACCATTCCTCGGGATATTGGTCCGGCGCGTGGGAAAGTTTTTGACGTGCTGCTGGCAGCCAAGAGCAATTAGCGGCAGAATTACCACGCCTGCTTTGAAGGAGCGTGTGCCAGGGGCTCATGCCTGAGTGGCTTGGCGTTCCCTCATCGGGTGAGGCGGTTTGGTTTTACAGGCGTCTTCGCCAAACCAGTTTCAGGTCGTCCCAGCGCGCCTTTTAGGATGCCCACATTACGAAGATTTGGTGTGGTGCGAGCCGATACAGGCCTGGAGTATCCAAATACACCACGACAAACCCTTGTTCGCTAGATAGGCTCAAGGCAAGTTTTCGGGTAGAGTTGAGGAGCATTGTTGTAGTGGCGTGAAGATGCGTATCCGATTGGCGAAGATGGCTTGCTGGACATGTACTGCCTGGGCTGATTTCAGGTTGTGGAGTAAGCGCTAAGCAAGCGAAGGGGCGCTTTGCTTGAGTTCTGTGGCGGATTGCCGAGTCTATGCTGTATCACTATGGGGTGGTACCCAGCGTGCTGGAAGGCGGAAAGTGCTGAAAACATTGTTTGGGAAAACGTTCGGTTCTTCGGGAGACAAGGAGCCGCCATCGGCTGCTGCTGCCCCGACGCGGGGCGAGCTCGAACGGATAAAAACCTTGATCGAATTTTTCCCGATCGGGAAAAAACTCCGCTATTACCCTGAATTCAAACAGGAAATAATTTTTGATACGTTGGTGGTTGCCTATTGCGTGAATGGAGATTTCATTTATTCCGGGGACGCAATCGACCATGATTCTGAAGGATTTCCTGCGGCGTTTCGGGTAGGAGAAAACAATATACGGACGCCGGTTTCTGCGCTCAAGGTCTTTCAGCTGCTCGTCCCCGATACGTCTGATCTTGAAATGAAGCTTGACTATCAGCGGCGCGCGCTTATTGGCCGAGGGAAGCAGTTCAACAAGGGTAATTACATTTCCCTGATTTCCAACGCCGGGGGCCGGGGCGTATCCACCGTCGATACCGAGGTGGCGAAGAAGGTTGTCTTGCCCGATGGGCCCTACGCTCATTCGACCATGATTTTGTTGACGCCGGAACTGCGTACGCTGGTTGTTACCGACCAGAGAAGAAAGTCGCGCACGAAAATTTCTGCTCCGGTTGTCGTGTCTGTGCCCTTGGCAGGGTTTCATGGCCCTTGCACGATCATTGATATTTCGGATCAAGGCGTGCGTATTCGCGTTCGTGACCGTGGGACAAGCCTGCCTTCGATGCAGCGAGGTGACGACGTAATCATTGAAGTTGATCTCGGTGAGGCTGAAAAGCGCTACACCATCAAGGGATCAATCATCCGCAGCGTGTCGGAGACATGTGTTGTTCAACTGGATGGGCAATTCAAGGATGGAAGGTTCAGTAATTTCAGTCCGCTGGACCTGCTGGAGCTGAAGGCGGGTTTGATCAGTCACGGTTGATGGCGGGCTCTGCTGCCGGCATGCACGAAGACTGGAGCGATGAGCGGCTGATGCTGGCTTATCGTGACGGCGACGCAGTGGCGTTTGAAGTCCTTTACCAGCGTTATCGAGGCTCGTTGCATCGCTACCTTGTACATCAATGTGGCAATCCGGCGTTTGCCGAGGAGCTTTATCAGGACGTGTGGATCAAGATCATCAACGCACGCGCCGATTACGAACCCCTCGCCAAATTCTCGACCTGGATTTTTCGCATCGCGCACCATCGGCTGATGGATCACTATCGCAAGAGCAAGCCCGAAACAGCGATTCGTTATGAAAAGCCTGCCGCTGATGACGATTCGGATATCGATGGTTTTATTGGTAACCAGCCGGCGTTGTTTCAACAAACGCCACATGCACTTTATGAGCGGCGTGATACAGCACAGCGCATCAGTCTGGCGCTAGCCGAATTGCCAGCCCCGCAGCGCGAGGCTTTCCTGCTCGCCGAGGAAGGCGGGCTAACGCTCGAAGAAATCGCCGCGACAACCACCACCGGCCGTGAAACCAGTAAAAGCCGGCTACGTTACGCGCTGACCAAACTCCGCCATTCGCTGCAGGATCTGCTATGACCGAGCCGCGCCAAGACCTCCCGACAGACCCGCAACTCTCCCGGCTCTACCGCGAACACGCGGTCGATGAGCCGGCTGACATCATCGATCAGCGCATCCTTTCTGCTGCACGGCAGGCCGTTGCTTCTCGTTCGCTGGATGCCCGCCGCAATGGCTGGTGGCAGCGCTGGCGTATGCCGCTCTGTCTGGCAAGCACCGTCATGCTGACGGTAATGCTGGCGCTGCTTGTCGAACGTCAGCCCACTGAGCTTTCCATAGCGCCCAGCCGCGAAAAGGAAGCGGTCGAGAGTACGCAGAAGCGCGCTGAGCCGGTGTCAATTCCGCCTGCGCCAGCCAAAGCGGTGCAGGTGCCGGCGTCTCCGCCCGTCCAGAAGGCCCTACCCAAAGCTCAGGTTGGCCAAAGTGAGACCGCGTCAAATCGTGCGGCTGATCAGGCAGCGGCTGCACCTTCGCCAAGCACCAAAACTGAAAGTGCATCTCCCGCCTCCGCGCCAAGTGAGGCTGTGGTCAGCGGCGAAATGCGCGCTGCGCCATTGTCACAATCACGTGCCGACAGCTCACGTTCCCCAGCTGTTTGGCTCGACGAAATTCGGGTGCTGCGCAGCGCAGGAAAAACCGAAGAAGCTGAGCGACAGCTACGCGAATTCCGACTCGCTTACCCTGATTACCTCTTGCCCGAAGAATTTCGTCAGTGATTTAACCCCGTTCGGGGAAAAACAGCGTTTACACGGTCACCTACTCACTCAAGGAGACCGTCGTGAAAAAATTTACCGCTCTGTTAGCCCCTTTGTTCCTGGCGGCTTGCGTCAGCATCGCCGATGCCGGAACACAGATGGATGTCAGCGTCACTGATCGCAGCACAGGCGAAAAACTGGAGGTTTACCGCCATCAGGGCCGGCTCTATGTGGCTGGAAAGCCCGGTAACCGTTACGCCGTCAATCTGCGCAACAAGAGCAGCGGCCGTTTATTGACCGTCATCTCGGTCGATGGCGTCAATGTGCTTAACGGCGAGACGGCTGCTGCTTCGCAATCGGGCTATGTGATTTCCCCCTGGGAATCGGCCGAAATCGCCGGTTGGCGCAAGAGCATGAGCGACGTGGCCGCCTTCTACTTCACCAGCGTCGCCGACAGCTATGCCGGGCGCACGGATCGCCCGCAGAACGTTGGCGTGATTGGCGTCGCCGTCTATCGCGAGGCCGAGCCGCTGCCGCCTCCGCCGCAACCGGCGGTTTCGGCGCGCGAGCGTAAGGATCTGGGTAGCGCTGAAAGTGCATCCGGCAATCTCTCGGACAGCATGCCGGCGAGTACGCCCGCCCGCCCGGCTGCCGCCAGGAGTGAGGCTTTGCGCAAAGAGGCCAGCCGGCTGGGTACCGGTCATGGTGAGCGGATCAGTGCGCCAACGCAGTACACCGAGTTCCGTCGCGCCACTGAGCAGCCGTCGGAAGTCGTCACCATTTATTACAACAGTCGCGCCAATCTGTTGGCTCAGGGAATCATTCCGCGCCCACCGAGCTACGGTGCCTCGAATCCCGTGCCGACCCCCTTCCCCGGTGGGTTTGTGCCTGATCCACGCAGCTGATTTGCGCGCATTCCGGTGCCGGATCGATGGGCCAAACCGCGTATAATTCACGGTTTAGCCCATTTTTTGATTGCTATCTGCCATGCAGGAAAAATACCAGCCCCAAGAGATCGAACTCGCCGCGCAGGCGCACTGGACCAAGACCAAGGCGGCACGCGCCGTCGAAGATGCCAGTCGGCCCAAGTACTACTGTCTGTCGATGTTCCCGTATCCGTCGGGCAAGCTGCACATGGGGCACGTACGTAACTACACAATCGGCGACGTGCTGTCGCGCTTTCATAAGATGCTGGGCTTCAATGTCATGCAGCCGATGGGCTGGGACGCCTTCGGCATGCCGGCCGAGAATGCGGCGATTCAGAACAACGTGCCGCCGGCGCAATGGACTTACGCCAACATCGAGTACATGAAGGGCCAGCTCAACCGGCTCGGTTTTGCCATTGACTGGGATCGTGAATTGGCGACCTGCAAGCCGGATTACTACCGCTGGGAACAGTGGCTATTCACCCGCCTTTACGAAAAAGGTTTGATCTATAAGCGTCTGGGTACGGTCAACTGGGACCCGGAAGACCAGACGGTGCTGGCTAACGAGCAGGTCATCGACGGACGTGGCTGGCGTTCGGGCGCGCTGATCGAGAAGCGCGAAATCCCCATGTATTACATGAAGATCACCGCCTACGCCGACGAGTTGCTGGCCGATCTTGATCAACTGGGCGGTTGGCCTGAGCAGGTCAAGACGATGCAGAAAAACTGGATCGGCAAGAGCTTCGGCTGTGACGTGGGTTTCCCCTACGATGCTACGTCGATTGGCACTGATGGCGTGCTGAAGGTGTTTACCACCCGTCCCGATACCCTGATGGGCGCGACCTACGTTGCTGTTGCTGCGGAGCATGCGCTGGCGACACAAGCGGCGGTCAACAATCCCGAACTCAAAGAGTTCATCGAGGAATGCAAGCGCGGTGGCGTCGCCGAAGCTGACATGGCGACGATGAAAAAGAAGGGCATGCCGACCGGCCTGTTCGTTGTCCATCCGCTCAACGGCGAGAAACTGCCGGTGTGGGTCGCCAACTACGTGCTGATGGGCTATGGCGAAGGCGCGGTGATGGCCGTGCCGGCGCACGATGAGCGTGATTACGCCTTCGCAACGAAGTATGGTCTGGAGATCCGCATGTCTATTGCCTCTCCGACCGGTGCTTATGCCGATGTGGCGGCACCCTGGCAAGAGTGTTATTCCGAACTCGGTGTTTGCGTGAATTCCGGCAAGTACGACGGTCTTGATTATGAGGCCGCATTCGACGCGATCTCCGGCGATCTCGCGGCCAAAAATCTAGGCGAAAAGAAAACCCAATTCCGCCTGCGTGACTGGGGTATTTCGCGCCAGCGTTACTGGGGTTGTCCGATTCCGATCATTCATTGCCCGGATTGCGGCGATGTGCCGGTGCCGGACGAGCAATTGCCGGTAGTGTTGCCGGAGGATGTAACCGTTACCGGTGCCGGCAGTCCACTCGCCAAGATGCCCTCTTTTTACGAATGCAGTTGCCCGAAGTGCGGCAAGCCGGCGCGCCGCGAAACCGACACGATGGATACCTTCGTCGAGTCGTCGTGGTATTTCCTGCGCTATTGCTGCCCGGATAATGATCAGGCGATGGTTGACGAGCGCGTCGCCTATTGGTGCAAGGGCGGCATCGACCAGTACATCGGCGGCATCGAACACGCCATCCTGCACCTGCTCTATTCACGCTTCTGGACCAAGCTGATGCGCGACACCGGCCTGTTTGGTGAGCACAAATTGGACGAGCCGTTCGCCCATCTGCTGACGCAGGGCATGGTCGTCGCACCGACCTTCTACCGCGAGGATGAGAACGGCAAGAAACAGTGGATCAACCCGGCCGACGTCGAGCTCACCTGCGACGAACGTGGCCGTCCGCTCAGCGCGATGCTGAGCACCGGCGGCCAGCCGGTGGTTATCGGCGGTACCGAGAAAATGTCGAAGTCGAAGAACAACGGCGTCGATCCGCAGGCGCTGATCGACCAGTTTGGCGCCGACACGGCGCGACTGTTCATCAGGTTCGCCTCGCCTCCGGATCAATCGCTGGAGTGGTCGGACGCCGGTGTTGAAGGCGCGTACCGCTTCCTCAAGCGTGTCTGGCGCATCGTGTTCGAGCATGTTTCGGGCGGCCTCGTCCCGGCGTACTCGGGCGGTGAGCTTTCGGCAGAGCTGAAAACTTTCCGTCGTCAATTGCACCAGGCTATCGGCAAGATTACGGACGATTACGGCCGGCGCAAACAGTTCAACACCGCCATCGCCGCCGTGATGGAACTGCTCAATGCCTATTCCAAACTGACCGACGATTCGGTAGTGGCGCGCGCTGTCCGGCAGGAAACGCTGGAAGCCGTGGCGCTGCTGCTTTATCCGATCGTGCCGCACGTTTGCGAAGCGCTTTATGCCGAGCTCAAGCCAGGCCAGATGGCCGGTGTGCAGCTTTTCCCGAAGGTTGATGCGACGGCGTTGGTGCAGGACGAAATCGAGTTGATGCTGCAAATCAACGGCAAGCTGCGCGGCAGTCTGCGCGTTTCAGCTTCGGCGGACAAGGCTGCGGTTGAAGCGGCCGCACTGGCTTCCGAGGTGGCGCAAAAGCATCTTGAGGGCAAGGTGCCCAAGAAGCTGATCGTCGTTCCTGGCCGGTTGGTCAACATTGTTGCGTGAAACCCAAGGGATACCGCTAATGCGCTCAACGCTTCGTCTAAGCTTCATAGCCCTGTGCATGGCAGTCATCGCAGGGTGTGGTTTCCAGTTGCGCGGGGCGTATTCGTTTCCTTACGAGAGCATCTATATTTCCGGGGCCGACTATTCGCTGATTGTTGCCAGCTTGAAGCGTGCTATACGCAGCTCAGGATCGACGCGCCTGGCCGAAAAGGCTGAAGATGCGCAGGCGATCTTTGTACCGACTTCAGAAGCAAAGGAACCGATCATCCTCTCGCTCTCCGGCTCCGGCCGCGTCCGGGAAAAGCGGCTGCGTTACCGCTATGGTTACCGCATTGTTGATGCCAAGGGGCGCGATCTTGTTCTGCCCGGCATGGTCGAGCTGACGCGTGATTTGACCTATGCTGATTCGGACGTGCTGGCCAAGACGCAGGAAGAAGACCTGCTCTGGCGGGACATGGAGAACGATCTGGTGCAGCAGTTGATGCGCCGTCTGGCGGCGGCCAAGCCGGTCCCGCCGGCAGAGGAGTAGGCGGGCATGCAACTCAAGGGCGAGCAGCTTGCAGCTCATCTTGAACGCGAGCTGAGGCCGGTTTACGTCGTCTATGGCGACGAACCCTTGCTGGTCATTGAAGCCGCTGATGCCATCCGTGCGGCGGCGCGCCGTGGCGGTTTCGATGAACGCGAAGTGCTCACGGCCATTTCCGGATTCAACTGGGTTGAGTTGCATCACGCGGCAGGCAATATGTCGCTGTTTGGTGGTCGCACGCTGATCGATCTGCGCATTCCCACGGGCAAGCCGGGTCGCGAGGGCAGCGCCGCGATCCAGGACTACTGCGCGCATCCTTCCCCCGACGCGCTGCTGCTGGTGACGCTTCCAGGGCTGGACTGGACCGAAGAAAAGGCTGTCTGGCTCAAGGCTTTGGCGGAGGCCGGTGTCGCCGTCAAACTGATCCCTCCCAATCTGGCCGAACTGCCGGCCTGGATTGCCGGTCGCCTGCGCCGCCAGCAACAGAGTGCAGATAGCGATGGCTTGCGTTTCATTGCTGAACGGGTCGAAGGCAATTTGCTGGCAGCGCATCAAGAAATTCTGAAGTTAGGCCTGCTCTATCCAGCCGGCGAAATCAGTTTGCAGCAGGTGCAGGAGGCGGTGCTTAACGTGGCTCGCTACGACCTCGACGGCCTGCGCGAAGCGCTGCTGGCCGGTGATGTGGCGCGCCTGACGCGCACGCTGGACGGTTTGCAGCAGGAAGGCGAAGCACCGCCGCTGGTCTTGTGGGCGATGACGGAAGAGGTGCGCGCGCTTGCTCAAGTTAAATCCGGGCTAGAAGCAAGGCAGTCGCTGGATGCGCTGCTCAAGGATGCTCGTGTCTGGGGCCCGCGTCAGTCGCTTTTTAAACGCGCTTTGCTACGAATTGACAGTGCCAAGGCCAATGCCGCTCTGGCGCATGCCGCGCGAATCGACCGGATGATCAAGGGAATTGGTGCGGGCGATATGTGGGACGAGTTTCTACGCCTGGGCCTGAGTCTCGCCACCCGCTAGCACTCAGGGAAGGTTTGTTACTTTTCTTGCTTGTCCTTGGCATTGTCCGGGGTTTCGTCTGGAGCCAGATGCTCCCAAAGGCAGTCGTCCCGCCATTCAAACTCGTCGGTCAAGCCTTGGCAGCATTTGTTTTGAACCAGGCATTCCCCGGAGCAGCCTTCTTCGACAACAACGACCCGGAGTTCAGGGTCGACTTTCCGTTCTCCATCCCAATAACTGCAGGTTGCACAGATTTTGATTTCGGCGGGGAGAATTAGCTTTTTGCCCATGGTTTGCTGAAGTAAGGAATCGGTAAGCATCGGAGTCTAATATTTGCCAATGGTTCAATGAAGTTATTTGTTCGGTGGCTATAATCGAGCTTTGCTTCGAATCAAACAGGTTGATCATGGACATCGAGCAGTACATGCAGCAAGTTGGAGAGCAAGCGCGAGAGGCTTCGCGCGCCATTGCTCGTGCCGACAGTAGTGCCAAAAACGAAGCCTTGCGCACGATTGCTGCCGCAATTCGGCGCAATTCTACCGTACTTCTTGCCGCAAACCAGAAAGACCTTATAGCGGCGCGTGCGGCCGGTCTTGAGCCAGCCATGCTTGATCGGCTGACCCTTTCTGCAAAGGGTGTTGCAAGCATGGCCGATGGCGTGGAGCAGATCGCTACGCTGCCCGATCCCGTCGGTGAGATCAGCGATTTGAAGTTCCGTCCGAGCGGTATTCAAGTCGGCAAGATGCGCGTTCCGCTGGGCGTAATCGGGATCATTTACGAAGCGCGCCCCAACGTGACGGCCGATGCCGCAGCACTGTGTCTCAAATCGGGCAATGCCGCCATCCTGCGTGGCGGTTCCGAAGCAATCCATAGCAATCGTGCCATTGCCGCGCTGGTACAGGAGGGGCTGACAGCTGCTGGTTTGCCGGCCAACGTCGTACAGGTTATCGACACCACCGACCGCGCCGCCGTTGGCCATTTGATCACCATGCGCGAATTCGTGGACGTGATCGTGCCGCGTGGCGGCAAGGGTCTGATTTCGCGTCTGCTGGCCGAGTCGCGGGTGCCGATGATCCAGCACCTCGATGGTAATTGCCATGTCTATCTGGACGACGAGGCCGATGCCGACAAGGCGCTGCGAATCGTCGAGAACTCGAAAACACAACGTTATGGCACCTGTAATACCGCCGAATCCTTGCTCGTTGCACGCGCTGTGGCTGCTCGCCTGCTACCGCCCGTCGCCGCCATGCTCATCGCAAAAGGCGTCGAGATTCGCGGTTGTGCTGAAACACGGGCGCTAGTGAATGAAGCCAAAGTCGCAAGCGAGGAGGATTACGCCACCGAGTTTCTGGCACCGATCATTTCGGTCAAGGTCGTCGCTGGGTTGGACGAGGCGATTGAACACATCAATCGCTACGGATCGCATCACACTGAAACCATCGTTAGCGAAAGCTACACCAAGGCCATGCGCTTTCTGCGCGAAGTGGATTCGGCGTCGGTCATGGTCAATGCCTCGACACGTTTTGCCGATGGTTTTGAGTACGGACTCGGCGCAGAAATCGGCATTTCAACCGACAAGATTCACGCGCGCGGCCCGGTCGGCCTTGAGGGGCTGACCAGCCAGAAATGGATCGTGCTCGGCAACGGTCAGGTGCGTAGCTGAGAATAAGGGAATTTCCATGACCAAGTGTCGTGAGCCGGATTATCAAGCCATCGTTGCCGCGCCGAGTTTCTGCATCGGGGTGCGTTGCGATGAGGATGAAATTCACGCGCTTGATTATCTTGAGCCGTGTCCTGAAGTCTTGCCAAAGAATCCGCTTGCGGGCGAAGCGATGCGCCAGTTTCGCGCTTATCTGAACGATGCTGATTTCGAATTTGGCTTGCCACTGCGCCCTTCCGGCACAGCCTTCCAGCGTCGTGTCTGGGCGCAGATCGCGGCCATTCCCAATCATCAGACGCGGACGTATGGCGAAGTAGCCAAAGCCCTGCACAACGCGCCGCGAGCGGTCGGTCAGGCTTGTGGAGCTAATCCCTTCCCGCTGGTCGTTCCCTGCCATCGGGTCATCGCTACCGGCGGAGGTTTAGGCGGCTTTGCGCGAAATGGCGGTGGTTTCATGCTCGACGTGAAACGCTGGTTGCTGGCGCATGAGCGTCGCTGAAGTCGATTCGGCTGATCGCGCCGAGATTGACGCCTTCTGCGACACTCTTTGGCTGGAAGACGGGCTGGCCAAGGCTTCGCTATCCAGCTATCGCAGCGACCTGATCCATCTTTCAAACTGGCTGAGGGAGCATAAGCTCGCTTCGCTATGTAAGGCCGATGAGTCAGCGTTGATGCGCTTTGTCGCCTTGCTCTCGCAAACGCTGCGTGCTTCGTCACAGGCGCGCTACATTTCGACCTTGCGGCGTTTCTACCGGCACCTGCTGGCACGTGGGCGAATCAACGCCGACCCGACGCTCAAGATCGCCATGCCGACCAAGCCGTCGCGGTTGCCCAAGGTGCTTTCCGAGGTCCAGGTTGATGCTTTGCTGGCCGCCCCGCCCGTTGATACCACGCTTGGTCAGCGTGACCGCGCCATGCTGGAAACACTCTACGCGACCGGTCTGCGAGTTTCCGAGCTGGTTGGGCTCAAGCTGCACGAAGTCAATTTCGACATGGGCGTCGTGCGGGTTTTCGGCAAGGGCAGCAAGGAACGTCTGGTGCCGCTCGGCGAGGAGGCCATCGACTGGCTACGCCTATACCTTGGAGATGCCCGTGTTTCCTTGCTCTCCGGGCGGCAGAGTGACGATCTTTTCGTGACGGCGCGCGGTTCGGCGATGACGCGACAGGCTTTCTGGCAACTGATCAAGCGTTATGCCCTGCTGTCGGGAATGAACCCGGATCGGCTTTCGCCACACGTCTTGCGTCACGCCTTTGCCACGCATCTGCTCAACCATGGTGCCGATTTGCGCGTCGTGCAGATGTTGCTCGGCCATTCGGACATTTCGACCACGCAGATTTACACGCATATCGCCCGCGAGCGGCTGAAATCGCTACACGCGGCGCATCACCCACGCGGGTGAAGCTCGAACAGATCTGTCTCTGTTATGCTTTGTCCGACAAGTCATGCTTCAGGAAAAAATCCATGAAATCCGAAAATGCCCCGGAAACGCCCGCCACAAAGTTTCTGCGCCAAAACGGGATCGCTCACTCCAATCATCTTTATGATTACGAAGAGCATGGTGGTACCAGTGTTTCGTCGCGTGAGCTCAATGTTGATGAGCATGCCGTAGTCAAAACGCTGGTCATGGAAGATGAGTCAGCCAAGCCGCTGATCGTCTTGATGCATGGGGATTGCAAGGTGTCGACCAAAGAGTTGGCGCGGCAGATCGGCTGCAAGAAGGTTGAGCCCTGCAAGCCGGAAGTCGCCAACCGGCATACCGGTTTTCTGGTCGGTGGCACCAGCCCGTTCGGAACCAAAAAGAAGATGCCGATCTGCATCGAGAAAAGTATTCTCGATTTGCCGTTGATTTACATCAACGGTGGCCGGCGCGGCTTTCTCGTCGGCGTGCATCCGCATGACTTGATGCGGGCGCTGTCGCCGACCGTCGTGACGGTGGCGCTAAAGGGCTGATCAGGAAGCTCAGTCAGTCCTTTTGCCGCGTTCGATGATCACACCGACGCGTTTCACCCCGGCGATCATGCCAAGCTTGGCAATCGAGACACGTACCCAGATGGCACCAAAGTCTTCAAGCAGCAGCTTGGCTACGTATTCAGCGAGTTTTTCGAGCAGGTTGAACTGCTGAACCGACAGTTCGGCGCGTAGTCGTTCAACGACCAGTGCGTAGCTGATGGTGTCGCCAATGTCGTCACTGGACCCGGCGCGTGCCGTCGATGTGCCGATCTGCAAGGACATTTCGACCGTCTGAGGCATGGCTTTTTCGCGCGGGTAAATCCCGATCATTGTCGAGATACGAAGTTCTTCGATAAAGATGATGTCCATGCGGCGATATGTCAGGTCAGTGTAAAATCGGTGATCGGGCGGAGGGTCGAGCCCGGTCATATAGGGTCTGCATTTTACCCTTTAACCTAATCTTTCTACGCGTTTCCGGGATTCATCCATGTCCAATTTCTTGATCGCCCTGTTCGCCATCGTTCTGGCCTATCTTCTGGGCTCTGTCCCGTTTGCTGTGGTGTGCAGCCGCCTCTTTGGCTTGGCCGATCCGCGCAGTTACGGTTCGAAGAATCCGGGGGCGACCAATGTGCTGCGCAGCGGCAACAAGGGCGCGGCGGCCATGACTTTGCTGGGTGATATGGCCAAGGGCTGGCTGGCGGTATTTCTCGCCCAGAAGTACGGGGCGGGCTATGGTCTGGAACAGGGCTCCGTCGGGCTTGTCGCGCTGGCGGTATTCTTTGGGCACTTGTACCCCGTGTTTTTGAGATTCAAAGGCGGCAAAGGCGTGGCAACCGCTGCCGGCGTGTTGCTGGCAATTGATCCCGTGCTTGGGTTGGCAACGCTTGGCACCTGGCTGTTCATTGCGTTCACACTGCGCTACTCGTCGCTGGCGGCCCTGGTGGCCGCTGCCGCTGCGCCGATGTTCGCCTTCTTTCTGTGGGGCAGCGACGTGATGTTGCCGGTTGTTGGCATCATCGCCATGGCTCTGATCGGCAAACACTGGGCGAACTTGCAGCGATTGATGGCCGGTACTGAGCCGAAAATCGGCGGCAAGAAAAAAGCCGCGTCAGGTCGTTAATTCAGCCAGCGGCCAGCGTGGTCGTACGGCGAAGGCCCCAGCCGGCTTGATCGACACGCCGGCCTGGAAGCGCAAGGCACCGGCGAGCGCGATCATGGCACCGTTGTCGGTGCAGAACTCAAGTTCCGGATAAAAGACAGCGATTTTCGCTTTCGCGGCGTGCGCATCCAGCTGGCGGCGCAATTCGCGGTTGGCACCAACGCCGCCGGCGACCACCAGTTGTTTCAAGCCGCTTTCCTTGACCGCGCGCATTGATTTCTTGACCAGCACCTCGACAATCGCGTCCTGGAAACCGCGTGCGATGTCGGCGCGCTGTTGCTCGTCGGGCTCGCCGATTTCACGCACCTTGGTCAGGACTGCCGTTTTCAGGCCACTGAAGCTGAAATCCAGATCGCCCGAATGCAGCATTGGACGCGGTAGCTTGACCACATCCGGCCGGCCGCGCTCTGCCAGTTCAGCCAGCGCCGGGCCGCCGGGGTAGGGCAGGCCCAGCAATTTCGCTGTTTTATCGAAAGCTTCTCCGGACGCGTCATCCAGCGTTTCGCCCAGCAACTGGTATTCGCCAACGCCGGTAACGCGCATCAACTGGCTGTGTCCGCCAGAAACAAGCAGCGCAACGAATGGAAATTTTGGCGGCCGGCTTGAAAGCAGAGGCGACAGCAAATGGCCTTCGAGGTGATGCACGGGAACCGTCGGAATGCCAAGCGAGGCGGCCAACCCTTCGGCAAATGCAGCGCCAACCAGCAGGGCACCGGCTAGTCCCGGGCCCTGAGTGTAGGCGACGGCATCAAGTTCATTGAGTGAATGCCCGCTATCGGCCATTGCCTTGCGCAGCAAGGGCACGGTGCGCCTGATGTGGTCGCGTGAGGCGAGCTCGGGGACCACGCCACCGTACTCGCGGTGCATCAGAATCTGGGAGTGCAGGGCGTGAGCCAGTAGCGCGCCGCCCGCATCGGTGCTATAAAGCGCAATCCCCGTTTCGTCGCAGGAAGATTCAATTCCAAGAATAAGCATGGGCGGCATTTTAACGGGCTTCAAACAAAACAAACAACAAAGCGCTTGGATTTTTCACCAAGCTTTGTTTATAATGCTGGGCTCAGTTGTAACCAGCCGATTTTTGAAATTAGGATAGAGTTAATGCCAGCCATTCGCCTGAAGGAAAATGAGCCGTTCGAAGTTGCGATTCGCCGTTTCAAGCGCACCGTTGAAAAGACCGGTCTGCTGACTGAGCTTCGCGCACGCGAGTTCTACGAGAAGCCCACCGCCGAGCGCAAGCGCAAGCTGGCCGCTGCCGTCAAGCGCCATCACAAGCGCATGCGCAGCCAGACCCTGCCGCCAAAGCTTTTCTAAAACCGGATTGCAGATTGCCAATCAGCCGCCCGTTTCGCGATGGGCGGCTTTTGGCGTTTCTGGCCTGACGCTAGCCGCAGGCCCTTTCCATATCACAAGGAGCCTGACGATGACCCTCAAAGAGCGCATCACCGATGACATGAAGGCCGCCATGCGTGCCGGCGAAACGGGGAGGCGTGACGCCATTCGCCTGCTGCTGGCAGCAATCAAGCAGAAGGAAGTGGATGAGCGCATCGTGCTTGACGACGCCGCTGTCGTTGCCGTTATCGATAAGATGCTTAAACAGCGTCGCGATTCGATCACGCAATATGAAGCGGCTGGCCGTCAGGATCTGGCCGATGTCGAGAAATTCGAAGCCGAATTGATCACGGCGTACATGCCTGCTGGTCTTTCCGCCGAGGAAGTTGCCGTTGCTGTAGCGGCCGCTGTGGCCGAGGTCGGTGCGGCCGGCCCCGGCGATATGGGCAAGGTGATGGCCGTCCTCAAGCCGAAACTGGCCGGCCGTGCCGATATGACCGAAGTGTCGAAGCTGGTGAAGGCGGCGCTGGCACCGAAGTGAGGCGTAGTAACAAGGTGAAGAACTCGAAACCAGGGCTCCGGTTTTCTTCTTTACTCACAACTCCTTGCTTCTCGCAGTTGCAATGATTCCCGAATCATTTATTCAGGAGTTGCTGCACCGCGTCGACGTCGTCGATCTGATCGACGGCTTTGTCCCGCTCAAGAAGGCGGGGGCGAATTACGCCGCGTGCTGTCCGTTCCACAACGAGAAGTCGCCGTCGTTTACCGTTAGCCCGACCAAGCAGTTTTATCATTGCTTTGGCTGCGGGGCGCACGGTACGGCCATCAGCTTTCTCATGGAGTATTCGGGCCTCGGCTTCATTGACGCCATCAAGGATCTATCCAGTCGCGTTGGCCTGCAAGTGCCGGAAGACGAGGGAAAGCGGTCGCACGACGGCCCGAAGATCACGGCGCTAACCGACATCATGGCGCGAGCGGCAAAGTATTACTACGAGCAGCTCAAGCGTTCCGAGACAGCCATCAACTACCTCAAGGCGCGTGGTGTAAGCGGCGAAATCGCCCAGAAGTTTGGTATCGGCTATGCGCCGGATGGCTGGCAGAGTCTGGGTGCGGCATTTGAGGACTACACCATCACCGAGCTGCAAGTGGCTGGTCTGGTGATAAAGAACGAGCAAGGCCGGCTTTACGACCGCTTCCGTGACCGGGTGATGTTCCCGATCATGAACCAGAAGGGTGAAGTGATTGCCTTTGGTGGTCGAGTCATGGGTGAGGGCGAGCCGAAGTATCTGAATTCGCCGGAAACGCCGCTGTTCGAGAAAGGGCGTGAGGTCTTTGGCTTGCCGCAGGCACGCGCTGCATTGCGCGACAAGAATACGGCCATCGTCGTCGAAGGCTATATGGATGTCGTGGCGCTCGCTCAGCATGGCGTTGGAAATGCGGTCGCGACGCTCGGGACGGCCACGACAGCAACGCATGTGCAAAAACTGTTGCGTCAGGTAGACCGCATCGTCTATTGCTTTGACGGAGATAACGCCGGGCGCAAGGCGGCGTGGCGGGCGCTGGAAAACAGTCTCGAAGCCTTGCCGGAGCAGAAGAGCATCGGCTTTGTCTTCTTGCCAGACGGCGAAGATCCAGACAGCTTTGTTCGCAGTCAGGGCACGGAGGCTTTTGATCGCTTGATCACACAGGCCATGCCACTCTCGGAATTCATGTTGCGCGAGTTGGCATCCCATTGCGACATGACCAGCGCCGAAGGTCGCGCAAAGCTGGTGGCCGAAGCAAAACCTTTGCTTGGTCGCTTGCAAACGCCGCTATTGCGTCTACAGTTGGTCAAGCGGCTTGCTGAAGCGAGCGGGTTTTCGCAGCCTGAGGTTGAGCGCTTGTGCGATTTGCGGCCGATTGTTCGGCCAGCGCCAGCGCGGGTGGCTAGGCCGGCTCCGTCGTTGCTGCGGCCCTTGCTGCGGTTGTTGCTGCAAAAGCCGGAGCTGGCGAAGGGCTTGCCACTGGATGCGCTGCCAACCAATTCGGCAGAAGCGCGGGCGGTCAGGTATTTGTGCGAAACGATCGTGGCGGCGGGTGAACCGACGCCGGCTTACGCGGCGCTGCTTGAACGGTTGCGGGGCAATGAGGATGAAAGCATTTTGCGAGAAGCGGCCGCCGAACTAATGCAGCAACCCTTTGCCGAAGACGACATCGATGCCGAGTTTGAAGGCGCAGTCAGTCGTTTGCTGGAGGGAGAGAGCAAGCGGTCGTTCGCGCTTTTGCAGGAGAAGGTCTACAAGCTGGGTGTGGCCGGTTTGTCGGGCGAAGAAAAGCAGCACTACCTTCAGGCGCTGAGCGCCCGAGGGAAAATGGGCTAAGTTGTGATAAAATCTAGGGTTTTTCCAATACAACGCTAACCGGGAAGTGGCCATGGCAAGGGAAAAGGCAGTAATCAACAAGATAGCAAAGGCTAAGGCAGCCGAGCTGTTGGCGCAAATCGGCAATCAGCCGTCGCCGGTAGACGACGAAACGCGTAAGACGCGGCTAAAAACGCTGATCAAGCTCGGCAAGGAGCGCGGCTTCCTGACTTATTCCGAGGTCAACGATCACCTGCCGGATGACGTCGTAGACGCTGAGCAGATTGAGAACATCATCAGCACGTTCAACGACATGGGTATCCAGGTCTACGACGAGGCACCGGATGCCGAGACGCTTCTTATGTCCGACGCCGCTGCTCCCGTGGTTTCCGACGATGCGGATGTTGAAGAACAGGCCGAGCAGGCCCTCTCTACCGTCGACTCCGAATTCGGCCGCACGACCGATCCGGTCCGCATGTACATGCGCGAAATGGGCTCGGTCGAGTTGCTGACGCGTGAAGGCGAGATCGAAATCGCCAAGCGTATCGAAGACGGCCTTAAGCACATGATCCAGGCTATTTCCGCCTGCCCGACAACAATTGCCGAAATCGTTGATTGTTCCGACAAGATCGCCTGCGACGAAATGCGCATCGACGAATTGATCGACGGTCTGATCAGTCCTGACGCCGAAGAAATCATCGAAGAGTTGGCCGAAGACGAAGAAGCCGAAATCGAAGCGGATGAGAGCGACGACGGCGAAGCGGCCGAAGGCGCTGCCGCTGCGGCTTCCTTGCTTAAACTCAAGGAAGAAGGGCTGGAAAGACTCGAAGTCATCAAATCGCTCTACACCAAGGCGCACGCCGCTCTGGTCAAGAAGGGCTCGCAAGACAAAGCGTATCTCAAGCTTCAGGAAAAAATCTCCGAAGAAATGATGGGCATTCGCTTCACCTCCAAGACCATTGAGCGCCTGTGCGAATCGGTGCGTGCCATGGTTGAAGAAGCTCGTGCCTGCGAACGCAAGATTCAGCGCATCTGCGTTGATACCGTGCGCATGCCGCGTCCGCACTTCATCAAGGTCTTCCCCGGCAACGAACTCAACCTCGACTGGGTCGACGCCGAACTCGCTGCCGCCACCAGCAAAACCTACGGGCCGATCCTCACGCGCAACGCGCCGAACATCAAGGAAGAGCAGAAAAAGCTGCTGGCCTTGCAGGATCGCATCGGCATCCCGCTCAAGGAACTGAAGGACATCAACAAGCAGATGTCGACCGGCGAAGCCAAGGCACGTCGCGCCAAGCGCGAAATGACTGAGGCCAACCTGCGTTTGGTTATCTCCATCGCCAAGAAATACACCAACCGTGGCTTGCAGTTCCTCGATTTGATCCAGGAAGGCAACATCGGTCTGATGAAGGCGGTGGACAAGTTCGAATACCGTCGCGGCTACAAGTTCTCGACCTACGCCACCTGGTGGATTCGCCAGGCCATCACGCGCTCGATCGCCGACCAGGCGCGCACCATCCGCATCCCGGTGCACATGATCGAAACGATCAACAAGATGAACCGCATCTCGCGCCAGATTTTGCAGGAAACCGGCCTCGAAGCCGATCCCGCGACGCTGGCCAAAAAGATGGAAATGCCGGAAGAGAAGATCCGCAAAATCCTCAAGATCAGCAAAGAGCCGATCTCGATGGAAACGCCGATCGGCGACGACGATGATTCCCACTTGGGCGACTTCATCGAGGACGGTGCGACGCTCGCGCCGACCGACGCCGCGCTGTTCTCCAGTCTGCGCTTCATCACCAAGGACGTGCTCGACACCCTGACGCCGCGCGAAGCCAAGGTTCTGCGCATGCGCTTCGGCATCGAAATGAACACCGACCACACGCTGGAAGAAGTCGGCAAACAGTTCGACGTTACCCGCGAGCGTATCCGTCAGATCGAAGCCAAGGCCTTGCGCAAGTTGCGTCATCCGTCGCGTTCCGACAAACTGCGCAGCTTCCTCGATAGCGGAAACAGCTAAGAGTTTTCGGGCCTGTAGCTCAGTTGGTTAGAGCAGAGGACTCATAATCCTTTGGTCCACGGTTCAAGTCCGTGCGGGCCCACCAATAGTACCAAGCACTTGCGCCAATCCTTCGGGGTTGGCGTTTTGCTTTATGGCGCTCGTTGCCCCCTCATTGCCCCTTGTCGATGAAATCCGAATCAACACGCACACGAAAATCCCGCCGAAGCGGATTCGTAATCCGGCAATCCCCGCCTCAGAGAACGGGCTTCTTGGGTGAGGGTTGATTACACGCGGGGCCGTCGCTTGGCATCCTCAATCACTTCGCCCAGTTTGTGCAGCAGCGCCGCGTGAAGGCGCGGCAGGTCGGCGGTCAAGCTCGTCGCTACCGTCAATCTCTTCGCGTTGTTTTCTGCGTGCAGAATTTCCCCTATTGGCTGGTATCCCGGTCTGCTGAACGCCAGAGCGCGAGCTTTTCCGTAAGCTCCAATTTCAACAACTGGCTACCGTCTGGCGCCTGTCCGGAACTTCTGGCGTAGTTCGCAAGGGGTCCAACCACGGAGGGCATGCACTTTTCACGTAAGTGCATCGGATAGGTATAGAGATTCTGCGGCACCATCGCCAAAGTGAAATCGACGGCCAATTGCATCAGTTGTTCGTCGGCGAAATGCTTGAGCGCCTCAAGCCTTCGAAGCTCCAACTCAAGTATCTGTTCCCGCAACAGATGCTTCTCTGCGGGCACAGGCAGCGGCAACGCCAGCAACTCGTCTATCTTCTCGCTCAGCTGCTTGTATCGCCCAAGGTAGTTTGGCGCGGTGTTTTCCATCCGCGAATCATAGCCGAAGATGGGGGTTCTCCCATTTCCGGTGCCGGCAACATCTGTCTGAGATGGCAACCACGTGCAAGAAACGGGCCCGAGTCGCTTGTAGGGAGCTAGACGAGCGGATAACGCCTAAGATAATATCCTCATACAAAATGAATAATTGGGCGGGCAACATGAAGCGAATAATACTTGGATTGATGGTCGCCGTTCTTGCCGGAGTGGTGCATTCAGCAACCTGGTTTGACATTGCATATGTGCCGGGCAAATCAGTTACTCAAATTGACGCGGACTCGCTTGCGCAGATAGGCCCAGGCCAGTACAACCTTACTTGGCGAGTGGATGCTGGTCCGGAAAAGATTTCGGAAATATATACCGGTACCGTTTATTGCTCTTCCGAATCAATTCGACTCAATTCCAAAAGGGTTATTGAACAGAACTCTAGTCTTGTGCGGGACCTGAAGGTTATAGCCGGAAAATCTGGCAACATAGACAGCGTATACGATTATGAGGCTGGCACTGTTACGTGGATTGACGTACGACCTAGGCCGCTATCTGCTCTTGAAAAATCTAGCAGGTACCAGTACCCATCAAATGGCGGTGAAGCAGGTTCTCTTCTACAGCATTTGTGTGCAGGAACGATACCAAGCACTGCTCAAAGAGAGGCAGTATCTTCCGCAATTCAGGCAAAGCTTGGTTGCAATGCTGCCCCTTGGAAGGGAACTGTGTTATGCCAGAGGGACCCTAAAAGTTTGGGCGTTCTCTATTCACTAACAATGCGATTCGAACAAGCAACTTCGGCATGCTCGCTTCCAACTGACCAGACAAACGAGGTGCTGCGCGACTGGTATCAATCACTGGCTGGATGCCGAGACGCTGGCGGGTGTGTGCCCGTCATGCAGTTGAAAATATCAGGGCTCACTGATGACTTGGTTGCAGCTTCCGAACAACAGTCATGTACCTACTTGGCGCAATCTGTAACCCACGCAAAGGAGCATGGTGCAACAAGGATGGCCATGGCTAACTTCAGAACGTGTGTCACAAAACAGATACCAGCACTCGATGACGGGATGTCGTCAGCAGACGTCATTGCTAATGCCACCTATGGCGCTTGCGAAGGTCTGCTGCCTGCACGGATGATAGGAAACTCGAGTATTAGAGGCAACATCCTTCCAGGTATTTCTGCTGAAGTGCTTCAATTCCGACAGTTGCTTCTCAAGCGGCAAAAGCCAAGACAATCGTCACCCAAACCAAAGTCGTATCAAGGATAATTTAGCGAAGCTGGTTTCCTCGGAGATTTGTTCGAATGCTCATGCGCTAACACTAAGCCTTCACCAGCGCATCCAACCCTTTGCGCGCCGCCGCGAGATAGCCGGCATCCGGTGTCATGCCTTCGCGCATTGCCTTGAATGGTTCCGCGCCGGCCATTCGTCGAACGTCAGCCGGGTCAATGCCTCTGCTTTGGCAAACAGCATCCAGCGCGGCATCAAGCGCGAGCAGCCAGCGTTCAGCCTGTTCGTGAGCGTCAAGTAACTCGTCGGCCGACTCGTCATCGCCGCCACGCCGCAGTGCCGCAAGCGCGCCGCCCAACTTTTCCGACTTGCGGCAGCGCAGACGCCAATACTCGATAGCCCAATGCGCCGCGAGCCAGGCCAAACCGTCTAGCTTCGCCTGATAGGCTTCGTCGGGCGCGCGATAGTGGTACTCGACACACGGCACGGCAGAGGCGATGCGCCCGAACTCGAGCGCGTTCGTGTCGGTCATGTAGTGAAATGCCAACGCCGCCAGTTGGTCAGCGTTCAAGCCCTTGTATGCTGCCGTTATTCTGTCCTGTTTCATGGCTCAGTCCTTTCGGGGATTAATTGTGTGTTCGAGCAGTTCCAGCCGGCCGGCTAGGACTGCGGTTTCATATGCCTTGCGGATCATGTCGAGCACGTAGGCGAGGCGCGTTCCGTCCTGGCTGGCAATGCGCCCAGCCCGCATGTCTCGATACACCATGCCCAACTCGCGCCGGATCGCGTGAGCGTCCCGCAAGTCGATTTTTGGCATGGGGGCCAAGGTCATCACGTTGTTGGCCGCGCTTTCGATTTCGGCGTGATGTTTTCCGCTGGCCGTCAGTGCGTCGCGGTCACTCATTGCCGTCTCCCGTACAAATCCTTTGCGCCAATGTGCGCGATAGTGCGCGATAGTCCGCTTTCAAAACATTGGCGCACTATCGCGCAGGGGGTGCGCCTTGCGCGCCTCTCCGGGGCGGGGGGTATGGGGGTAAAGCGCAGCGCACTTTTTGAGGTCATAAGGCGCACTTTTCGCCCTCCTTGCGATGGGCAAGAACGGGAATAAATGGGATCGTGGGCACATCGAGCGGCGCACCTTCTGCCGGCTTTGGCGCGCACGTAAAAACCGCTTTGCGCTTTCGGTCGGGAGTTTTGACTTCACTGAGAAACAGCAAACCGTCGCGCTGTAGCTCGCGGAAAAGACGCGTTAAGCGGTCGGAGTCGGTTGCCTTCGGAAAAGTCGGCTCAGACTTGAGCAGACGGAAATACGAATAGGCTCCCGTTGCCGTTGCATTCACCAGTTCCCCGCGCCGGTCAAAGTCCTGAACGATTGCGATCAATGCGGCTTTGTCGCCGTCGTCGCGCTCATTCTCTGCCGCCTGACGCGCGGCCTGCGCAGCACTGAGCCCGGTGCTGCCCGATACCAAGGGCACACCCTCATGCCATTCCAACCGCACAGGCCCAGCCTTCGCGCCCAAGTTCGCTTTGACATGCTCAATCGTCAGCCGGTCGGCACCATCGGGAATCAGGCTCAGCCGTGAGCGCACCGAGTTGTGCCAAGCCGTCGAGCCGCTGTAATCCTCGGCGCCCGACTCGCGCCCGCCCTTCGCGCTGGCCTTATTCACATGCGCCA
>JBBQAT010000033.1:0-33228 GCA_038316625.1 Burkholderiales bacterium
AATGTTGCGCCTGACCATTTCCTCCAGGCCTGGCTCGTAGATGGGAATGCCGCCGGATTTGAGAATGTCGACTTTGCGGGCGTCGACGTCCATACACAGCACTTCGTTGCCCACTTCTGCAAGGCAAGCGCCAGTGACCAGGCCGACGTAGCCGGTTCCAATAATTGCAATTTTCATGTTGCTGCTCCGGGCGTTTTCGTTAACTGCTTCATAGAAGGCTGCGGTAAAGGTCAATGAGTTTGGCGGCCATGGTTTCCAGATCAAGATCGGTGACGGCTTCTCTTGCTGATTCACGCATCGCTGCCGCGCCGCCGGGTAATGCTAATCGATCCAGGTGACTCGCGAGCTGTTCCACGTCCAGCGCATCACATACAAACCCATTTGTTCCCGCTACCACGCGTGAGGCGATGCCGCAGGTGGTCGAGGTGATGATTGGTAGTCCGCAGGCCATGGCTTCGAGTGCAGCGTTTGGCATCGGATCATAGCGGGTAGGCAAAACGAACGCGTCTGCCATGCCGTAGTAAGGACGCACATCCTTTTGGGGACCGGCAAAGATCACTCGTTTTCCAAGACCAAGCTTTCTGGCCTGGCGTTCGAAAACAGCCTGGTGTCGATCCTGTCCAACAATTACCAGTTGCGCTTGCTGTGACTTCATTCTAGCGATAGCAGCAAGCAGTTGTGGCACACCCTTGCGTTCAAATCCGCTGCCGACGTAAAGAAATGCCGGGGTATCAGCATCGATTCCGAGGGTTTGTCGCTGCCGTATCCGCCATTCCGTGGTCAAGCGTGGGTGAAAATTTTCCAGGTCGACACCATTCTCGATGACGACCAGTTTGTTCTCTGGTACGTCGTAATAGCGCCGCATTTCTTCGCGTACCAGAATCGAGTTGCAGATCACCGCCTTGAGGGCCGGACTAGCGAGCATCGCCGCTTCTTGTTTCAGAATATAGCGGTGAAAAGGCGAGAGCCTTGTGATTATTCGCGCAGAAGCCGATTGACCGCGAGCACGGTGATCCAGCCAAGCCGCATGCACACCGTCACCGGCGCGGAAGATCATGGCACCGGGGATGCGCTCATGTGCTTGGACAATGTCGTAGCCACCGTCGGCGATTTCTTGTTGGGCGCACGCAGTAAAACTCCGGTCGCGTGCTGCACGCCCCCCCAGAACCCGGGAATAGCCCGGATCGCAGATTTTTTGCCGGAAGCCTTCCTGCGGCGCGCCTTCCCAGCTGCGAGTAATGAGCGTGACTTCCGCCCCCTCGCGCACCAAGGCACCGAGCGCGCGTTCGACAAAGCGTTCAGCCCCGCCGTACGGGTTGTAGCGTTGCCGAATGACGGCGATTTTGAGCCCAGAAGTCAAACTCTTGGGCGCAGAGCTGGATTGGATCGAACCCATTATTCCAAGAGTTCCTGCACAGCACGGTAGACACGTTCTACGGGCAAGGTAGCCAGGCAGTCACTGACCTTGCTTCCGCCACAGCCATCGATGCCGCAGGGCCGGCAGGGGTGGTTTTCGCTGGCGACGATCCGGTGCGCAACCGCCCACGGTCCCCATTCCTTGTCGCCCGATGGACCGAAGAGCGCAACCGTCGGCGTGCCCATCGCTGCAGCAATGTGCATGGGGGCCGAGTCGACGCCAATAAAGAGGCGAGCACGTGCTGTCAGTGCGGCCAGTTCTTTTAACGAGAGTTTTCCTGCGAGGCTCAGTGCAGGGTGTTTCAGTTGCACCTGAATTGCATTCAACATGGCTAATTCAGCAGCGTCTGGTGCGGCACTGAGAACAATCTGGTGACCATCGAGATGGAGCCGATCAATCAGTCCCACCATTTTTTCAACTGGCCAGCATTTGAAGTGCCAGCGTGAGGCTGGGTGGATGTGAATGAACGGCGTGGCCTCTATTCCCAGATCCTGCAAGAGCAAAGTCAATCGAGCTTCGGCTCGGTCGCCTGCGATTAGGGTAAGACGACGTTCATCGGGTGCCGGAAATATGCCAATACGCCGTAGTGCATCAAGATTCATTTCGGCGGTATGACGCAGCGCATTGCGCGGACTCGAAAAGAAGTGTGTAAAGGCATTGCGCCACCACTTCCCGCGTCCTGAAAGCTTGCGAGCGATGGCCCAGCGCGTGCCGCACAATTGGGAAATCCACGCACCCCTTGGATGGTCGGTGAGGTGAATGACCAGATCGTAATGCCGGAGACGCAAAGAATGGAGTAACGTCACCTCTGCTTTGAGATGGCCCAATATTCCGAGCTTTGGCCACTGTCGATCAATGACATGAACTTGGCTGATGGCAGGGTGCTGTGTCAGCATTTCCTTCGTGTCCGCATATACCAGAGCGTCAATTTCAAGGTGTGGCGCGTGCGCTTTCAGAACGGAAAAGACTGGTGAGCTGAGCAGCACGTCGCCGTGGTGCCGAAGCTTGATGACCAGTGCGCGATGAATTGAATCGAGAGGGATTGCATCCGTGAGTATCTCGGAATTCTGCGCGTTCATGCGGTAATGAATCATTGAAGCCCGATTTCCAGAAGACTTTAGAAACTAGCGCGAGTTTTCAAGATGGCAAAGGCCTCGGCGGCATCTTTAACCGAGACGTCGTTAACATTGCGGCTGGGTTTTTGCAGCACCTCCTTCGGCACCCCCCAAGGGTACCACTTGCTTGCATCCGAATTTCCGAAAAAGCAGAGTATAGGCAGTCCCAAGCCAGCCCCGACATGCATGGCTCCTCCGTCCGAGCAGACCATGGCCTGGCAAATGGAGAGAACGCCGATGAGCGAACTGAGTTGCGTCGTTGGGTACGCAAGAACGGGTAGATCGTGCGTTGCGGCCATGATACTTGCGGCCTTCCCGTTGTCGCCTGGGTGCAGTGGGTTATTTTCGTCACCGGGTGACCAGAGCAGCACAAATCGACAGTTCCAGTTGGTGTGGAGGTGGCGCATGAGTTCTGCAAAGCGCTCGGCAGGCCATCGCTGGGGAACTTTTCGGGCGCTGATGTGGATGGCAACAAGTACTTCCTTGCCGACGGAATTTTGAGCAATACCAAGCGCTTCCTTGGCTGCAGCAACTGATTCCGGGCTGGGATGGATTTGTAGTGCGGGTGGGGGAGCGATAATGCCGAGCGGCTTGAGCAAACGAAATACGTTTTCGACTTCATGTCGTGCGATGTCGTCGATTTCGACTGGTGTATTGATCGCTGGAATCTTTGTCCCCGACGGTACGAAGCCGACCACGTTCATAGGACCGACCCAGCGCGCAAGGCTCAGTGCGCGCGGAAGAAAGCCACAATTTGCCAGAATCACATAGTCATAGCGAAGGTGGCGTAGGGCGAGCATCAGTTTTACTCGTCGCCAATACACGCCAACTAGTGTTTCGTATGTTTCACGATGCTTTGCTTTTGTGTAGGCATAGACGTTGTTCAGATCCGGGTTGTCAGCCAACACGGGCTGGTTATAGCTATTGACAAGCGCGTCGATTCGCGCATCCGGGAAACGCTTTCTGAGCGCGTGAATCAGAGGTGTCGTGCATACGAGGTCGCCAATGTTGTCGCGCCGAATAACCAGAAATTTCTTCACGCCGATTCCTTGTTGTTGCCCAATTTTCCTCGGATACAGCCAAGCGTTGCACCGATGATAATCCAGTAAAGATAGCCACAGTCGCGGGTAAAAAAGTCGTCAGTCATGTTCTTTAAGAAAACTCCGAGCGATATGGCAATACCTGCGATGGCAATTTGACGGGTGGCCGAATCGTGGCTCAGCCCCTTGCTGATGGCGCACGGAACCGAGAAGAATAGAAGCAGGAAGGCCAACATGCCGGGCACGCCCATCTGAACTCCCTTATTCAATAACATGTTGTGAGCGTGCCATAGCATTGAGGTTGGTTCAAAATCCGGGTGCTTCATCCGGAATACCCGCTGGCCGAATCCCCCACCGGTCATTGGGGAGCGGCTGATTTCTCTTAACGTGAATTGCCAAAGATGCCAACGCGTATCTGTTGCCAATGACTCGCCGACAGCATTGATGCCGCTTACCGGGCTATTTTCTGGAGCTGGCGCTCTGTTTACGGAAACGGCAAAAAAAACGATTAAGGCGACTAATAGTGCAATTACAAAAGGTAATATTTTGGCCCAAGAAAGAACTCTTGAGGCATTCATCAATGCAGTAACTACGCCAATTTCTACGATAGTAACCAGCACTCCCTGGCGATTCTGCGTGAAATACAGCGAGGCAAATCCTGCGAGAAGAAGAGCGCTTACGGCCAGTGAGCGTGCTCGTTGTCGGTTAGTCCAACAGCGCCAGGCGAACAGCGCGATGAGCGGCATTACTGTGATTAGATAGGTACTATATGTACCGACCCCGGCGTTTAGCGTTCCGACTAGACCGTCCTTTGTCGTTTGGCCAGTAGCGGTGATCATCAGGCTATAAGCTACTAGAAAAAGATTGGAACTGATCAGAATGGCGACGAGCGAATAATAAGCGGCTTCATTTCTTACAATGTTTAGTCCGATCCAGAATAACAAAATCGGGTATAGAAGTTCGGGCTTTATCTCGCCAAGCGAGTACGACAAATCAATCGCATAGGTCAGAGAAATGGCAATAACTGAACTGTAGATTGCCCATTGTCGCCACAACAGAAAGTCAAGGTCGCGCCATTGCTTACGGTAGATGGCGAAAAAGCAAATCAGCATGACGGCGAAGAATAAATTGCGTAAAGCAATGGTTCCTCCCACGGGTAAGAGCCAAAGGTAACCGGTGAGTGCGATCCAGAGCGACATATGCAGGGGGGAGCGGGTAGTTGGTGCCATTAACTATAGAGAAATGGGAAATGGGTTCAATGTGAATCGGTCGGCGGTGTTGTTGTTGAGCCCATCTTGGAATTTTCCGCAACCTTTGTGAGTACTGCCAGCAGGCGTTTGCCGCGTCCCTGCCAAGTGAATTCTTCAACTTGCTGGCGGACGCGCGCGCCTTGCCTTTCTCCTTGGCCGGGAGTTTCGGCAGAAGCGCGGATTGCATCCGCCAGCGCCTTGGGATCTGCCGAAGGTGCCCAGATGGCGTCATCTTTGGCCAGGATTTCATGAAATACCGGAAGGTCGGTGGCCACGATGGCGCACCCTGAAGCCATATATTCGAAGAGTTTGAGTGGCGAGGTGAAAGCACTAACCGACCCTGCCCTGTTTGGGAGAACGGCGATGCAAGCGCTGGCGAGGCGGCGCTGAACTTCAGAATGCGAGAGATGGCCGCAAAACTCAATTTTTGCTCCTTCTCGCGGTGCCTGCTCGCGTAGCGCCTGAATGCTCTGAGGGTCTCCTCCAATCAGGGTGATTTGATAGCCTGGGAGCCATTGCCCTGCAGCCACCAGATCCTGAGCGCCTTTCCAGTTGTAAAGGCTACCGCTGTAAATTACGTGACGATGCGCATTGGTCCAGTCCTTGTCTATGGGGAACAGGGGAAGGGATGTCGCACTGGGGATTACCGTCATCGCACGGGTAATCCCATATCGTTCCTGCAGCAATTGGCCAAGGGCACCTGAAATGACGACAACTTCCGCCGATCTTGTCAAAACCTCTTTTTCTAATCTGGCCAATTGCTGAGCTTTGGCTGACCGCGCTCCCTCCGAAAAAATCTCATGGGCTTCGTAGGCTAGAGGAAGCTGCGGAAATCTCTGGAGCAATGCATGTGCGAGTTTGAGATGGCGCACCAGAATGACGTGCGGACCGTTACCAGTTGCATTTGCAGCTTTTAGCCACTTGTCGAGACGCCACAGAAAGAGGGCGCCTGAACGAACCGAGAGCCGTTCAAATGGACAAGGAAGCCGACGCGAGAGCGGTAGCAAGTGGACGCATTCCCTTTTTGACAAGCCGTAATGCATGAACGGATCGGGAGATGAGTCGACCGGAACATAGGCGAAGTCAATATCAACGTCAAACTCAGCGAGTGCGTTGATTGTGTTGACAACCTGAATGCCTCTGGCTTTTGGCAATGGCAGTGGTTCAGGGAAGGGATAAAGCAAGCGCAGGCGTTGCATCAGTTACCAACCGGTGACAAAGCGCAGATGTATGTCTTCATGGCGGGTATGCATGTCTTTTCGTGCACAGAGGCTCGGACGCTTTTGTGCCATCTCCCCTGGACGGAATAATTTTCTGTTTGATGCTTGCATTAGCCGTTGTTTGTCCATATAAAAAACGACGTCAGATATTGCAGCGCTGTTCTTTCCGATAAATGATCACCGCAAACCATGAGCATTGTTCCGGCTATTTACGAAATCGTTTGCTTTCAGGAGCGTATCCGTCATCCGCTGCGCAGCCATGCCCCAAGTGAAATTGTCGACGATTCGTTGGCGCGCCAAGCGGCCTAGCTGTATGCGCTTGTTAGGGTCGGCAATCAGAGCGGCAATAGCGTTCGCACATTCTTGCACACTGCCAATTTCAAACAGTATCCCAGTGCTGCCCTCGTTTCCTATTACCTCCGGAATGCCTCCGTTATGGCTGGCCACCGCAGGAATGCCGCTAGCCATCGCTTCAGCAATGGTAATTCCGAACGCTTCGTCGCCGATGCTTGGAAAAATTCCCGCATCCGCGCTTGCATAATAGCGAGGAAGCTGTTCATGCGTAACTGGCGGTTGAAATATCACCCGATCAGATAAGTGCAGACCTGATGCGAGTTGCTTGAGTTCGTCAAGCGCACTGCCTCCACCGATGAGCAGAAGCTTGACAGGGAGTGTCCGAAGAATCGGTTCGGCGAGCGCACGAATCGCTACATCAAGCCCTTTCCATCCTGTTATCCTGCCAGCGAAGGCAAACAAGACTTCGCCATCCTTTACGCCTAGTGTTGTACGGAGCTCTGCATCTTTCTGTTCCGGGTTAAAGCGTCCTATGTCTACGCCATTGAACATTGTTTTTGGGTATCTTTTGTAGCGGCTCGATATTTGCCATGCATTGAAATGGCTACAGGCCAACCAAGCGCCGATTCCTTTTGCCAAGAAACGATCAAACGGCATAAAGTCAGTGCCGCCGCTCATGAAAGCGATGCGTGTTTTGCTGCTCTTTGGCAGAAGCCTTGTCCAAAAAAAATCGAATGGTTTGGTGATAATGATCCAGTCATGCTCCGCAGCGACGACTTTTTGTTTTGCCTGACGTGCGAAGCTCCAGCGTTCGGCAAATTTCTTGAACCGCGTGCCGAAGTTTGGGAATCGGTCGCGGGGCGTGAAAGGAAAAGTGCGGACGTCGATCCGGCGTTCACCAAGGTTCACCGAGGCGCTACCTTTGCCGCCGTACACGGTTACCTTATGCCCTTGGTCATGGAGCGCGCGAGCCAATTCCCAGATTGCCGTCTGAATGCCTCCATAGCTCACGGTCGATGTGACATCGATAAATGCTATGTTCATTGTTTGTCCCCGTCCCTGTGGTTGAGACTTCGAAATTTTTTATAAATTTGGCTAAGTGTCTGTGAGTTGTAGATCGTCATCCGTACGGCCAGCCAACCGGAGGAACGGTCTTTTACTACGATGCGGCCAATGTGTTTCGGCGATTCGTTGCTCAGATTGGTGCGGTTGATAGTCGTGTACAGGTGGTCGAATCCAAAGCGAAGTGCTGTTTCAACATAATTCGCATCGTAGTAACCTTGGGGCCAGCATAAATGCCTGCTAACGGAGCCAAGGCGTCGGGAAAGCGTTTCACGTGTTTGGTCCAGATCTTTCGCAAGAGCCGCGATGCGTTGCTCCATCTGAGGTATTTGCTGATCCCATCGTGTGTGGGTGTCGGTATGGGAATGGAATTCGAAGGTTTCTGCTTTTTGCATCCGTTCAATTTCTGACCAGCGCAGCATGACGCGGTCGCTTTCACCGGAAGCGATGAGTTTTTTGCATTCGCGATGATTTGGGCAGTCGACGACGCCAATTCGCGGCGTGCCGTTTCCGATCCGACCGGTAACGATAAACAACATGGCCTTGAGTCCGAATTCTTCAAGTACTGGATGGACGTGGACGAAATTGTCCAGATAACCGTCGTCGAAGGTGATGGCGACACTTTTCTTGGGTAAAGGATGCCCTTGAAAAAAAGCTTCGATTTCGTGGGCACCGACACTATGCCAGCCATTTCTTGCCAGCCATTCCATCTGGGAACGAAAATTCGTCGGTGAAACCGTGACCAGACCGGGGTTCGGTGTGACATGGTGATGCATCAAGATCGGAAGGGGACTCATCGAGTATCCACCTGCAGCTGCCGATAAAGTGATTCCGTGGCACCGAGCATTGCGTCAATGCTGTAAAGTCTTTCTGCGTGTTGCTTGCCGGAGAGAGCGAGTTCGCACGCCAATTTGGAGTTGTCCGCCAATCGTTGTAAAGCGAGGGCGGTTAGTTCGACTGATTCTGGCGGAACGAGCAAACCGGTTTCACCGTCTATAACAAGTTCAGGGACACCACCGACGGCAGTGGCCACGACAGGTAAGCCGCATCCCATCGCTTGCGTGACGGCCTGCGGGACGCCTTCAGATCGCGAGGTTAGTAACAGGCAGTCGGCTGCTTGCAGCAAGTCAGGTACGTCGTCGCGTTGTCCGAGAAAATGAATGTTTTCGCCGAGTTGCAATTCGGCGGCAAGCCGTTCCATGTCGACGCGCATAGGCCCTTCGCCAGCGAGCAAAAGACTGCTGTTCGGGTGCTTCCGATGTAGTTCGGCAAACGCGCGCAGTGCAATCTCATGCCGTTTTACCCCACGAATGATGCCAACCATGATGACCGTGAACGTGTCCGGCTGAAGCTTCAGGGTCATACGCATATCTGCGCGTTGAATTTTTGGCTTGAAGGCCCCGAAGTCGATACCTGTTGGTATGCTATGTACTTCGTTCGGAGGGAAACCTCGGTTAATAAGGATGCGGCGCATCTCCTCCCCGCAGGTCACCACAGCATGTGGGAGGTAGTGAACAAAATTGAGCAGGTTACGCTTGAGCGGCAAATTCAGGTGTCGCGTGCGAACCAGCAGTACGCCTGCCAGACGTGCGGCTATTCCCCCGACCCAACTGTCAATTCCGCTGTGGGTGTTGACCAAGTCTACGCCTTCGTCGTGAATGAGTCGTATCAGGTTACGGATCGAGGCTACATCGAATTTTCCGGCAAAGGGTTGATGAAAGGTAGATATGCCCGCTGACTTTGCCTCGGTGCCGATCTTGCAACTTGACCGGCAGGCCAGCAATTGGCGATAACCCCTCTTCCGCATGCCGATCATTTCCGACAGAATACGACGCTCTTGCCCCCCCCATCCATCCGACCATTCGGTGTGCAACACAGTGAGTTTGCCGGAAGTCAGGTTATTGCCTGAAGGTTGTGGGTCAATTAGTGGCATGGGCATTCTTGATCAGGCGATTCTTTTCAATAGAAGTCAGTAAAGAGTGAACCGCTACCCATACTTGTTCCACAGAAATATCGCTCATCGCGGGTGTCGCTTCAAGAGTGAGGGAAGTTAACGGGTGCTCGATCATCAGGCAGGCGGGATGCCCAATCGGGGCTAAGTAGCGGCCAGGAAAGGCGCAATGATACATGACAACCATCGGAACCCCGAGTGCGCCAGCGAGATGGGTCGGCCCCGTGTCGACACCCACATAGAGGTCTAGGAAATTGATGAGGGCGGCACTTTGCCTAATGCTGGTCGTCCCTGCTGCAATAGTCAGCGTGTTTGGGAAACGCTCCACCAGCGAAGTTGCCTGTCGTTTTGCAGCATCATCACCAAGCACCAGGAAGTGCGCGTTAGGGGAGTGCTCAAGTATTTTATCGATCAATTCAGCGAATGATTGGAGAGGCCAGTTGCGGTGGGCTTTCGTTGGAAAGCTGAGCGTTTGAAGACCAACCAATGGATACGCACCAACCGGTACGCGCTTCACCAGCCAAGATTTTGCCTCAGATTGCTCATTCGCTGAAACGACATAGTTCAGGCGAAAATCACTTGTTCTGGCACCTGCCGCTTCTGCCAACAGGAGGCGCTCGTAAACGGCGTGCAGCGCAGTTACAGGCCGTTGTATGGTCACGAGGTTTGGTGCATCAGGCAGTTCTGGTTGGGAGAAAACGTAAACATTGTGTGCTACACGCAATGCATAGGAGATTAATGCTTTCTCTGTACCATAAACGATGGCTATATCAAATGCTTTGTCCCCGATTCGGCCTCGCCAACAGGCTGAATGCTTTGAAATTCCAGAAAGCTGGTCAACGAAAGGCGAAAACCGAAGCAGTTCAAGTCGTTTCGGATGTGCGAGAACAGTGAGGTGAGATTCGGGGTATCTTTCCTTCAGCGCCTTGAGTGCCGGTGTGACGAGCAGCGTGTCACCGATGCGTGCAACTACGATGACTAGGATTTTTGGTATTCCGGGACGCATGGTCATTGTCAGAATCAAGTTCCATTTTGATCCATCGCATACTGGATCCGGTAGAGATTCGCATATGCCCCATCGCGATCAAGCAATTCGGCATGCGTACCTGTTTCGACAACATTCCCCTTGTTGAGTACAACGATGCGGTCTGCATTTTCTATGGTCGACAAGCGGTGGGCGATGACTATGGTGGTTCGTCCCTGCATAAGGGTTTCGAGAGCGGCCTGCACATGACGCTCGGACTCGGAGTCAAGCGCTGATGTCGCTTCGTCCAGAATCAGGATTGGGGCATTCTTGAGAATGGCACGCGCGATGGCGAGGCGCTGGCGTTGGCCGCCAGAGAGTTTGATTCCCTTTTCGCCGATTTGTGTGTCAAAGCCCTGTGGCATGTTCTGGATAAACTCGAGTGCGTGTGCCGCCTTGGCAGCAGCGTGGATTTCGTCTGAACTGGAGTTACGGCGAGAACCATAAGCGATGTTGGCGGCAACGCTGTCGTCGAACAGGACAACCTCCTGACTGACTAGCGCAATATTGCTGCGCAGGCTGTCAAGCTGGATGTCGGCGAGAAGATGTCCATCGATACGAATTTCTCCACTGGCGATTGCGTAGAAACGAGGCAGAAGATTGGCGATGGTGGTTTTCCCGCTGCCCGATTGACCGACCAGAGCAACGCATTCGCCGGGCCTGGCAGAAAAACTGACGCCTTTTAGTGCGTCACTCTCTGCGCCCGGATAGGCGAAGTGAACCGCTGAAAACTCGATCAGACCCTGAACGCGCGCCAGCGCGATTGTTCCCTGATCCGGCTCAGGCGCCTCGTCAATTACTTCAAACACGCTTTCCGCTGCTGCAAGGCCACGCTGGATTTGCGAGTTGATGTCGGTCAAGCGCTTTACCGGTGCGAGTAACATCAGCATTGCGGTAATGAACGACACAAAGCCTCCGACCGTCGTCTGGTCACTGGCTGCCTGTCTAAGGGCTACGCCCATGATGGTGGATAGCGCGATGGCTGCAAAAAATTGAACAATAGGCCCTTGTGCTGCGGCTGCAATAGTGCCGCGCATATTCAAGCGACGCTGTTTTTGGACGGAGTCCCTGAATCGTTCTCGCTCGTAATCCTGCCCACCGAAAATCTTGACTACTTTTTGGCCTTCGATAGCCTCCTGCAGTACCTGGGTGATGGTTCCCTGCGACTCCTGAATCCCGCGCGCGACGTTGCGCAGCCGGCCACTGAAACCACGTACCGCCAGTGCGATAAAGGGCACCATGGCTACGGCAACTAAGGTCAGTTTCCAGTTGAGGTAGATCAGCCAGGCGAGTAGACCGATTACCGAGAGACTGTCTTTGACCAGCGTCGTCAACGCACTGGTGGCAGCACCAGCAACACCTCCAACATCATAGGCCACGCGTGACATCAGACGGCCGGAAGTGTGGTCGCCAAAATAAGTGGTCGGTAGATTGACGATGCGAGCGAACATGGCCTGACGCAACTCGGCAACGACATTGTTCGATACCCAGCTCATGGCGTAGTCACCGATGAAACCGAGTACCGCACGGGCTACAAATACACCGAGGATGGCACAGGGGTAAATCAGCCAGTCCCAGTTGTTCGCGGCGTTTGAAAAACCGTTGTCGAGGAGGCCCTTCATCACGGCGGGAAATACCGGTTCGACAATCGAAGAGAGCCCCATGCAGCCGATGGCAACAACAAATGCGATCCAGTACGGGCGAACGTAGCCAAGCAAGCGAAGATAAAGTTGCTGACTATTGGACGTTGATGAATGATTGGACATGATGGGGGTGGGATTATACGCGGATGTTGTTGGTTGCTTTTGCGTGCTTGTGAAAGCATCTGCGAATGCCCGGATGGCTTTCTTTAATCGCGGATGCTAGTCTTCTCGCCCATCTGTGAGCGGGTTCCAAGGATTGGCCATGAAGCCGTTAAGCGTTGTAATCATTTCGAAGAACGAGGCATCGGTCATTGTAGCCTGTCTGGATAGCGTTGCCGGATTGGCTGATGAGATCGTTGTGCTTGATTCCGGCAGTACCGATGGCACCGGCGAAATTTGTTCCGCTCGTGGCGCGCGCGTCATTGAAACGGACTGGGCGGGTTTCGGGCCGCAAAAGAATCGCGCGGTACTGGCGGCTGCCAACGATTGGGTGCTTTGCCTCGATGCCGACGAGCGGGTTTCGCCCGGGCTGCTGGCCAGTATCAAGACGGTACTCGTTGAACCGAAGTATTCCGCGTATCGATTTGCAAGGCGAAACCGCTTTCTTGGACGTTATCTTCGCCACGGCGAAGGCTATCCAGACTGGAGTCTACGGCTTTTCGACCGCCGCGTCGCACATTGGTCGCTGGATGCCGTGCATGAAAAAGTGATTTGCGAAACGCCGATCGGAGAGCTTGGAGGCGATCTTCTGCACGATTCGGCGGAAACGCTGGACAGCTACCTGGCGAAGCAGAATCGTTACACGACGCTTGCCGCCGAGAGCGATGCGGGTCGCAAGAAGGTTTCTGCGGCGCGGCTGGTGCTTTCGCCGCTAATTCGTTTCGTCAAGTTTTATTTTCTACGCGGCGGTTTTCGCGATGGCGTGCCGGGCCTTGTCCATATCGCGATTGGCTGTTTCAACAGTTTCATCAAATACGCCAAGATCCGGGAGCGCCAAGGGCGTCAGTAGTAACGCGCTTCGCCTTCGGGACGCGTCTTGAACCGGCGATGAACCCAATAATATTGTTCAGGCATGGTTCGGACAACACTTTCGATGTAGGCGTTCATGCGCTGGGTGTCGGCGTCGACGTCGGCGGTTGGGAAATCTGCCCACGCGTCGCCGATTTCGACGGCATAGCCTTCGCCGTCAGGCAGCAAGCGGGTGATGCACGGAACGACCACTGCTCCAGCGGCCCGTGAGAGCCGCGAAAGTCCCGTAATAGTCGCCGCCTGAACCCCGAAAAATGGCGCAAACACCGAATCGCGGCTGCCCAGGTCCATGTCGGGAAGGTAGTAGAAGGGGCGGCCGGATTTCATGGCTTTAATGGTGGCACGTGCACCATCCTGCCGTGAGAGCAATTGCTGGTCGCCAAACCGGCGTCGGCCCTGATACAGCAATCGGTCAAATACCGGATTCTTTTGTGCCGAGTACATACTGACGACGTCGAAGCGCAAGGCGATGCCGATTCCTCCGGCATCCAGTCCGACAAAGTGAGGGGCGAGCAGGATGATCGGTTTCCCGGCTTCGCGTAGCGCGTTGATCTTTTCCTCGCCGGTGAAGCGGATCAGGCGCGACAAGCGCTTTTTGCTACTCCACCAAAGGATGCCGCGCTCAAGAAGGCTGCGAGCAAGCATCTTAAAATGGGTTTTGGCCAAGCGGGTACGCTCTACTTCGCTGAGCTCTGGGAAGCACAGGCCCAGATTGATGCGAACGATTTTCCGGCGACGCCCGGCGAGGTGGTAGAGCAAACGGCCAAGGCCACACCCAAGGCCCGCCAGCATCGGCAGGGGTAGGAAATGCAGCAGCCAGAAAAGGGCGACGGCAAATCGGCTGAAGAGTCGGCTGAGCATGGTTGCTAAGGTCAATCGTAGAAATGGAAACCGTACGCCGCACGTCGGTTCCGGATTGTTCAGAGGGTCGAAAATCGCGTCGCGGCATTGTATTGCCATTCTTGTTCGCTCACCATACTGCATAGTGCTTTGACCGCAGGCATGATAATGGGCATGTTTGTCATCGGCGACATTTATAATGTGCTCAGAATGCTTTTCAGACTGATTGGGTGTTGATGAAGCTGCAATTCTCAAAAATGCACGGGTTGGGCAACGATTTTGTTGTTTTTGATGGCGTTCGCCAATTGGTTGCGCTGACGCCGGCGCAGTTATGCCATCTCGGTGATCGGCATTTCGGCGTCGGTTGTGACCAGATTCTGCTCGTTGAGCGGGCTGGCAATCCGTTGGTCGATTTTCGCTATCGAATCTTCAATGCGGATGGTGGCGAGGTCGAGCAGTGCGGCAATGGCGCGCGCTGTTTTGTGCGCTTTGTGCACGATCAGGGCTTGACCGCCAAACGTGAGATTCGCGTTGAAACAATGAGTGGAGTCATTAGTCTGCGCTTGGAGGGTGATGGAAACGTCACGGTCGATATGGGCGTGCCGGTGTTTATTCCGGCGAGAATTCCCTTTGTCAGCTTGACCGACGATCTCGTGCAGCCTTTGATGGTCGGCGATGACGAAGTGGCAATTACCGCAGTGTCTATGGGTAACCCGCATGCCGTACAGGTGGTCGATGATGTCGATGTGGCACCGGTGGGCGCTCAGGGGCCAGTCATCGAGAATCACCCACGTTTCCCGCAGCGGGTCAATGCCGGTTTCATGCAGGTTGTCGGGCGGCAGGCGATTCGCCTGCGTGTTTTTGAACGGGGTGCTGGCGAAACGCTGGCTTGTGGGACCGGTGCCTGCGCGGCCGTGGTTGCGGGAATCGCCCGTGACCTGCTTGATTCGCCGGTACGTGTAAGTACGCGCGGCGGCGAACTGACGATTGCCTGGGGTGGTCAAGGCACGCCCGTGCTGATGACCGGCCCTGCTGTTAACGTATTTTCCGGAGAAATCGAACTATGAAGTCAGAAGAGGTTGCAAAGTATCTGCAGGATCATCCACAGTTCTTCGAGGAACATGCGGATCTGATGTCGCACATGGTGATCCCGCATCCCCACAGCGGGCGAACGATCTCAATCACCGAGCGCCAGATGCTGAGCTTGCGCGACAAGAACAAGCAGCTCGAAGGCAAGATGGGCGAGTTGCTCCAATACGGCGAAGAAAACGACACCATCGGCGAAAAAATGCATCGCCTCGGTGTAGCAATGATAGCGGCGGCCAGCTTCCAGTCAGTGCTGCACACGCTCAACTTTCACCTGCGCGATGACTTTGCCATTCCGCATGTCGCCCTCCGTCTGTGGGATCGGCCGGAACACGTCGAAGAACTGCCCGAATTTGCCGACGTCAGCGAAGAACTGCAGGTGTTTGCCGAAACGCTCAACCAGCCGTTCTGCGGTTCGACGTCGGGCTTTGAAACATCGTCGTGGTTTGGCGATGCGTCGAAGCATGTGCGCTCGCAGGCCTTGATCGCCATGCGCAATGGCGGCGGCACGATCGGAATGATCGCGCTCGGCAGTGAAGAGGCACAGCGTTTCTACAGCGGCATGGGTACCCTGTATCTTGAGCGACTTGGCGAGATGGCCTCGGCGGCGCTCGCCCGGGTATTGCGCTGATCAATCATGCTTGCCGGTGAGTTGGTCAATGCCTATCTCGACGAACTCGCCCAGCAGCGGCGCCAGTCGCCGCATACCGTCAGCAACTACCGGCGTGACCTGACTGTCCTGATCGGTCTGGTCGACGACTCGTCGGGCACAATTCAATCTGTTCAGTCGCACCAGATTCGCCGCTTCATCGCTCAGTTGCATGCGCGTGGACTCGGCGGGCGTTCGCTGGCGCGCATGCTTTCTGCTTGGCGCGGTTTTTATCGTTGGCTTGGTTTGCGCGGTGAACTGACGGTGAATCCGGTCGAAGGCGTGCGCGCGCCAAAGAGCGCCAAAGGCTTGCCGAAAGTCCTGTCGCCCGATGAGGCCAACCGACTGCTTGATGCCGTGAGCGACGAGGTGTTAGAGATACGCGATCAGGCAATGTTCGAGCTTTTCTATTCGTCGGGTCTGCGTTTGGCTGAACTGGCTGCGCTGGAGTTCGATTGTCTGGACGATTTGCTCGCGGGCGAAGTGCGTGTTCTAGGCAAACGCAGCAAACTGCGATTGGTTCCGGTGGGAAGCAAGGCGTGTGAAGCGGTTGGCGTCTGGGCGACGCGGCGTGCCGAAGTGGCCGGGCCCAGCCAAACCGCGCTGTTCGTCGGGCAACGCGGTGGGCGCATCCACCCGCGCGTGATCGAGGAAAGACTCAAACGGCGTGCTTTGGCGCAGGGGTTGCCGACCAGCGTGCATCCGCACATGCTGCGGCATTCCTTCGCGTCGCACCTTCTGCAATCGTCCGGTGATCTGCGCGCAGTGCAAGAAATGCTGGGCCACGCCAGCATTGCTTCGACTCAGGTATATACCCACCTCGATTTTCAGCATCTGGCCAAGGTTTACGATTCCGCCCATCCGCGCGCCAAGCGAAAGTGACGATCCCTCGCGAACGGTGTTATTCCTGTGGTTCCGAAAGTTTGTCGGTACGCGGGACGAATTGCAGCGAGACGCCGTTGTTGCAGTAGTGCTTTCCGGTCGGCTTCGGGCCGTCGTTGAAAACCTGTCCCTGATGGCCCCCGCAGCGGGCGCGGTGGTATTCGGTGCGCGGGTAAAGCGCCTTGAAATCGGTTTTGGTGTCGAGCGGGTCGGGTAACGGTCGCCAGAAGCTCGGCCAGCCGCTGCCTTCATCCCCAATGGGATTCTCCCGTGGTGTGATTCTGGAGACGGTTTCTGATTCGACAGTGTATCGGCGAGACAGTCCTCTTGCATTGCGATCCGTGGGCGTCGAACGGCTACACCCTTGCCCTGTTGTACTTGTGAAGTGAATCCGCCGTCTGTACGGATCTGGTTTTGTTACAGTTGCAACAAGGTGGCATCTGAGGAACGGCTGTGGTTTAATCGATAAACGAAAATTTCTGACCGGACCATTTTCTTGCCTGCACCGACTCCTACTGGCACTGATGTCGTCGCTGAGCTAATTCGACGCTCCGGGGCACGTGCGACCCCAGCGCGTATCCGCGCTCTGCAATTGTTGCGCGCCGCGCCTGCGGCGCTGACTCATAACGAGATCGAGTTGGCGCTGGGTGGGCCGGCGATTGATCGCGTCACTCTTTATCGCGTTCTGGACTGGCTGGTAGACAGCGGCTTGGCGCACAAGAATACGGATGCTCAACGCGTGTTTCGCTTTTCAGTCGCTGCGGCCGGCGAGCACATGACGCACATCCATTTCCGCTGTGAACACTGTGGCGGTGTTTTTTGCCTTGATGCCGCACCACCAGCCGCGCCGATTCTGCCGTCAGGCTTTTCGTTATCGCGCATGGATTTCGATCTGCGCGGCTGTTGCGCCACCTGTAGCAAGGCACCGCCGTGATCAGAAGTGTAAAAAACGGCAATGTTTGAAACGTTTGAAATTGCGGTGTGTAGTATCCTGTGATAAAACAACGCCATGCAGCAACTGATTCGGATTGATTCTGCCTTCTATGGTTTTCTCCTTCTTCAAAAAGCCGGAAAAAATGGTCGCCAGACCAGCGGCCGTGCCTCGTATGAAAGAGGCACGCGAGGCGGTGCTATCGGAGGTTGAGAAGACGCCCGCGTTGGCTAGAATCCCGGCCGTCTTGCCGCCCTTGCCCGAGCCGGCCAAGGATGATGACTTATCGCTTGATTACAGCGATTTTGTGTTCAGCGAGAGTTTCCCGGATTTTCATGTCGAGCAGGATGTCAGCCCGGTCGATTCCGATGCAGAGGAAGCGGCGATTCTTTACGCCAACGGGCAGGACGTGGCAGTTCGCTCATTGCTTGAGAACGCCGTCCATATCCACCGAACCGGTTCGGGAGAGCGCCTGTGGATGATGCTGTTCGATTTGTACAAGACAATGGGGCAAAAAGAGCTCTTCGAGGCGCTGGAGATCGAGTACGCACGGGCGTTTGAGAAGTCACCTCCGGTTTGGCTTGATAAGTCCACCGCACCGCTCAAGTCGAAGGACGTCGTCGCAGGCAGCCTGCTTTTCCGTGGCGAACTGACCGGCGACAACAAGTCGGCGTTTGACTTAGTGCGCCAGGCGTTGGACAAGAACCCCAGGCTGCGCCTCGACCTGTCAAAGGTCAGTCGGCTTGACGGGGCGGGGTGTGGGTGCCTGTTGACGCTGTTGCAACAGGCAACAAAAGCCAGGCGCGAGCTCGAATTGATTGGGCGCGATGCCCTCGCGTCGCTGATTGAGAAACGCACTGAGATTGGTCGTGCAGAAGACAGCGAGTGCTGGCTTTTGCTCCTTGAGATCCTCCAGTTGCAAGGGCTGCATGATGCCTTCGAGGATACGGCGATCAATTTTGCCGTGACCTTCGAGGTTTCGCCGCCGTCCTGGGAACCCAAACGGGTTGCTGCTCCGGAACCGGTACTGCAACTGGTTATGGACGATGATGCTGACGATGTCTCGGCCGACGCGCATGTGCTGCGCGGCGAGATCAAGGCCGCTCGTTTCGCTGATCTGCCGGCGTATGCCGGTGTTCATGATCCGGTTCTTATCGATTGCACTGCGCTACGGCGCATGGATTTTATCAGCGCTGGTGCGCTGCTCAATGTGTTGACGGCCATCCGGCGAGCCGGCAAACAAATCATTTTTCACCATCCCAATCATCTGGTTGCTGAGTTGTTCGGCGTCGTCGGGCTAAACGCGGTCGCGACCATCGTTTTTGCAAAAAGCTAGGGTAATTCATGGAGCAATATCACGGCACGACCATTCTTTCGGTGCGTCGGGGCAACCGCGTTGCCATGGGTGGCGACGGGCAGGTCACGCTTGGCAACATCGTCATCAAGGCCAGCGCGCGCAAGGTCAGGCGTATCCATCAGGAGCGCATTCTCGCTGGTTTCGCCGGCGGGACGGCCGATGCCTTTACGCTCTTCGAGCGTTTCGAGGCCAAGCTCGACAAGCATCAAGGCAATTTGCTGCGCTCGGCAGTTGAGCTGGCCAAGGATTGGCGCAGCGATCGTGCGCTGCGTCGGCTTGAAGCGATGCTGGCCGTGGCTGATCGCGAGAATTCGCTGGTGATTACGGGTAACGGCGATGTGCTGGAACCGGAGTACGGCATCGTCGCTATTGGCTCGGGCGGCGCGTTCGCCCAGTCGGCGGCGCGCGCGCTGATCGAGAATACCGAGCTTGATCCGGCCGACGTGATTCGCAAGTCACTCGAGATTGCCGGCGATCTGTGCATTTACACCAACCACAACTTCACTATCGAGACGCTGGACTGAGTTTTCCTGGGTTCCCAGAGCGATAGAGGGTTATTGACGCCGACTCAGCGACGATGGTCTTGAGATTATGTGCCGTCCGCCCATCCCGTCGATGCGATTGAGTAACCGGTCTGTAGCCCGATAAATAGAGGGTGCTTCGAATGGGTGCCCCAAGACCCGCGTAAACATTGGCTTGCGCGGTGGTCTTGTTGAAGATGCCCGTATTTATTGGGCTACAGGCTAACTTGCGTATGTAGTCAGCGCAATCAGTGGTTTTGCTGTTGCGGCGCATGCACGTCGTCCCCGCCGCGGCTATACTTGCGCTTTTCCGGCCAACACTACTTTTCAGGGAGCTTTGATGGAATCGCTGCGCTTCGTTCTGCCCCAATCCGAAATTCCGACGCACTGGTACAACGTCGTTGCTGACATGCCCAATGCGCCGCTGCCACCGCTGGGTCCGTACGGCAATCCGGCGACGCCGGAGCAGATGAGTGCCATCTTCCCGATGGCCATTCTGGAACAGGAAATGTCGAGCGAGCGCTGGATACCGATCCCCCAGGAAGTGCGCGAGATCTACCGCCTTTGGCGTCCGTCGCCGCTGGTTCGTGCGATCCGCCTTGAACAGATGCTCGGCACCCCGGCCAAGATCTACTACAAGAACGAAGGCGTCTCGCCCGCTGGTTCGCACAAACCCAATACCGCCGTTCCCCAGGCCTATTACAACAAGCAGGCCGGTATCAAGCGCATTACGACCGAAACCGGTGCCGGCCAATGGGGCTGTTCAATGGCACTCGCCGGCCAGATGTTCGGGCTCGAAGTCCGCGTCTATATGGTCAAGGTCAGCTACGGCCAGAAACCCTATCGTCGTTCAATGATGGAGACCTGGGGTGCCGAAGTATTTGCCAGCCCGTCAAACATGACCCAGACCGGCCGTGCGGCTCTGGCAGCCGATCCTGAAAATCAAGGCTCGCTAGGCCTGGCTATTTCCGAAGCGGTTGAAGAAGCGGCTTCGCGCGCCGATACCAACTACGCGCTCGGCTCGGTACTCAATCACGTTGCCCTGCATCAGACGATCATCGGCCAGGAAGTCAAAAAGCAGTTCGAGATGGCCGGTGACTGGCCGGATGTCATCTTCGCGCCGTGTGGTGGCGGTTCGTCGTTTGCCGGCATTGCTTTTCCCTTCGTTGCCGAAAATGCCTCTGGTGGTCGCAACGGCAAGCCGGTGCGCCTGGTGGCTGTTGAGCCGGCCTCCTGCCCGTCCTTGACCAAGGGAGTTTATGAGTATGACTTTGGCGATTCGTCCGGCTTTACGCCGCTGATGAAAATGTTCACGCTCGGTCACGACTTCATGCCGCCGGGTATCCACGCCGGTGGCCTGCGTTATCACGGCGCGTCGCCGCTCGTTTCGCAGCTTTACAAGGAAGGCCTGATCGACGCAATTGCCGTGCCGCAACTGGCAACCTTCGAAGCCGGAGTGATGTTCGCCCACGCCGAAGGCATCATCCCCGCGCCGGAATCAAACCACGCGATCCGAGGTGCCATCGATGAGGCCCTGCGCTGCAAGGAAACCGGAGAAGCCAAGACTATCCTCTTCAACTTGACTGGGCATGGGCACTTCGACATGGCCTCCTACGACCGCTACCTGGCGGGCGAACTCGGCGACTTCGAGTATCCAGAAGAGGCGATCAAGGAATCCCTGCGGCATCTGCCGAAGGTTGGTTGATCAGGGAGAGTTGCCGCCATATGCGTGCTTTTGTATTTCTGCTGATACTGGCCAACCTGTTGTTTCTGGCGTGGACGCAAGGCTATTTCGGGGCGTCGTCCGACCCCGATGCGCTTCGCGTGCAGCAGCAACTGTTGGCTGATCAGGTGAAGGTGGTAGCGCGCGACGAATTCCCGGCAGAATCGGGAGTAAAGCTCGAGAAGCTTGTAAAGAGCGAGGAAAAGAAGCCGGAGGATGTCTGCCTTCTCCTGGCTGAATTGCCGGTTGCTGACGTTGCCCGTGTCGAAGGTCTGCTGATCGAGAAGTGGCCCGCGTTCAAGGCCGTGCGCACGGTAGTGGAGGCCAGTGCGAGTTACTGGGTCTTTATCCCACCGCCCGAATCCAAGGCGGAGGTCGACAAGAAGGTCGCCGACTTGAAGAGGCTCAATGTCCCAGAGTTTTTTGTCGTTCAGGAGAGCGGTCCTAACAATCGGGCGATCTCGCTCGGTTTGTTTTCTAACAAGGAATCGGCAACGGCGCGTCTTGATGTGTTGCGTGCCAAAGGCATCAAGTCGGCCAAGATCGCCGAGCGAGCGGGCAAACCGACATCGATATCCCTGGATATCTCTGGGCCGGAAACCCAGGCCGATGCCATCCGCCAGGCTCTCTCCGATTTGCTGCCGGAGAACAAACTGGTCGCCTGTACGGTCGCCGTGTCGTCGGCGCAATGAGCTTTGTCGTTGGTTTGACCGGTGGTATAGGTAGTGGCAAGAGCACGGTAGCCGAGCGTTTTTCCGCGCTCGGTGCAGCCGTGGTTGATACTGACGTGATCGCACATGACATGACCGGGGCGCAGGGCGCAGCTATGTCGTTGATTGGCGCAGCGTTCGGCCAGTCTGTTTTGCTTGCCGACGGCGGCTTGGATAGAGCGGCGATGCGACACCTCGTGTTTTCCGACCCTTCCGCCAAGAATCGGCTGGAAGCCATTCTCCATCCGATGATTCGCCGTGAAAGCGAAGCTCGTTGTCGAGAGGCGAAGGCAGCACCTTACGTGCTTCTGGTCGTGCCCTTGCTCGTTGAGTCAGGAGATTATCGCCAGTCCCTTGACCGGATTCTCGCTGTTGATTGCGATGAGAAGGTGCAGATTTCCCGCGTCATGGCACGCAGCCGTCTTTCGGCCGGCGAAGTGCAGGCTATTATGGCCACGCAGGCGGCGCGATCCGAGCGCTTGTCCGTGGCCGATGACGTGGTTTCAAACAGCGAAAACCGGGAGAATTTAAGCCCGCAGATTGCGGCCTTGCATCGACGCTATCTCGAATTGGCAGAGATAAAACGTAACCAAGATAAACTTAATGCAAACTGTTGAGATTTTGCTGCAAATGCTTCAGAATAATGCGAATTTCCCGTTTTATTACTTGGCGGTGGTGTGATCACATACGAATATCCTTTTAATGAGCGCATACGCACACTGCTGCGCTTGGAGGATTTGTTCGACAAAGCGGCCTATTTTGTTCAATTGGAAGGGTCGCGGGAGCACCATGTTGTCCTGCTGACGCTGTTCGAAATCCTCGAGGTGGCCGGTCGTGCTGACCTCAAGATGGATCTGATTCAGGAACTTGAGCGCCAGCGCCAGTCCCTGCTCGTCTTCCGAAATAATCCTGATATCTCCGAAGAGGCGCTTTCCGGTGCGCTTTACGAAATTGAACAGGCGTCTGCCGCATTGCTCGGCATGACCGGGAAAATCGGTCAATACCTGCGCGAGAATGATTGGTTGATGGGCATCAAGAGTCGTGCAGTCATTCCGGGCGGCGTTTGTGAATTCGATCTGCCCTCGTATCACTACTGGCAGCACCAGTCATGCGTAGCGCGCCGTGAGGCGCTTCACGGCTGGCTCAAACCTCTGATGCCATTGCGCGGCGGTTTGGATATCGTGCTCAGGTTGTTACGAGCCAGCGGGCGTTCAGAACATCAGATCGCCGAAGGTGGGGTGTTCCAGATGATGCTGGGCGGCAGCGCGGCCCAAATGGTACGGGTCATGCTCAAACCGAATGTGGCGTATGTTCCGGAAATCAGTGCCAATAAATACGCGCTGAATGTCCGTTTCACTTGTCCTGACTACGATCATCGGCCACGTCATGCCGACAGTAATGTCGAATTTGACATGGTGTTCTGCAACCTCTGATGCCCAGCAAATCGAAGACAGTTCGCTGCCCGCAGTGTGGCGGCGAGTCGGTGTGGAACACGGCCAACAAGTTTCGTCCCTTCTGTTCCGAGCGCTGCAAGCTGATTGATCTGGGTGCCTGGGCCTCCGAGTCGTATCGGGTGCCGGTACAGGAAACGACCGACCCGCTTTCAGAGCCGCCTGCGACAGAATAACAGGTCGTTCTTCAGTTCCAGCCGCGCATCAGGGCAATTCCGTGCGCGCCTTTCTCCCTGGCAACGTCGAGAATTTCCGGCTTCATTCCGCCAAGGGCGAACACGGGAATAGGCGATTGCTCAATCAAGTGCCCGAATTCATTCCAGCCCATACTTATGGCTTCAGCGTGAGTATGGGTCGGCAAGACCGGGCTGAGCAGGGCAAAGTCGATGCCGAGCGAGACAGCGCGTGAGAGCTCCTCGGCTGAATGGCAGGAAGCGGCCACCCACTCGAATGGTGGCCGCCAGGTAATTTGCTTGAGCCTTCCGGCCGACAAATGTATGCCGTGAGCGGCCACTTCGTGCGCCAGTTGCTCGTCATCGTTGATCAGTACGCGCACATCGGCGTAGTCCTGAACCCTTGTCATTACTCCAGTGGCAAAGCGCAGGCGCTCCGTCGGCGTCAGTGTCTTGTCGCGAATCTGAATTAATCGGAGTCCGTTGGTCAACGCTATTTCCAGTTTCGCCCATTCGGCCTCAATGCCGTTCTCGGCGGCGTTGGTCAGCGCGTAGATCGAAGGCAGTTCGAGCGCGCGCAGGATCGGACCGTTGGCCGGCAAAACGGGTGCGACAGGGGCGTCGTCGCCGATTTTTACCCAGACAAAGCCACTGTGCTCGATCGGTGCAATCTCGCCGTGCCACGAAGTGACACGATAGAACTTCAGGCGAACCGTCGCATGCGGGTAGGTGAACTGGCAGGACAGCCACGGCCATGCGCGGTCGATGGTGATGCCGAGTTCTTCCTGGATCTCGCGTACCAAGGCCTCCCTCAGAGTTTCGCCCGGTTCGACCTTGCCGCCAGGGAATTCCCAGTAGCCGGCATAGACCTTCCCCGGAGGGCGTTGGGCGAGCAGGAATTCTGTGCCGCGCTCACTTTCTCGCAGCAGGATCGCTGCCGCGACTTCTACAATTTTCGTCATCGGCTGCGCTTTGTTTTTGCTGGCTTGTGCGTGCCGGCCCAGTCCTTGGCGAATTGCCAGGCCACGCGCCCACTGCGCGAGCCGCGCATCAGTGCCCAGTTCAGTGCGTCGCGCTCGGCACCCGCAATTTCTTCTTTGCCGCAGCCGAAGGATTTGAGCCAGTGCGCGACGATATTGAGGTAGGCGTCCTGATCGAAGGGGTAAAAAGACAACCAGAGGCCGAAACGTTCGGAAAGCGAGATTTTTTCCTCGACGGCTTCGCCCGGATGAATTTCATCGCCGACCCGTTTGCTGTCGAGGTTCTCCTCGAAATATTCCGGCATCAGGTGGCGGCGGTTTGAGGTGGCATAGATCAGCACGTTGTCGGGTGCCGACGAGAGCGATCCGTCAAGAACGACCTTGAGCGCCTTGAAGGTAGCGTCCCCGGCGTCGAACGACAAGTCGTCGCAAAAAATGATGAAACGCTCGGGGCGTCCGTCGATCAGATCGACGATGTCGGCCAGATCGACCAGATCGCCTTTCTCAACTTCGATGACGCGCAAGCCCTTGGGGGCATATTCGTTGAGCAACGCCTTGATCAGCGACGATTTGCCCGAGCCACGTGTGCCGGTGAGCAATACATTGTTGGCCGGTTGCGCGGAAACGAACTGCCGCGTATTGGCATCGATGCGTGTCTTCTGTTCGTCGATGTCGTGCAGATCCTTCAGGTGGATCGTTGATGGATGCTTGATGCCCTGCAGATAGCCAGAATTGCCATGTTTGCGCCAGCGGAAGGCGATTGCGCTGTTCCAGTCCGGGACGGGCGAAGCGGGTGGTAGCAGAGGTTCGATACGTTCGAGCAATTTCTCGGCGCGAGAAAGAAAACTGGCAAGTTGCAGGATGGGGTCACTCATCAGGAAGGTATACTCGGTCAGTTTGAAAACCCATGCACTTTAGCCAAACCATGCTCAAAAGCCAAACAAGACAATTTCCGCTGTTCGTTGCGACCCTGATTGGCAGCCTGCTGGCAGCCTGCTCTGCGGTTCGAGAGCCTGCCCCAGTCGTTTGCCCGGCCTGTGCCGTCTGCCAGCAATGCCCGGCTCCGGCTCTGCCGGCGCTGCCCACAACTCCCGTGACGCCGGTGGCGCAGCCGCCGGCCAAGCCAATGCAAGCGGCACGCTGGGGGGATCTGCCGGGTTGGGCTGAGGATGATCTGGTGGCGGCCTGGCCGGCTTTCCTGCAATCCTGTCGTGGTTTGGTGAGTAAGCCACAGTGGCTGCTCTGGCGTGCCGCGTGCGACGAGGCGAAAGGGCTGGCGCCCAATGACAACGCGCTTCTGCGTCGTTTTTTCGAATCCCGTTTCGAGCCTTACCTGCTGACCAATCCGGATGCGACGACCAGTGGCCTGGTCACCGGCTACTACGAACCCCTCTTGCGCGGCTCGCGTACCCGCACGGCGACGTACTCGCAACCAGTGCTTGGCGTGCCGTCCGATCTCCTGACCATCGAGCTTTCCGACGTAGTGCCGGATTTGAAGAACATGCGTCTGCGCGGCCGTCTGCAGGGCAGCAAGGTTATTCCCTATTATTCCCGCGCAGATATCGTTGGTCGGGAAAAGGATTACGCTGATCGGGTGCTGCTTTGGGTGGACGACGCCGTCGAACTCTTCTTCCTGCAGATTCAGGGGTCGGGTCGCGTCAAGCTGCCCGATGGCAAGTTGGTGCGCATCGGCTATGCCGATCAGAACGGACACCCCTACCAGTCGGTCGGCAGGGTATTGATTGATCGTGGCGAACTCAAGCCCGATCAGGCGTCCATGCAGACCATTCAAGCCTGGGCGCGCATCAATCCGGCCAAGCTTGATGAACTGCTCAACACCAATCCGAGCTATGTGTTTTTCCGTGAGGTGCCGTTCAAGGGGAACGTAAACGAAGGGCCGCAAGGTGCTCTGGGGGTGCCGCTGACCGGCGAGCGCAGCATCGCGGTCGATCCGCGTAGTGTGCCGCTTGGCGCGCCGGTCTTCCTGTCAACGACACAGCCCAATTCGAACGCCCCGTTGCGCCGACTGATGTTGGCTCAGGATACCGGTGGTGCGATTCGTGGCGTGGTGCGCGCTGATTTCTTCTGGGGCTTCGGTGCCGAGGCGGGGAGTCAGGCCGGGCGTATGAAGCAGCAGGGGCAGATGTGGGTGCTCTTGCCGCCGGGAGTGACACCAAAATAGAGCAGGGTGGCGATGAGGCCAAGCAAGAGCCCATTGTGGTGCTCGACGATTGCCTAATGCACCGCAATGGTTCGGCCTGGTCGTTGCCTGTTTTGTAAGCCATTGAATTTAATTAAATCATATCGCTGGAACAAATATTGCATCCATGTCCCGGATTGTTTTTTCGGGAGGAAGCATGGAAACGCTCAAATCGGGTAGCGATGTTCTGTTTATTCTGCTTGGCGGCATCATGGTTCTGGCCATGCACTCGGGGTTTGCCTTCCTTGAATTGGGAACGGTGCGCAAGAAAAACCAGGTGAACGCGCTGGTCAAGATTCTTGTCGACTTCTCGGTATCGACGATTGCCTATTTCTTTGTCGGCTATTCCATTGCTTACGGCGTCAATTTCTTCACCGGTGCCGAGACACTAATGCAGAAGAACGGCTTTGAGCTGACGCGTTTTTTCTTCCTGCTCACCTTCGCGGCCGCCATCCCGGCGATCATTTCCGGCGGTGTGGCTGAACGTGCCAAGTTCAATCCGCAACTGGTCGCCACCTTCCTGATCGTCGGTTTCATCTATCCATTCTTTGAGGGTATTGCCTGGAATCAGGCCTTCGGCATTCAAGCCTGGCTGAAGGCCACGTTTGGCGAGGAGTTTCACGATTTTGCCGGGTCAGTGGTTGTGCATGCCATGGGCGGCTGGATCGCCTTGCCCGCCGTGTTGCTACTCGGCGCACGTCACGGACGCTACACCAAGGAAGGTCGGATTTCCGCTCACCCGCCGTCATCCATTCCTTTTCTGGCCCTTGGCGCATGGATACTGACCGTCGGCTGGTTCGGCTTCAACGTCATGAGTGCACAAACGCTCGACAAGATTTCCGGTCTGGTGGCGATCAACTCGTTGATGTCCATGGTTGGCGGCACACTGGTGGCGCTGCTACTCGGCAAGAACGATCCGGGTTTCGTTCACAACGGCCCGCTTGCCGGCCTGGTTGCTGTGTGCGCCGGCTCGGACGTCATGCACCCCATAGGGGCGCTGGTTGTCGGTGGCATCGCCGGTGCATTGTTCGTCGTGATGTTCACTCTCACGCAGAACCGCTGGAAAATAGACGACGTTCTCGGTGTCTGGCCGCTGCACGGCTTGTGTGGTGCCTGGGGTGGGATTGCGGCCGGTATTTTCGGACAGAAATCACTGGGCGGCGCAGGGGGTATTGCCTTCATGCCGCAACTGCTGATGACCAGCATGGCGATTGCCGTTGCCTTGACCGGCAGCCTCATCATTTACAGCCTGCTCAAGTCAACCCTCGGTTTACGGCTTGACCGGGAAGAAGAATTTGATGGCGCCGACCTGAGTATTCACCGTATAACGGCTACCCCTGAGCGCGAGCCGAACTGGTAACTGTTCTTTTGCCGGAACGGGAAAAGGAAGTCTGACGCGAGGGCGTTCGTCATGTGAGTTGTTCGCTGGATATGGGGCGTCCCGATTTCTTTCTGCGGCGAGAAAACTCGGCCGCTGTGAATGATCTGCTTTTTGTTGGTTGTAAGCGGTCACTCTCGTTAAAACCATTGCTGAATATAGAGTGATGGCAATAAATGGATTGGCCATCCCTCTCAGATTGGGTGGTCACCGACAATTTGCACGACTTGCCCACTTGAAATTCAGCCATCCCGCCCCTATTATTAGCACTCGCTATACGTGAGTGCTAATAACTCTGTCAGCGAGCGCTCTGCTCGGTTGGGCAGGTGATTAGTCAAGTTGGTTGTTACTTATGCTTAAACCCTAGGAGAAACTGCATGAAAATCCGTCCTTTGCATGATCGCGTTATCGTCAAACGCCTCGAAGAGGAACGCAAGACCGCTTCCGGTATCGTTATCCCTGATGCTGCTGCCGAAAAACCTGACCAGGGCGAGATCCTCGCCGTCGGCAAGGGCAAGATCCTCGAAAGCGGTGATGTGCGCAAGATGGACGTCAAGGTCGGTGACCGAGTCCTGTTCGGCAAATACTCCGGTCAGACCGTCAAGATCGACGGCGAAGAGCTGCTGGTCATGCGCGAAGAAGACATCATGGGCGTCGTCGAACTCTGAGCGTAGCTCGCCCAGTTCGCGATACCTGCTTTACCGCACTATTCACACCACTACAGAATTATTAGGAGTATCTCTATGGCAGCAAAAGACGTTAAATTTGGCGATTCCGCACGCGCCCGCATGGTTGAAGGCGTAAATATTCTGGCTGACGCCGTCAAGATCACCCTTGGCCCGAAGGGTCGCAATGTCGTTCTGGAGCGCTCGTACGGTGCCCCGACCGTGACCAAGGACGGTGTTTCCGTCGCCAAGGAAATCGAACTGAAGGACAAGTTCGCCAATATGGGCGCACAGATGGTCAAGGAAGTTGCTTCCAAGACCTCCGACATCGCTGGCGACGGCACCACCACCGCCACCGTTCTGGCCCAGTCGATTGTTCGTGAAGGCATGAAGTACGTTGCCGCCGGCATGAATCCGATGGATCTGAAGCGTGGTATCGACAAGGCCGTTATCGCCACCCTCGACGAGCTGAAGAAGATCTCCAAGCCGTGCTCAACCAACAAGGAAATCGCTCAGGTCGGTTCGATCTCCGCAAATTCCGATAGCTCGATTGGCGACATCATCGCCGAAGCGATGGAAAAGGTCGGCAAGGAAGGCGTTATCACCGTTGAAGATGGCAAGTCGCTGCAGAATGAACTCGACGTTGTCGAAGGCATGCAGTTCGACCGTGGCTACCTCAGCCCCTACTTCATCAACAATCCGGACAAGCAAAGCGCCATTCTGGACAATCCTTATGTCCTGATTTTCGACAAGAAGATCTCCAACATCCGTGACCTGCTCCCCGTGCTTGAGCAAGTCGCCAAGGCTGGCCGTCCGCTGCTGATCGTTGCAGAAGATGTCGACGGCGAAGCGCTGGCCACTCTGGTGGTCAACAACATTCGTGGCATCCTCAAGACCTGTGCCGTCAAGGCTCCGGGCTTTGGTGACCGTCGCAAGGCCATGCTGGAAGACATTGCTGTCCTGACCGGTGGCCAAGTGATCGCTGAAGAAGTCGGCCTGACCCTCGAAAAAGCGACCCTGGCAGAACTCGGCCAGGCCAAGCGCATCGAAATCGGCAAGGAAAACACCACGATCATCGACGGCGCTGGTGTTGCTGCCAACATCGAAGCACGCGTCAAGCAGATCCGTGCCCAGATCGAAACCTCGACCAGTGATTACGACAGCGAGAAGCTGCAAGAACGCGTGGCCAAGCTGGCCGGCGGTGTTGCGCTGATCAAGGTCGGTGCTGCAACCGAAGTTGAAATGAAGGAAAAGAAGGCTCGCGTTGAAGATGCACTGCACGCTACCCGTGCAGCCGTTGAAGAAGGCATTGTCCCTGGCGGCGGTGTTGCGCTGCTGCGTGCCCGTCTTGCGCTGGCTTCGCTCAAGGGCGACAACGCCGATCAAGATGCTGGTATCAAGATCGTTCTGCGCGCCATGGAGCAGCCGCTCCGCGAAATCGTGTTCAATGCCGGTGAAGAAGCATCCGTCGTCGTCAATGCCGTGGTTAATGGCAAGGGCAACTTTGGTTACAACGCGGCGACCGGCGAGTACGGTGACATGGTTGAAATGGGCGTTCTCGATCCGACCAAGGTGACACGTACTGCGTTGCAAAATGCGGCCTCGATCGCTGGGCTGATGCTGACCACCGACTGTATGGTTGCCGAATTGGCTGAAGACAAGCCATCTATGGGCGGCATGGGCGGCGGTATGGGCGGCATGGGTGGTATGGGCGGCATGGACATGGGTATGTAATCAGCAGGCAGACAATGCTTGTTTGAGCGAGTTTTCTTTCAGTTCGCTCACAAAAGCCCCCGCACGATTCTGTCGTGCGGGGGTTTTCTTTTTGGCCGAAGCGGATGGGCTGGATGTTATGCCGCAAAAATAGTGGCACAATGATTTTGTTGTACCGGTTGGACAACGATTGCGCAACGACTCTTCAATTGCGTCACGGAGCGTTTCGATACGGCAGGGCGCATGTTTGGGGAAAAATGGCGGGGAGCGCCCGGTGCAGTTTCAGGCACCCCCCGAGTTCAGGTCGTAACCAAAACTCCTAAGACCATAAAGAAGAACAGCGAATAAAGAATATAAGCGGCGACTTACAAAAAGCTTACGTGCGCCAGACAGCGAAGATAAACCATGCGAATTCTGCTTGCGGAAGATGATCGAACTATTGCCGATGGGCTTGGCCGTTCGTTGCGCCATACGGGCTATGCCGTTGATTGGGTGGCCAACGGTAGTGACGCCGACAATGCACTGACAACCGGAAGTTACGATCTGCTTATCCTTGACCTTGGCTTGCCCAAACTGTCTGGCCTGGACGTGTTGCGTCGTCTGCGCTCGCGCAAATCAAAGCTGCCGGTGCTGATCCTTACGGCGCTCGATGGGACATCGGATCGCGTCAAGGGGCTCGACCTCGGGGCTGACGACTACATGGCCAAACCCTTTGAACTGGCTGAACTGGAGGCGCGCGTACGGGCGCTCACACGGCGCTCGACAGGTACTTCACCCGTGATCGAGTATGGGGCACTGGCCTTTGATCAGACCGACCGCTGCGCACTGTTAAATGGCGAGATGCTTGATTTGTCTGCACGCGAGCTGGGTTTGCTTGAAATTCTCATGTCCCGCGCGGGTCGGCTGGTGAGCAAGGATCAATTGGTTGACCATCTGTGTGGGTGGGGCGAAGAGGTGAGCCACAACGCTATCGAGGTCTATGTGCATCGGTTGCGCAAAAAACTCGAATCAAGCGGTGTAACCATTACCACTGTGCGTGGCCTCGGGTACTGCTTTGAAAAGTCTGCACAAGAAGCCAAATCCTGACACCCAGCGCTCGCTGTTTGGCGAGATTCTGGACTGGATGTTGGCACCTCTGCTTTTCGTGTGGCCGATCAGCATTGCCGTCACGCACTATTTCGCCACCAGTGTTGCCAACTATCCATACGATCAGACTTTGCGCGAACAGGTCGCGGCGATTTCGCGTCAGGTCAAATTCGTCGAAGGCCAGCCAAAGATATCCTTGCCTGGCTCGGCGCGCGCCTTCCTGCGCTCGGACGAAATCGACAGCGTGTTCTTCCACGTGCTCGGTCGCGATGGGAGGTTGATTGTTGGAGATCCAGAGTTGCCGCCGCTAAAGCCTGCGGATGTTTCGGAAAAACTCGATCCGGGCGAAGTCTATTTCCGTGATGATGACTACAAGGGTCAAGACTTGCGGGTCGCCTTCATGTATCTAGGAGAAAATGACGCACCGCGCGAGCGCTGGGTCCTTATAGAGGTCGGCGAAACGCTGGAAAAGCGGTCGCAGTTGGCCAACAAAATCATTGCCAGCGTGATTCTCCCCCAGTTTGTGATCATTCCGCTGGCTGTAATCCTTGTCTGGTTCGGCTTGTCACAAGGCCTGCGTCCGTTGACACGGCTGCGTGAGCGAATCGAGACACGGCGCGAGGCTGATCTTTCGCCGATTGCTGCAGGGCGTGTCCCGGAAGAATTGCAACCACTGACCGAAGCTTTCAACTCCATGCTGGCACGCATGCAGCACAACATGGATGTGCAGCGTCGTTTCATTTCCGATGCCGCGCATCAAATGCGTACGCCACTCACCGGCCTGAAGATGCAGGCGCAACTGGCCATGCGGGAGGCCGATCCGGGGCAGCTGCGCTACGCGTTAAAAAGCATTTCGAGCAGTGTTGATCGCGCATCGCATCTGGTTAATCAAATGCTTTCAATGGCTCGTGCCGAAGCGAGCGAGCATTCAGAACAGGCGCTAGTGCCGGTCGACCTTGATCAGTTGCTCCACGAAATCGTTGAAACCTGGGTTGTCCGCGCGCTTGATCGGCGAATTGACCTTGGTTACGAGCCGGCAGACCCGGTTTACATCATGGGCAACGTCTTCTTGCTACGCGAGATGATCAATAACCTGCTCGACAATGCCTTGCGTTATACGCCGGATGAGGGGCGGGTTACAGCCCGTGTCCTTGCCCAGGGGGATTTTGTGCTGCTTGAAATTGAAGACAGCGGTATCGGTATTTCCGACGAAGAAGCTCACAAGGTATTTGAACGCTTCTACCGGGTTGAAGGAACTGGCGTTGAAGGCAGTGGGCTGGGGCTCGCCATCGTGCGTGAGATCGCCGAGCTGCACCGGGCTGCCGCAAGCCTTCGCCCACATGCGCCTAATGATCAAGGTGTTCGCGCCCCGGGGTCAATAGCCCGGGTGGTCTTCCCCGTATATCATCCACCACCTCCTGCGCTGGATATTCCAGACCATATTCAGACCGGCTTTGCCTGACGATGGGCGAAGAGAAGAAAATGTTAGTTTGTTTTTGACGAAGTTCGGATGACTCGCTATAATGCCGCCTTTCTTGGCCAGTTAGCTCAGTTGGTAGAGCAGCGGATTGAAAATCCGCGTGTCCGTGGTTCGATTCCGCGACTGGCCACCAGAATACAAACGGCCTCCAGCAACGGAGGCCGTTTTCGTTTCCAGGCTGGGGTTACGCCGGGGTTACAACTCCGGTTAATTTCGCAGTGTGGCCGCCGAGCTGAATCTGTCTTGTTCCAGCCGTGACGAACGGGCATTTTCTTTGTCGTCCGTCTTCTTCAGATAATCGTATCTGACGCGTCTTCTTCGGGTTTATTTCCGTTTTCTTCAAACTTCGCCTGAGGGC
>JBBQAT010000034.1:0-32538 GCA_038316625.1 Burkholderiales bacterium
TTCTACCCGATCATGTCCACACTCCACAAACCAAAAAATTTAAAGTTCAAAGCCACCCCTCGTTGGTGGGGTGCGGGTAGGTTAACCCTTTGATTCCCCGGGGATGGGTGGGGTTCCGATCCGCTAACCCGACCTACTGGATTCGTCGTGTTCAAGTTATTTTTGCTCACCGCCTAAAAGCCAAACCCGAACCCGCTGCTTGGTGCGGCGAGGATGACGAATAAATTCAATGCTGGGATAATGCGGAATGAACCCTAAAAATAGACAGATATCAATCCAGACGCTGATGGACACCAGCGGCGTCCGTTTCGGCACCAGTGGCGCGCGTGGACGGGTGGTCGACCTGACCAGCGAAGTCTCGTACGCCTACACCGCCGCCTTCCTGAAAGCGATTTCAGCGACCTCCGGGCGCGTGGCCGTGGGCATGGATCTGCGTCCGAGCAGCCCGCAGATTGCGGCGGCGTGCGCGGCGGCCATTCAACAGGCCGGACTGGACGTCGATTTCTGCGGCGCCATTCCCACGCCGGCGCTGGCGTACTACGCGCAGATGCATAGCCTGCCGGCGATCATGATCACCGGCAGCCACATTCCTTTCGATCGCAATGGCATCAAGTTTTACGGGATGGCCGGCGAGATCACCAAGGTCGATGAAGCGAACATCAGCGCTGCGGTCGTCAGCGTACCGGACGACGGGTTGTCGGTTGAATTGCCTGCCGTCAATCGCCGCGCCTATCAGGCCTACATCGACCGTTATCTCCAGTTCTTCCCGAAGCAGGCTCTGGCCGGAATGAAACTGGGCTTCTACGAGCACTCCAGCGTGGGGCGGGATTTGTTGCGCGAGCTTCTGGAGCAGTTGGGCGCAACAGTCATTTCGCTGGGGCGCGTCGATGAATTCGTTCCCATCGATACCGAAGCCGTGAGCGAGGCCGACATCCAGCAGGCCCGCCGCTGGGCCGAGCAGTATGGTTTTGATGCGATTCTTTCGACGGACGGCGATGCCGACCGGCCGCTGCTCGGTGACGAGAACGGTAACTGGTTCCGTGGCGATGTCGCCGCCATCCTTTGTGCGCAATACCTTGGCGTGCAGGCGGTGGCGACGACCGTTAGCTGCAATACGGCCGTTGAATTGTGCGCTGCGTTCCCGAAAGTGCTTCGAACCCGCATCGGTTCGCCCTATGTGATCGAGGGCATCGAGCGATTGATCGCCGACGGCGCTCAGAAAGTCGTCGGCTTTGAGCCGAACGGTGGTTTTCTGGTCGGGACAGCCATTGAGAGAAACGGGCAAACGCTGGAAGCACTGATGACGAGGGATGCAGTGCTGCCCATCCTTTGCCTGCTGTCGATGGCGCGCGAGGGCGGAACCCAGGTTTCCGCTCTGCTGCAGCGCTTGCCTGCACGCTTCACGGCGAGCGACCGTTTGCAGGATTTCCCGACCGAAACCAGCCGTGCATTGCTGAAGTCGCTGATTTCGTCCAGCGCCCGCATCGAGTCGCTGCTCAAGGGCCTGTGCGGCAAGCCGCTCGGACTGGATCAGACGGACGGCCTGCGCATCACGCTGGAAGGCAATGAAATCGTGCATTTCCGCCCCTCGGGCAATGCTCCGGAATTGCGTTGTTATGCCGAAGCGGCGACGCAGGAGCGAGCCGGACAGCTGGTGCGGGCCTGCTTGCAGCGTTTGAGTCTGCCCGAAGTCATCCGGGATCTGGACTAGTTTTTCAGAACGCCGGCCGAGATTCCGGCGTGTCGTATCAACCCTTTTTGCCATGGAGATCTCAGTGCTGATTCAACCCGTCGTACTTTCCGGAGGTTCGGGCACGCGCCTGTGGCCACTGTCGCGTGAAAAATACCCCAAGCAGTTGTTGCCGCTGATTGGTGAGGATTCGTTGCTGCAGGCCACCGTGCGCCGCGTCGAAGGCATCACCGGGGCGCAACTTGCTGCGCCGATGGTCGTCTGCAACGAAGAATACCGTTTCGTGATCGCCGAACAGATGCGGCTGATGGGCAAGGACGGTCCCATCGTCCTCGAACCCGTCGGGCGCAATACCGCCCCGGCGCTGACGCTGGCCGCGCTGGCCGCGATGCGCGATGGCGCTGACCCGATCCTGCTGGTGATGCCGGCCGACCATGTCATTCTCGATACGCCGGCCTTCCAGGCGGTAGTCTTTGAAGGTGCGTTACTGGCGGAAGAGGGCGCGGTCGTGACCTTCGGCATCACCCCGGATTGTCCCGAAACCGGCTACGGCTACATCCAGACCGGCGCGGCGCTGGGCAAGGGCGAAGCTTGCAAGATTGCGCGCTTTGTCGAGAAACCCGATCTGGCGACGGCACAATCCTATCTCGATGCCGGCACCTATCTGTGGAACAGCGGCCTGTTCATGATGCGTGCTTCGGTATGGCTGGCGGCGATTGGCGTGTGCCGGGCCGACATTCTGGCCGCCTGTCGTACTGCCTGGGACGCTGGATCGTCCGACGGCTGTTTCCTGCGCGTCGGCAAGGACGCATTCAGTCAGTGCCCGAAGGATTCAATCGACTATGCGGTGATGGAGCGCATTGCCGCGCTTGACGCCGCCTTGCCGGTTGGCGTGGTGATCCCGCTGTCGGCCGGCTGGTCCGATGTCGGTGCCTGGGACGCGTTGTGGAAAGTGCTGCCGAAAGACGGTGATGGCAACGTGTTGCAGGGCGATGTTTTGATGCACGACTGTCGCAATACGCTGGCCATGTCGGCCGGTCGCCTGGTCGCCTGCATCGGCGTGGACGACATGGTGATCGTCGAGACACCTGACGCCATCCTGGTTTCGCACAAGGACAAGACGCAGGAGGTGAAGACCATCGTCGACCGCCTCAAGCGCGACGGCCGCATCGAAGGCCAACTGCACCGCAAAGTCTTCCGTCCGTGGGGTTCATACGACGGCGTCGATGCCGGCGAGCGTTTCCTGGTCAAGCGCATCATCGTCAATCCGGGGGCCTGCCTGTCGCTGCAGATGCATCACCATCGAGCCGAACACTGGATCGTCGTGCGTGGCACGGCGAGGGTAACGCGCGAAGATACGAGCTATTTGGTGACCGAGAACGAATCGACCTTCATCCCGCTGGGCAACAAACACCGCCTGGAAAACCCCGGCCGTGTGCCGCTGGAGATGATCGAAGTGCAGTCAGGCTCGTATCTGGGCGAGGACGATATCGTGCGCTTCGAGGATATCTACGGACGCTGATTTTTTTAAAAAACCTCACCGCAAAGGCGCAAAGGCGCGAAGATCGCAAAGGAAACAACGGATTAAAATTATTCATGTATGCCAAGTTCTCGATTTTCTTTGCGAACCTTTGCGTTCTTTGCGCCTTTGCGGTGAACAACTGCCTTTTTACGGTTTAATGCGCTGTTAATGTTGACCATGGCCGGGTCAGTGTTCCCGGCCATCGACACGCGCCTGCATCAGGTAGGGAATATAGCGTACGGCCAGTATCGAAAAGCCGGCAAACCAGCAGCCTGCGGCAAGGTGGATCAACTGCAGGTAAGCCGCTGGATGAATCTGCGGCGCGATGACGCGTACGACAAAGCCGAAAATCATGATCCACAACACGCCTTTGTCGAGGCGGTCGAAAACCACTTTTCTTCCCGTATGCCCTTTTGAAATGCGGATCAGCATGGCCGGAATGATCAGGCCCATTGCGCCGAAGGTGAACACATGGACGGAAACCGTGCCGACCCAGGCGATATCGGCGAATGGCGCTGCGGCGTTGATCAGCAACTGGGCAACGATGGCCAGATAGCCGAGATACATGATGCCGAGGTCGATCCGGCGCATGGCCAGTTGCGGTTTCCAGAAAAAGAAGCGGCCGAGCAGCAACAGGGCAACAAGCAGGCTGATGCCTGCAGCCAGCACGGGTGGCATCAGCTCGGCAAAAACCAGGGTCAGGGCGAGTCCCTTGATGGCACCGTCAAGCAGCGGGTTGCGCAATATATCGACCTGAAAGACGCCCTTCATGAACTGCGTCAGCGTACGCTCGAACATCACCAGGAAAGCCATGCGGAACAGTCCGATCGCCATGCTCCAGCCGGCCTGGAAGTAGTCGGCGCTGAGCATCAGGTTTTTTGATACCAGAAACAGCGGCAGGATGATCAGGAAGAAATAGTTGTCGCGGTAGGAATCGTCCTTGTGGTATCTGATCAGCGTCCACGCGATCATCACGACAATCGAGCCAAGAAAGAGGTTGTTTGATACGCGGAACAGAAGCGGCGGCAGGGTGCCCTCAAACCACATGCCGGCGCGTTCGAGCAGCCAGGCGGCCACGAGAAAAATCAGCGCCTTGCCGTGGTAGCCACGCTGGCTGACCCAGTTCTTGGTCGATGTGAGGAGAAAACCGCCAATGACCGCCCAGCCGAAGCCGAAGAACATCTCATGGGCGTGCCACTGGATGGACGCAAACGAAGTGACAGGCGTCGGCAGGGCCCCCGTAAAGATCAGCGCCCACACAATCGGCAGGCTCAGGCCGGAGAGGCACGCCAAGACGAAAAAGGGACGGAAACCGACGAGCCAAACGGGGTGCTGGCTAATTCTCATGGTGATCCAGAGTGGGGTACGGACGAGGTCAGAAACCGGCGGCGCTGGTAAAGTTCAACGGCTCGTTTTTTTCCGGGTGCGCAAAGGCCAGGTATTCCGCATGTAGCAGTAGGCGGTCCGCCTTGGCACGGGCCGAGGGCGTGGCGTAGAGAGAGTCACCGAGGATCGGGTGACCGAGCGCCTGCATGTGAACTCGAAGCTGATGTGTACGACCAGTTTCCGGCGTAAGTTCGACACGCGAGCAGTTTTCGATGGCATCGTAACTCAGCACCCGATAGAGCGTGAGCGAGGGTTTGCCCGTTTTGAAATCGACTATATGGAGTGGTCGGTTCGGCCAGTCGACGTTGAGTGGCAAGTTAACTTCGCCGGAGGAGGGCGCGAGTTCTCCGTCGACAACGGCGACGTAGCGCTTCTCCACCTGCCGGTCCTGAAACTGGATGCTCAGGCGACGATGCATTTCCTTGCCGCGCGCCAGAACGAGCAGGCCGGAGGTATCGCAGTCCAGTCGATGCACGATCAGCGCATCCGGATAGTCAGCCTGAACGCGCGTGATCAGGCAATCCTGCTTGTCTGCGCCGCGTCCCGGTACGGACAGCAGGCCGCTGGGCTTGTTGACGACAAGCAGTTCAGCATCGGCGTGGAGCAGGTCGAATCCCGGCGCTACGGGGCGTAAGTGGTGCGTTGATGGCATGGTTTGACGGGCGTGGAGGTTGATGCGGCGCGTATTGTCTCGCGTTTCCGACAAAAGAACATTCGCCTGCATCAAATCCATTAAACTTCGGGCTTGCCCGCTGTTGGCCGTCATTCAAAGTTCGAGAACCGATTTTCCCATGGATACCTTCCTGCATCAGGTCGTGATTGCTGCGCCACTCTTTGCCCTGGTTTTTGTTGGCTATGCGCTGATGCGTTTTTCGGGCTGGCAGAAGGTGATGTCTGAAAGCCTCTCGACCTTCGTTTTTTCGGTGGCGCTGCCTGCCATGCTGTTCGGCCTCATGAGTGACTTCTCGAAGCTGCCACCGGTCGATGCCCGACTGTTGATCGCATTTTTCGGCGGCTGTCTGATCGTTTTCGTGATTGGCCGCTTGATCGCCTGGAAGATATTTGCGCTCGATGGCGTGTCTCAGTCGGTATTCGCTCTGGGCGGCGTGTTTTCGAACAATGTCCTGCTCGGTTTGCCGCTGGCCAAGGTGGCTCTTGGCGATGCGGCGGTTCCTTCGGTGGCATTGGTGCTGGTGTTCAACGCACTGATCCTGTGGACGCTGGTGACCGTTTCCGTCGAATGGGCGCGGCACGGCAGCTTTTCGCTACGAGGATTTGCCAAGACCTTGCGTAGCGTTCTGACCAATCCTATCGTTGCCGCTATTCTTTCCGGGACGATCTTTGGTCTATCCGGCTTGCCATTACCGGAAGCCATCAGCGTGCCGGTTGGCATGGTCGGGCACGCGGCCGCGCCAATGGCGCTTATCGCGCTAGGCATGGGGCTGGCCGAGTATGGAGTGCGCGATGGCTGGAAGATCAGTGTCACCATCTGCATCGTCAAACTGATCGTCCAGCCGTTCGTGGTATGGGCGCTGGCGCGGGTGCTTGGGCTGCCTTTGATGGAAACGCGGGTGGTCGTGCTGCTCTCGTCGATTGCCGTCGGTGCCAACGTTTACCTGATGTCCAGGCAATTCAAGGCGCTAGAAGGGCCAATCGCCAGCAGCCTGGTGTTGTCGACCGGCCTTGCCGCCTTGACGACCCCCTTGGCGTTGACGCTGGTCGGCTTGTAAGATGTCAATCGTTCCGGCGAGCGCTGCTAATTGCACGCAGAAATTCGTTGCGCTGTTGATTCGAGGTCTCGAACTCGCCGGTAAATGACTGGGTGACGACGCGCTCGTCGCCTCGCCGATCTTCTCCGAGCAGGAGGCACAACTGTTCGGCTTCAATCACACACGCCGCGCCGCGCGCCTTCCCGTGAGTCATCAGTGCTTCAGCAATGTCCCGCGTCATCCATTCCTGGTAGGTGAAACGGTGGCCGATGGCGTCGACCAGCCGCGCAATCCGGCCAAAGCCGTGCAAGCGGCCGCCGGGAAGATAGGCAACATGGGCGACGCCGCGGAAGGGCACGAGGTGATGCGGGCAGACGCCGTGGATGGCAATGCCACGGATCACCACCATGTCCGGGCGATGATCTTCAAAGCCATCGCCAAGGGCTTCGGCTGGGTCAAGATCGTAGCCGCCGAGCAGGCGGCGTTGCCACAATTCACGCACGCGCAACGCCGTTCGCCCCATGTGGGCTGCGTCCGGTGCGATGCCGCAGGCGCTAAGCAGATCACTGACGGCCTTCTCGAAAGCGACTGCATCGAATGCATTGCGGCGCGGAATGCCGATGCCGGATGGTGTGGGTGTGATGCTATCGCGTTCGCTGCAATCGGACATGGCGAGTTCTCGGTTCAAGGGCTGATAAGGGCGATAATACACGCCCGAGATCGGCATGCGACTATCAGAGGAGTCAGGAACTTCAGCCATGACATAGCCGTCAACGTCGTGGGGATCGAGGAGCAGTGGATGAGTCGGTCGAGAGGTGAATATTCAAAACTACAACGCTGACTATTCGGACGGTTTGGTTTTTTTCCGATGCGTTGGCGCGCTAATTTCTTGTATCCTGAGCGATAATGTCGGGCTGGCGTATTTTTGCTATTTCCCTTCCGGCAAGTGGATGGGGTGTTGAGGTGTGTGGAAGGGTATTGATGAAGCGTGTTGATGATTTCCGTCTGAAACTGGGCAACAAGGAATTGGTGCCAATCGTTATCGGCGGTATGGGGGTCGATATCTCGACGGCTGAGCTGGCGCTGGAGGCCGCTCGACTGGGTGGGGTTGGCCATATTTCGGATGCCATGGTCAATACGGTGGCGGACCGGCGCTTCAACACCAAGTTCGTCAAGGATAAGCTCAAGAACTACAAATTCAACGTTGCTAACGCCGACAAGTCCGTTGTTCAGTTCGATTTTGGTCAGCTAGCCGAAGCGACAAAGATGCACGTTGGCAAAACGATGGAGGCCAAACGCGGGGATGGTCTGATCCTGGTTAACTGCATGGAAAAGCTGACCATGAACGCGCCCAAGGAAACCTTGCGCGTTCGCATGCGGGCAGCACTCGATGCCGGTATTGACGGCATCACGCTGGCGGCGGGTTTGCATCTCGGGTCGTTTGCACTGATCGAAGATCATCCGCGTTTCCGCGACGCGAAGCTGGGTATCATCGTTTCCTCGTTGCGCGCCTTGCAACTCTTCCTGCGCAAGACGTTACGCAGCAACCGGTTGCCTGATTATGTCGTGATCGAAGGCCCGTTGGCTGGCGGCCATCTTGGCTTTGGTATGGATTGGGCGGCTTACGATCTGGCGACCATCGTCGCCGAGATCCGCCAGTTCATGCTGGCTGAACACCTGGATATTCCCCTGATTCCGGCGGGCGGGATTTTTACCGGGAGTGATGCGGCGTCCTATCTCGAGAACGGCGCGGCGGCGGTGCAGGTGGCGACGCGCTTTACTGTCGCCAGCGAGTGTGGTCTGCCTGAAGACGTTCAGCAGGAGTACTTCAAGGCCAGCGAAGACGAGATCGAAGTTAACCAGATTTCGCCAACCGGATACCCGATGCGCATGTTGAGAAAGAGCCCGGCTATCGGTGATGGAATTCGGCCCAACTGCGAGGCCTATGGCTATCTGCTCGATGCCCACGGTAGTTGTTCCTACATCACGGCCTATAACCGCGAAGTGGCGGCAAATCCGGGAATCAAGCGGGTTTCGGTACAGGACAAGACTTGCTTGTGTACGCAGATGCGCAACTTCGATTTGTGGACTTGTGGTCACTATACCTATCGCCTCAAGGATACGACGCGCAAGCTTGAAGACGGCAGTTACCAATTGCTTAGTGCCGAGCATATCTTCAATGATTATCAGTTCAGCACGGACAACAAGATCGCGTTACCGGAGTAGTTCCGGCTATTTTCGTGTACTAATTCATTAGACTCCGGCGTCAGGCCTTGCTATTGTTGTAAAGCAGTTTCCTCAACGTTCTATCTTGGGAGTTCTCAATTGGGCACGAAGCTATACGTCGGCAATCTAAGCTACGACATGAAAAAGAGCGATCTGGAGCAGATGTTTGCCGCGCATGGCACGGTGGCTTCGGCTCAGGTTATCACTGACCGTGAAACGCAACGCTCGAAAGGCTTCGGCTTTGTCGAGATGGGTTCCGATCAAGAGGCGCAGGCGGCTATTGCTGCTCTGAACGGCAAGAGCATTGAGGGTCGGGCGCTTACGGTCAATGAAGCGCGTCCGCAAGAGCCGCGCAGCGGTGGCGGAGGTGGTGGCGGTCAGCGTCGTGGCCCTGGCGGCGGCGGTGGTGGGGCACGGGGTCCGTATGGCTCGGGCCGCAGTGGTTCAGGTGGCGGTGGCGGCGGTAATCGCTACTGATATTCTCGCAAGCATATGATCGGAGCCGCTGGTGAAGTTAACCAGCGGTTCTTTTTCCGGTGCTTTTTATTGCAGGGCTTTATTCGGCATCCTAGCCGATCAGGGATATTGTTTTGGCAAAACCAAATTACTCGTTTGAAAAACGTCAGAGAGATCTGGAAAAGAAAAGAAAACAGGATGAGAAACGCCTGCGCAAACTTGAGGGCAAAAAGCCCGAAAACGGCGAGGTAGACCAGGCTGAGTCTGGCGATGGCAATGCGACGGATGCCGGTCCGGTGGATGTCGCCAACTGACAGATGCTTAGTTATCGCCATGCCTTTCACGCCGGTAACCATGCCGACGTTCTCAAGCACCTCGTTCTCGTCCAACTGACGCGTTATCTCGGCCAGAAGGACAAACCCTTTCTGGTCATCGATACGCACGCGGGTGCCGGAGCCTATTCGCTCGATTCCGGCTACGCGGTCAAGCTGGCCGAGTATAAGGAAGGCATCGGTCGTTTGTGGGGGCGCAATGACCTGCCACCTGTGCTGGCCGACTATGTCGACCTGGTGCGCAGGTTGAATCCGGATCGCCGTTTGCAGACTTACCCAGGCTCGCCGTATTTTGCCTTGTGGACGATGCGCGAGCAGGATCGCTTGCGTCTTTTCGAGTTGCACAGCAAGGATGCGCGTCTGTTGCAGGAAAACTTTCAGGACGCCGGAAAACAGGTCATCGTCGAGCCGGCAGATGGCTTTGCCGGACTGAAGGCCTTGCTGCCACCACCGTCGCGTCGCGCGCTGGTGCTGATCGATCCGTCCTATGAAGACAAGCAGGACTACGAGCGAGTATTTCACTCGTTGAAAGAAGCACTGACGCGTTTTCCCGGTGGTACTTATGCACTGTGGTATCCGCAGCTCACTCGCCTTGACGCTCACGAATTGCCGCAGCGCCTGAAGCGCTTGCCGGCCAAGAGCTGGCTGCATGTTGCCTTGCGCGTCAACGAGCCTTCCAAGGACGGTTTTGGTATGCACGGCAGCGGCATGTTTGTCCTCAACCCGCCGTGGACCCTGTACGCCACGCTGGCCGAGGTGATGCCGTTTCTGGTGCAGGTGCTCGGACTTGATGCCGGTGCCGGCTTTACGCTGGAGCAGCAGGAAGGCTGATGGTAGTTAGCTGAAGCGCAGTTCTTCAATCCTCAAGCTGGTTGTACTTGCGGCTTGAGCCGTAGAACTTTTCGACTGGGTACTTTGCGGCGTTCTTTTCGAGTTTGCTCAGCGCGGCCTTTTCCAGATCAATTCCCGTCTTGTCTGCAATGAGCAGCAGATAAAGCAGCACATCGGCGCATTCGTCGCGTAGCGCATCGCGTGCGTTTGTATTGTTCGCCAGGGCGGACATTTCTTCGTCGGTTTTCCATTGTGTGAGTTCAAGCAACTCCGCCGCTTCCAGGTTGAGCGAGACGATCAGGTTGCGCAGGGTATGAAACTGTGACCAGTTTCGCTGGTCACGAAATTTCAGCAAGGCCTGCGTCAATGCCGGAAGGCTCATGGCTTAACCAAAGAAACGCTGTTGCGCGTCGGCCGGCAGGCTCATGCCCGTAGCGTGCGCGCGCGCCAGCAATTCCCAGTAATAGCGGTACGAGGCGCGGTCGTGCAGCTTGCCTTCGTGGGCAATGGGTGCCCAGTCCTTGTCCTGTGCGGCGATCACGATGGCGATGGCCGTTTCAACCTCGGAAAAGTCCGGGCGCATGGCTTCGACAATCGGCATGATCTGGTTTGGGTGAATACTCCACATACGCAGATATCCGAATTCATTGCGTGCGCGTCGTGCATCGTTGCGGATCACACCAACATCCTTCAGTTCGGTGGTGACGTTGTGCGTGGGGACGACGCCATTAGCCAGCGCTGCCGTGGTGATTTCACACTTGGCGCGAATAACCAGTGGGTGCTCGAACTGCCCCGGGCTCTTCATCGCTGAACCGGGGATCGCACCGTGGTGGCCGGAGACAAAATCCATCAGGCCGAAATCCAGCGATTCGACGCTAGGTAGTGCGGCGATAGCCCACGCTTCACGCAGGGCACCGAGTGTCTCGATCAGTACATGAACAGGAATTTGCCGTTTCAGACCGGCGGCAATTTCGGCCTTGCGCAGTGCTGCGATCTGTGCGCGCACATCATCTGCGCCACGAGGTTTTGGCAGCGTGACAAAGGGCAGACGGGAGCCTGCCAGGGATACGAGAATGTCCAGATCCTGTTGCCAGTTCGGATGCGTGAAATCGTGGATGCGCGCCCCGACGCGGCCGTGGCGGTTGTCACCGCTCATGATGATGCCGGCGGCCATCTCGGCGTGTTCGCGTTCGGCTCCGGCGTGAGCGCCGTCTTCGCAATCGCAGGTGACGTCAAAGACCGGCCCCAGTTCGTTCTGCAGTTGCAGTGCCTTCTTCATCAGCTTTTCCGAGCCAGCGTAGTGATCGACGGCCGGCAGGATGGGGAAGGGCTTCTCGCCAGGGAAAAGAATGTCGCTGGGGTGTCGCATGGGAATAATCCAGGGTGATTGCAATGCCTGCATTTTACCGCGATGAGGCGATGCTCAAGGCGAAAAAAAGCCGCAGACGCACTGCGGCTTTTTGGAGAGGCGGCTTCTGTTTAGAGCATGCTCTTCACAGCTTCGGCTTCGTCCGTCAGTTCCTTGAGCGTCTTGTTGATCTTCTCTTGTGAGTACTCATCAATTTCGATGCCCTGAACGATCTTGTAGGCACCCGCCTTGCACTCGCACGGGAAACCGAACACGATGCCGGCCGGGATGCCGTAGGAGCCGTCGCTCGGGACGCCCAGCGTGACCCAGTCGTCAGAGCCGAGAACCCAGTCATGGATGTGGTCGATGGCGGCGTTGGCAGCCGATGCGGCCGAGGAGAGACCGCGCGCTTCGATGATGGCTGCGCCGCGCTTGCCGACGGTCGGCAGGAACACGTCGTTGTTCCAGACTGGATCCTTGATCAGCGTTTTGACGCTATCGCCGTTCGAAGTGCAGTTGCGGTAATCGGCGTACATCGTCGGGCTGTGGTTGCCCCAGACGGCCATTTTCTTCAGGCTGGAAACCGGACGCCCGGCTTTTTTGGCGGCCATCGAAAGTGCGCGATTGTGATCGAGGCGGATCATGCCGTGGTAGTTCGCCGGGTTGGTACGGCCAACCTTGATGGCGGCAGAGCGGGCGATGTAGGCATTGGTATTGGCCGGGTTGCCGACAACCAGAACCTTGACGTCTTCCTTGGCGTTCTCGGCGATGGCTTTGCCCTGAACGGTGAAGATGGCACCATTAGCGGTCAGCAGGTCGGCACGTTCCATGCCGGCGGTGCGTGGACGCGCACCGACCAGCAGGCAGATGTCGGCGTCCTTGAAGGCGACAGCGGGGTCGTCAGTCGCGAATACGTCAGCGAGCAGCGGGAAAGCGCAGTCGTCGAGTTCCATGATGACGCCCTGGCAGGCTTTCTGGGCTTGCGGCAAATCAAGAAGTTGAAGAATGACCGGCTGGTCTTTCCCGAGCATTTCGCCGGAGGCGATACGGAAAAGCAGGCTATAACCGATTTGGCCGGCGGCGCCGGTAACAGCGACGCGAACTGGGGCTTTGGACATGGTGCGGCTCCTAATGGATAAAAACGAACTAGAAAAAACCAGAAAACGGCGGATATTTTGTCCGTAGCGGGTTCGTTCAAGGTGGATACAAACAACTTGGAATCATAAGAGCGAACGTCAGCCAGTGTCAATTGCCGGGATGCCCGAAATTCAGTTATCTTCTGTCTTATATAAGATATTTGAAATAGGATGGACGTAATTGATTAAATGTGCTGAAATCCATCACCATGAACAAGCCATCGACCATGCATTCCCCAACCTTCAGTCCCCTTTATCAGCAAATCAGGGGGCTGATTACGCGCGGTCTTGAGTCCGGTGAGTGGGGGCCTGGCGATGTTATTCCCAGCGAGTCTGACTTGGCGGCGCGTTTTGGAGTCAGTCAGGGTACGGTACGCAAGGCCATTGACGAAATGGCGGCAGAGAATCTTCTGGTACGTCGTCAGGGTAAAGGCACTTTCGTTGCAACGCACAATGATCCTCGTTCATTTTTTCGTTTTCTTCGCCTTGCCGCCAACGAAGGCGAGCTGAAATCGCTGAAGAGCATTCCTTTGGAGTGCTGGCGGGCAAAGGCCGGGACCGATGTTGCCCGTACTCTCGCTCTGGAACCAGGGGCTCCGATCATCATCATCCGCCGGCTGTTGCGGTTTGGCGATCAACCGGCCGTTTTTGATGAAATCTATTTGCCCGGCGAGCTATTTGCCGACTTGACAATGGATATTCTAAAGTCGGGCGGGACGTCGCTGTACAGTCTGTTTGAAAATCGTTATGGCGTACGCATGATCCGTGCCGACGAACGTCTGCGTGCAGTCGCCGCTGACAGAGTAAGTTCGGATCTGCTTGAGGTTGCCGAAGGAAGTCCCTTGCTGCTTGTTGAACGGGTTACTTTTACATACGCCAACAAGCCCGTGGAATGGCGCCGGGGTTTTTATTCAACACATGATTTCCACTATCACAATGAGTTGGGCTGATGTGTTGCGCGTCGGTTATCTGCAAAGAAATTCGCATGTCACCTGCTTGAACTTTAGCCGGCACTGTTGGTCGAATCGGCCAAGTTTTGCTTCGCGTTAGTTATTATAAAAATGTCGATGACAACATGTTCATCGAGAAGAAGAATTCGATAAATAGAGAGCTGATGACGCTCAAAAGGAAGCTTTGATGGATGCAAGCTCAGAACTGAACCGTTTGCGCTGGCGCTGCACACACCGTGCGCTGGCGGAAATGGATTTGCTTCTTGGGGGATTTCTCGAGAAGCATTTTTCGACCTTGACACCAGACCAGTCTGCAGCGTTTGTCGTGCTTGCGGATATGGAGGATCATGATCTTTGGCCTCTGATTACCGGAAAAAAAGAATGTGCTGATTCAGCGCAGGCCGAGGTTGTGGCTTTGATGCGGAACGTAAGATTAAAGTAAGGGAAGCGCCCCAGTATTGGGGCTTTAGTTGGATCGTGTGACTCAAAAACCTGATCGGAGAATTTTTATGGCAAGCGAACGCAAGGCAACGTTGACTATTGAAGGGCATGATCCGGTTGATTTTTCGATCATGACGCCGGTACACGGCAATGACTGTATCGATATTCGCACCTTGGGAGCCAGGACCGGTCTGTTTACCTATGATTCCGGTTTCCTGTCCACCGCTTCCTGCAAATCGGCAATCACCTTTATCGACGGCGACAAAGGCGAACTTCTCTATCGCGGGTATCCGATCGAGCAACTGGCTGAGCATTGCAACTTTCTTGACGTGGCCTACCTGCTGAAGCACGGTGAATTGCCGACCGGAAGTGAGAAGGTGGAGTTTGTGTCAATCATCAAGAAACACACGATGGTTCATGAGCAAATGGCGAAGTTCTATCAGGGCTTCCGCCGTGACGCGCATCCGATGGCGGTGATGGTTGGGGTGGTTGGTGCATTGTCCGCGTTCTATCACGAGGCGGAGGATTTCTCGGATGCGGCGCACCGCAACGTCAGCTTCAATCGCATCGTGGCCAAATTGCCGACAATCGTGGCCATGGCCTACAAATACACCATGGGCGAACCGTTCATGTACCCGCGCAATGATCTGGGCTACACCGCCAACTTCATGCACATGATGTTTGGCACTCCCTGCGAGGAATACAAGCCCAATCCTGTTCTGGTGCACGCGCTGGATACTATTTTTACCCTGCATGCAGACCACGAGCAGAACGCGTCGACATCAACGGTTCGCCTGGCGGGTTCGTCGGGTGCCAATCCGTATGCCTGTATTTCCGCAGGTATCGGGTGTTTGTGGGGGCCTGCGCATGGTGGTGCCAACGAGGCTTGCCTGAAGATGCTCGAAGAGATCGGTGACGTGTCACGTGTTCCCGAGTACATCAAGCGCGCCAAGGACAAGAACGACAGCTTCAAGTTGATGGGCTTCGGTCATCGCGTCTACAAGAATTTTGATCCGCGGGCCAAGATCATGCGCAAGGTCTGCACTGATGTGTTGCAGGAGCTTGGGCTGCAAAACGACCGCCTGTTCAAACTGGCTCTTGAACTGGAAAAAATCGCACTTGAAGATGATTACTTCATCGAGAAGAAGCTGTACCCGAACGTCGATTTCTATTCTGGTATCGTCCAGAAGGCCATCGGCATTCCGACCTCGATGTTCACCTGCATTTTTGCGCTGGCTCGTACGGTCGGATGGATGGTGCAATGGGAAGAGATGATTTCCGATCCCGAATTCAAGATTGGGCGTCCGCGCCAACTCTACGTCGGGACGCCGTGCCGCGACGTGCCAGCTATCCATCATCGCGAAGACTGAGCAAGAGGGCGGTGGCGATGGCCACCGCTTTTCTCTTGTAGTGCCCGCTTTTCATTGCCGGAATTTCGGTACATGCCCCAGAAACCCTGACGACAGGCAACTGCCATGATGAATCAGCTGTTCGGAAATTCCCTCCTCTTTGGCGGCAACGCTCCCTTTGTCGAGGAACTGTACGAGAACTATCTTGATAATCCCGCCGCCGTTCCCGGTGAGTGGCGAGATTATTTCGACAAGCTGGCTCAGCTGCCCAGTTCGGTCGCGCGCGACGTACCGCATCTTCCGGTCGTCCACGCCTTTGCTGACCAGGCGATGAAAGGTGGCTACCGTTTCGCGGCCACGCGGCCGGTTGATGACAAGAAGCAGGTCAGCGTATTGCAGCTGATCAGCGCCTACCGCACCTTGGGAACGCGCTGGGCTAATCTTGATCCGCTCAAACGCGAGGCGCGGCCCATCGTCAACGAACTCGAGCCTTCGTTCTATGGACTGACCGATGCTGATATCAACACGATATTCAACGCCGGATCGTTCAAGGGCGTTTCCGAGCGAGCTACCTTTGGGCAAATTCTCGATGCATTGAAGGAAACTTACTGCAATTCGATCGGTGTTGAGTACATGTACATCAACAATATCAACGAGCGTCGCTGGGTACAGGCGCGCATCGAGCCGATCCGTGCCAAGAGTACCTATACCTCGTCCCAGAAACTGCGGTTCCTTGAGCGCCTGACGGCGGCCGAAACGCTTGAGCGTTACCTGCATACCCGCTACGTTGGTCAGAAGCGGTTCTCGCTCGAAGGTGGCGAGGCCCTGATCGTTGCCTTGGACGAACTGATTCGTGTTGGCGGTGGTCTGGGGGTGGATGACATTGTTGTGGGCATGGCGCACCGTGGCCGTCTTAACGTGCTGGTCAATACGCTGGGCAAAGAGCCTTCGATGCTGTTTGATGAGTTTGAAGGCAAGAAGCCGCAGGATCTGACTTCGGGTGATGTTAAATATCACTTGGGCTATTCGTCTGATGTGACGACCCCGGGAGGTCCGTGCCATTTGACTTTGGCCTTCAATCCCTCACACCTGGAAATCGCCAACCCCGTCGTTGCGGGTTCCGTTTACGCGCGCCAGCTTCGTCGTGGTGAGAACGGCCGCGAGAAGGTTCTACCGGTAGTGGTTCACGGCGATGCTGCCGTAGCCGGTCAGGGTGTTAACCAGGAAATGCTCAACTTCGCGCAGACCCGTGGCTATGGTACGGGCGGTACGGTGCACATCGTAGTCAATAACCAGATTGGTTTCACGACATCTGATCCGCGTGACTATCGCTCGTCGCCGTATTGCACGGCCATTTTCAAGATGGCGGATGCGCCGATTTTCCATGTCAATGGGGACGACCCGGAAGCCGTGGCGTTTGTAACGCGCCTGGCCATGGAATTCCGTCAGGAATTCAGGAAAGATGTCGTGGTCGACATCTACTGTTTCCGTAAGCTGGGTCACAACGAGCAGGATGAGCCGATGGTCACGCAACCGCTGATGTACAGGCGCATCGCAGCCCATCCCGGAACACGCAAACTCTACGCGGATAAACTGGTCGCCGAAGGCGTGCTGACGGGGGGTGGGCCGGACGACATGATTCAGGATTACCGCGACCACCTGGATCGCGGGGAGTTGCTCTACAACCCGGTTATTGCCGGCTACACCAATCCGATCGTGATCGACTGGTCGCCATTCCTGCCGAAGAAGTACATCGAGAACTGCGATACCACTGTTCCGGTCAAGGAAATTAGACGTCTCTCCGAACGTCTGGCCTCGGTTCCCGAGAACTTTACCCTGCATAGCCGCGTCAAGAAAATCATTGATGACCGTCGCCTGATGGGCTTGGGCAGTATTCCTTTCGATTGGGGCATGGCCGAGAATCTTGCGTACGCATCACTGCTGGTCTCCGGCTATGGCATTCGTGTTTCGGGTGAGGACGTGGGGCGCAGCACCTTCTTTCACCGCCACGCCGTGCTTCACGATCAGCATCGCGAGACTTGGGATGAGGGTGATTACTGTCCGCTGGCTAAACTGCAGGAGAAGCAAGCGACGTTTCAGTGTTTCGACTCGGTCTTGTCGGAAGAAGCCGTGCTGGCATTTGAATACGGCTACGCCACTTCAAATCCGTATGAGCTCGTGATCTGGGAAGCTCAGTTTGGCGATTTCGCCAACGGGGCGCAGGTGGTTATCGATCAATTCATCGCTTCCGGAGAGACCAAATGGGGCCGCGCCTGCGGCCTCGTTTTGCTGTTGCCGCATGGTTACGAGGGGCAGGGGCCGGAACACTCTTCAGCGCGAATTGAGCGCTTCATGCAGCTGTGCGCCGAAATGAACATGGAGGTCTGCCAGCCGTCGACACCGGCCCAGGTTTTCCACATGCTGCGTCGGCAGGCGATTCGCAAGCAACGCAAGCCGCTGATCGTTTTCACGCCGAAGTCGCTTCTGCGGCACAAGGATGCCGTATCAACCATGGACGAAATCGCCAAGGGCGAGTTCAAACCGGTGATCGGCGAAGTGGATGCGCTTGATGCCAAGAAGGTGACGCGCGTCATCTTCTGTTCGGGCAAGGTTTACTACGATCTCATTGCAGCGCGTCGCGCGAAGAACATCACCAACATCGCGATTGCCCGACTTGAGCAGTTTTACCCTTTCCCAAGAGAAGCATTTGCAGCTGAACTCGCAAAGTACCCGAAAGCGACCGAGATCGTCTGGTGCCAGGAAGAACCGCGTAACCAGGGGGCATGGTACTGGATTGCGTCGCGTCAACACCTGGACCGCTCGTTCAACAGCAAACAGCATCTGTTGCTCGTGTCACGGCCGGCGTCTCCGTCCCCGGCCGCAGGCTATTACAGCAAGCACAACGCACAACAAAAAGCGCTGATCGAGTCCGCACTGGGCGAAATCGGGCCATACAATCCCGCTTAATTCGGAGTCAACATGATCATCGACGTCAAAGTTCCACAGCTGTCAGAGTCAGTCGCTGAAGCGACCCTCGTAACCTGGCACAAGAAGGTCGGCGAAGCCGTATCGAGAGACGAAAACCTGATCGACATCGAGACAGACAAGGTCGTGCTTGAACTCCCGGCACCGGTGAGCGGTGTTCTGGTGGAACTACTCAAGCGGAATGGCGATACGGTCGCTGCTGATGAACTCATTGCTCGCATCGATACCGAGGCCTCTGCTACGGTTACATCATCCGCTCCTGCGGCCAAGGAAGCGCCATTAGCGCCAGCACCGGTCCCTGCGCCGTCTCCGGTGTCGAGGTCGGTGGCCGGGATTGCCATGCCCTCAGCGCGCAAAATACTCGACGAGAAGGGTGTAGTGGCAGCTAACGTGGCGGGAACCGGTCGCGGTGGTCGCGTAACCAAGGCCGATGCGCTCGCGGTTGCCCAGCCTCAAGTGGCAACTCCCACACCCGTAGCTGCGTCCGTTCCAAAACCTGCTCCGGCGGTAGCACCATCGGTATCGGCACTGGCCCCCGCACCCTCCGTTTCGATTGCGCTGGGTGATCGTCCTGAACAGCGTGTGCCGATGTCCCGGCTGCGTGCCCGCGTCGCCGAACGTCTGCTTCAGTCGCAGTCGACCAATGCCATTCTGACCACCTTCAACGAGGTCAACATGGCACCGGTGATGGCATTGCGCAAGCAATATGGCGAAAAGTTCGAGAAGGCACACGGGGTGCGTCTCGGCTTCATGGGCTTTTTCGTCAAGGCCGCCGTGGCCGCGCTGCAGAAGTTCCCGATCATCAACGCCTCGGTGGACGGTAACGACATCGTCTATCATGGCTACATTGACATTGGCGTTGCTGTCGGCAGTCCGCGCGGTCTGGTTGTGCCAATCTTGCGCGATGCCGATCAGATGAGTATTGCCGATATCGAGAAGAAGATCGGTGAGTTCGGACAAAAAGCCAAGGACGGTAAACTGTCGATGGAAGACCTGACCGGTGGCACTTTCTCGATTTCTAACGGTGGCGTTTTCGGTTCGATGTTGTCGACGCCGATCATCAACCCGCCACAATCCGCAATTCTCGGCATCCATGCCACCAAGGATCGGGCGGTGGTTGAAAACGGACAGGTTGTGGTCCGCCCGATTAACTATCTGGCCATGTCCTACGACCACCGCATCATCGATGGCCGTGAAGCCGTACTTGGTCTGGTGATGATGAAGGAAGCGCTTGAAGATCCGGCACGCATGCTGCTCGGCGTGTGATACAAACAATTAACCTCACTCAACACAGAGAACTATGTCCAGACAATTTGATGTGCTTGTTATCGGTGGAGGCCCAGGTGGTTACGTGGGTGCTATCCGCGCGGCTCAGCTCGGATTCAATGTGGCGTGCTGCGAATCGAACCCATACGCTGACCCGAAAGGAGAGCCGCGACTTGGCGGTACCTGTCTGAATGTTGGTTGTATCCCGTCCAAGGCGTTGCTCCACACCTCGCACTTGTTTGAAGAGGCCAGCCATGGCTTTGCCGCACAGGGTATTTCCGTCGGGACGCCGAAGATCGATGTGCCGACGATGATCGGGCGCAAGAACACCATCGTCAATCAGCTGACCAGCGGCATCAAGGGCCTGTTCAAGAAGAACAAGGTGACCTTGTTGAACGGTCTTGGCTCATTTGTCGCGCAGTGTGAAGGTGGCTGGCAGGTCAAGGTTGGCGAGGAGGTCGTCGAGGCCAAGCAGGTGATCATCGCGACCGGTTCCAGAGCTCGTCATTTGCCCGGGATTGAGGTTGATAATAAGATCGTTTGCGACAACGCCGGTGCGCTCGATATCGATGCCGTGCCGAAGAAGCTGGCGATCATCGGTGCCGGCGTTATTGGCCTCGAAATGGGCAGCGTCTGGTGCCGCCTCGGTTCCGACGTCACCCTACTCGAGGCCTTGCCGGAATTCCTTTCAGTGGCAGATGTTGATATCGCCAAGGAAGGAGCCAAGGTTTTTGCCAAACAGGGTTTGAACATTCAGCTTGGCGTTACCATCGGCGAGGTCAAAGTATCAAAGAAGGGCATCTCGATTGCGTATACCGACAAGGCTGGTGTGCCGCAAAAACTGGACGCCGACCGACTGATTGTCTCGGTCGGGCGCATTCCTAATATTGATGGACTGAACGCTGAAGCCGTCGGCTTGAATATTGACGAGCGTGGTCGCATTGACGTCGATGCACATTGCCGTACCAACCTGCCGGGCGTGTGGGCGGTCGGTGATGTCGTCGCCGGCCCGATGCTGGCGCACAAGGCGATGGAAGAGGCGGTGATGGTCGCCGAACTGATGGATGGTCAGTCGGGACATTGCAACTTCGATACTATTCCCTGGGTGCTCTACACCAGCCCGGAAATCGCCTGGGTCGGCAAGACCGAGCAACAACTCAAAGCCGATGGCGTAGCCTACAAGGTCGGCAAGATACCGTTTGCCGCCAATGGCCGCGCTCTCGGCATGGGCGAAACAACCGGATTCGTCAAAATGCTGGCTGATGTCCAGACCGACCGTATCCTTGGCGTCCACATCCTCGGTGCAGGTGCGTCCGAGTTGATTTCCGAAGCGGTTGTGGCGATGGAGTTTGGTGCAGCGAGCGAAGATCTCGCCCGCATTTGTCACGCTCATCCGACGCTTTCGGAAGTGGTGCATGAAGCAGCCTTGGCCTGTGAGAAACGCCCGCTGCATTTCTGATCCTGAAGATTCCAACTACGGAGACAGGCAGTTATGGTGAATATTCTTATCGTTGACGACCAGGCGAATGTGCGCACCGCTGTAGTGCAACTGTTGCTTTCGTGCAATCGTACTGATCTGAACATTGACCAGGTAAGCAACGGCGCGGAAGCGCTAAGGAAACTGCAGTCCCGGCCCTTCAATTTGCTGATTACCGACACCGACATGCCGGGGATGGATGGCACGGCGTTGATGCATGCGGTGCGTGCGGACGACAAGTTGAAGTCCTTGCCAGTCATCATGTTGCTGGCCGTCGGAGCCGGGAAAAAACACGTGCAGGACGCGGTTGCCCTGGGCATCTCCGGTTTTGTCATCAAGCCATTCAGACCCGACCAGTTGCAGATCCAGATCAAGAAAGTGCTCGGCTGGTAGCGTCTTTATTCAGCTGATTCTGCGCTGCAAGCGGTGGTTCGGGTGTTTTGAACGGTTGCGGATGGCTCAGTTGCCGTAGACAAGTCGATCCACAATGATTTCAAGACCCACGTTGGTGAGTTTTTCCCGGGCGTCAGGAATGTCCTGGATGTCGATGACGAAGAAAGCGCTGTCGCCGTCGTTGACGACTCGTCCGTAGGCATTTGTAAAATTCACGCCAGCCTTCACGACATCCTGAAGCAGTTCATCCAGGCTACCCGGTTTGTCGGCCATCTTTACGACGACGATTTCACGTAACGCGGCTGACATCCCGCTTTCGTTGAGTTGCTGATGGGCCAGTTCCGGGTTGGAGACGACGAGATTCAGTATCCCCCAGCCGTTGGCCGTATGGTTGAGGTGAATGGAGCGGATATTGATCCCCGCTTCTTTCAGCACGGCGGTCACCTTTTCCAGGCGTCCGAGCTTGTTTTCGAGAAAAATCGACACTTGATAGGTCATAGTCAGCCCTTCTGCCGATGGTCATGAACCCGCACGGCCTTGCCTTCTGCCTTGGGTATTGAGCCCGGTTCCACCAGCTTGATGCGCGGTCGAACCAGCACTTCGTCGCGAATCAGGTGAGTGATGTGCCGCTGAAGCTTGTCCAAAAAGGCCAGATCGCCCCTGAACCATTCCTTCTTGACTTCAACTTCGATAATCATTTCGTCCTGGTCACCGATTGTTTCCAGCGTGATCCGGTAATCGTCGCCGACTTCCGGCAGTTTCATCAGAACGCCTTCGATCTGCATCGGGAAGACATTGCAACCCTTGATGATGAACATGTCATCCGAACGCCCGGAGATGCGGTCGATTCGTCGATGGGTGCGCCCGCACGGACACTCACCGGGCAGGATTCGTGTCAGATCGCGCGTGCGATAGCGGATGACCGGCATCGCCTGGCGGTCGAGTGTTGTCATGACCAGTTCGCCAATGTCGCCGTCAGCCACGGGTTGCAGCGTTACGGGGTCGATTATTTCGAGCACGTAAGCGTCTTCCCATACGTGCAGACCATTTTGTTCGGTGCATTCGAAGGCGACGCCCGGGCCGTTCATTTCCGAGAGGCCGAAGGAGTTGTAGGCCTTGACACCAAACATTTCCTCGATCCGTAAACGGTGTTCTTCGGTGTGAGGTTCGGCACCAATCACCAGGGTGTGCAGTTTTGTATCCTTGCGTGGGTCGAGTCCTTCTTCCTGAAATACATCGAACAGTCGCCCCAGGTAGCTGGGAATGGCGTGGGCGACGGTCGTTCCGAAATCGCGCATCAGCTTGATCTGGCGTGGGCTGTTTCCGGCACCGGCGGGAATGCTCAGGCAGCCAAGCTTTTCAATGCCGTACTGGAAACCAAGGCCGCCGGTAAACAATCCATAGCCACAGATATTCTGAAAGACATCGGTATCGCGCACGCCGGCAGTGAAAAGCGAGCGCGCCATCAGATTCGCCCAGCTATCAAGGTCGTGCCGGTTGTGATACACCGCGACCGGGTTGCCGGTCGTTCCGCTTGAACTGTGCAGGCGAACGACATCTTTTTTGTCGGTTGCCAGATATCCCCACGGGAAATCACGTCGCAAGTCTTCCTTAGCGGTGAACGGCAGTTCGCGAATCTGTTCAATCGACCTTAGTCCGGATTTGGTGAAACGGCTGATTTCCGGCATTCGTCCATAGCACGGTGAATTCCCGGCCTGACGCAGTGTTTTGTTCAGTCGCTCAACCTGAAGCTGCTCCAGGTCCTTCCGCTCAAGCTGCTCCAGTTCATTTTCCCAATACATAGGTTCTTATTTAAAGTGATTGGTCGTGATCGGGGATGGATCATCCATCGCGCAGCACAAAGTATCCTTGTCCTGTTCGCCCCCGTCAAATACTTGTTCCAGAAGCAGGGGCAATGCAACCCTGCTCAGCAAACGCTGGATCTTGCTGATAGTAGCGGCTCAGCTGCGCGTAGAGCGCCGGGTATTCTTCACGCAGGATGCACGGTGTTTCGAAGAAGGTTTCGCTCATGACAGCGAAAAACTCGCCGGGGCTTTCTGCTGCGTACGGGTCGAGCAAGGTTTCTTCGCCGCGCGCCTCGGCCTCATCGACCAGCGCACAGAAATCCTCGTAGGCGGCGAGCAGCGTATCTTCCCAGTTCTTGCGCGAGAGGCCGGCCGGCAGTGGCGGAATGCCGTCGGCCTCGCCGCTGAGCATGTCGAGCTTGTGCGCGAATTCGTGGATGACGACGTTATAGCCTTCGCCGGCCATCTGGGCATCTCGCCACGAGATGAGCAACGGACCGCCGTCCCAGGCTTCGCCCGAGGCCACGTCGTCGTATTCATGTACGACGCCGAACTCGTCTTCAACCGAGCGCGGGATGATGAATTCGTCCGGATAGACGATGATGCCGACCCAGTCGCGATAGCTTGGCAGCCCGAGATTGAGGATCGGCAGACAGCCTTGCACGGCAATCGAGACGCACATTACGTCGGTCAGTTCAAGGCCTCCGGCGCTGGTGAATTCCTTTTCGGCAAGGAAGGCTTCGGTCAGTTGGCGCAGGCGCGATTTTTCTTCGCTGGTGAGCCGATCAAGAAAGGGCAACCCGGCCAGCGTTTCATGCCACAGTGGATCAGGCAGGGGTGTTGCTTCCCGTGTTCCGCGCAACCAGTTGATCAGTTTACCGATAGCCATGGTTCAGTGCGGTTTGCGCGAGGTGGTCAGGAAAATGCCGGAGAAGATCAGGGCAATGCCGATGAAGTGGTAGTGCTGCGGCACCTCGCCGAGAAATATGGCCGACAGCACGGTGCCAAAGACGGGCATCAGATGGATGAAGAGGCTGGCCTTGCTGGCACCGACTTCGCCGACGGCGCGGTTGTAGAAAACGTAGCCAACAAAGCCCGGCAGGAGGCCGGTATAGGCAATGCCGGCCAGCGACGCGGTGTTGAGGTGGATCAGCCGTCCCTGGGTGATTTCCCAAGCGTAGGCGGGGGCCAGCGCCAGCAGGCCAACGCTGGTGAAGGCGGCGAGCATGAGCATCGGGTGAACGCCGGCTGGCCGCCATTGCAGGCCGATGGTGTAAAGAGCCCAGACGACGACAGCCGCCAGCATCCACAGGTCACCGACGTTGAGGGACAGCCCGGCCAGGGTGGAAAGTTCGCCGCGTGCGACGATGGAGGTGACGCCGAGCAGCGAAATCAGGACGCCGAGCCATTCGACGCTGGTCAGATGCTTTTTCAGGAATACCCAGGACAGCGCGATGGTGGCAATCGGGATGAAGGAGTTGAGCAGAACGGCGTTGGTCGCAGCGGTGTATTGCAGCGCGATGTAGGCCAAGGTGTTGTAGCCGCCAACGCCAAGCAGGCCGAGGGCGACCACGGCGCGCCAGCCGCGCCTGAGCTGCGGCCATTGCGTACGCAGGTGCGGCAGCGCCAGCGGCAAGGTGAGCGCCAGCGCGATGGCCCAGCGCCAGAAGGCCAGCGACAGCGGCGGAACGTCGTCGCGGATGGCGCGACCGATGACCATGTTGCCGGACCAGAAGAGGGTGGTCAGCGTGAGCAGTAGATACGGATGGCGAAATTTGGCGAGCATGCGGGCGAACTTGTCTGAGGGGGCGGGTTCAAAGAGGCATTATAGGGGGAACAGGCGCTCGGCTCTTTGGTACTCCGCGCTTTCGCGGTCGCCGTGCCCGGGCGATTCACGCCAGCACCCGGCCCCATCCATCTGAGGGTTTATAATTACGTCATGGTATCTGTCGTCCACTCCGTTGCCGCCCAGAGCGACTTCGAACATTCCCTGCAAACCCTGAGCGAAGGTCTCTCCGCTGACGAGGCGGCGCAGATTCGTCTCGCTGCCGACTTTGCCCAAACCGTCTACGGAGATCGCAAACTCGGGAGCGGCGAGGGCGTCTGGCATCACGCGCTGGGCATGGCGCTCATTCTTGTTGGCTTGAAACTCGATGCGGATTGTCGTCTGGCGGCGCTGCTCTTTGCCGTGCCAACGTACGATGAGCTGGGTATCGCGCACATCGAAAAACGCTTCGGCCAGGCGGCGGCACAGCTGGTCGGCGGTATTTCGCGTCTCAACCGCATGCGCCCGATTACGCGCGGCTTCGTCGCGGATTCAGACGATGGTGGTGCACACAATCCGATTGAGATGAAAGCGCAGATCGAAATCCTGCGCAAAATGTTGCTGGCGGTGGTTGAGGATATTCGCGTCGTGCTGCTCCGCCTGGCATCGCGGACGCAGACCATGCGCCACTACGCGGTCGAAGCCGACGAGCTGCGCGTCCAGGTGGCGCGCGAGACGATGGAGCTTTACTCACCGCTGGCCAATCGGCTGGGCGTGTGGGAGTTGAAGTGGGAACTTGAGGATCTTTCGTTTCGCTTTTTGCATCCGGATATCTACAAGAGGATCGCCAAACAGCTTGATGAAAAACGTGCCGAGCGCGAGCAGTTCATCACCGATGCCGTTGAGCGCCTGAAGCACGAACTGGCGGAAGTCGGCATCGAGAACGCCGACATCTACGGCCGGCCAAAGCACATCTACAGCATCTGGAACAAGATGCGCAAGAAGGACGTCGAGTTCTCCGAGGTCTACGATGTGCGCGCGCTGCGCGTCATCGTCGATGAGGTGAAGGACTGCTACACCATCCTCGGCATCGTGCATAACATCTGGTCGCCGATATCCAAGGAGTTCGACGACTATATTTCGAACCCGAAGGGCAACAACTATCGCTCGCTGCACACGGCGGTGCATTGCCCGGACGGGCGTTCGCTGGAAGTGCAGATCCGTACCCGCGACATGCACAAGCACGCTGAACTCGGCGTTGCTGCGCACTGGCGCTACAAGGAAGGCAGCAAGCATTCGTCCGACGGGAACTACGACGAAAAGATCGCCTGGCTGCGCCAGCTGATCACCTGGAAAAACGAAGTCTCCGACTCATCGGACTGGGTGAAGCACTACAAGGAAGCCGCGCTCGACGAGACGATCTACGTCATGACGCCGCAAGGGCGCGTGGTCGATTTGCCGCGCGGTTCGACGCCGGTCGACTTTGCCTACCGCGTGCATACCGACCTCGGTCACCGCTGCCGTGGCGCCAAGGTCGATGGCGCGCTGGTCACGCTCAATACGCAGCTGGAAACCGGGCAAAAGGTCGAAATCGTCGTCGCCAAGCAGGGCGGGCCGTCGCGCGACTGGCTCAATTCGTCGCTCGGCTATCTCTTTACGCATCGCGCACGGGTCAAGGCGCGGCAATGGTTCTCGACGCGGGCGCTTGAGGAGACGCTGGCCGAAGGTCGCGCCATCGTCAATCGCGAGCTGCAGCGCATGGGCGAGACCGGCACCAAGCTCGATGAGCTGGCGGTCAAGCTGGGTTTTGCCAAGAGTGACGACCTATTCATCGCCCTGGCGCGTGCCGAACTGACGCTGCGCCAGTTGCAGACGGCGGTGCGTGGTACCGATGCGGCGGCGGACGATAACCTCGTCAGCGAAACGCCGGTACGCAAACACAAGGCCAGTGACGAAGCCGAGAAAGGCATTCTGATCGTTGGCGTCGACAAGCTGCTGACCCAGCTGGCAGGTTGCTGCAAACCGGCGCCGCCTGATCCGATTGTCGGTTTCGTTACCCGTGGCAAGGGCGTCTCGATCCACCGCGCCGACTGCTCAAACTTTGCCAACATGGAAGCGATGCAACCGGAGCGCGTGATCGAAACCGGATGGGGCGGCGAAACTGATGGTGTCTTCGCCGTCGATATCGTGGTTGATGCCAACGACCGGCAAGGCCTGCTACGCGATGTTTCGGAAGTGCTGACGCGAGAAAAGCTCAACGTGATCGCTGTCAATACGCAATCGAAGCAGGGAACCGCACACATGCGATTTACCGCCGAAATCAAGAACCTCAGTCAGCTCAAACGCACGCTGGCCATGCTGCACGAGGTCGAAGGCGTGGTTGGCGCGCGTCGTGCCTGATCGGCCTGCGAGGCAATAGGCACGGGCATCTTCGGGTCATATGCCGTGAGATCGACTATCCATGCGGTCTGCAGCGTTGATGGTTTGAAAATAATTGAGGTAGTCCCCCGGCTTTGCCCTGATCATTTCCCATAAGTTACTCGCTCTGTCGCATGATCAGGAACAAATTGGTGATGTAGGGCAAATGCTGAAATCCGCGCCAGAGAACCTGAGGACCGGGTTCGCCATCGCCTTTTCGTGCAATCAAGATTGGCGCAGACTAACCGCGCGCCTGATGGCGTGATGGACTGGCCGGTGAAAGATAGTCGAGCACTTTTATCATCAACTTGTTGATAACTTCATAGTTGGCCGAGGGTACCGCTCGAAGCACCTGCTCAGTCTGAACATAAGCTTGCTGAAGCAGCAGCTCATCGGCGCAGTTGCTGATGATCCCATCAGCGCTCGCTGGTGTTGTTTCAAGATGGAATTGCAAGCCGATGACCCGTGTTCCAAACTGGAACGCCTGATTTTGACAGACGGCGCTACTCGCTAAACGAACGGCACCGAGCGGAAGATCAAAGGTTTCGCCGTGCCAATGAAATACATCGGTGCTTTCCGGGAAAGCGAATGTGTTGGCTACTGCCGGTTCCGCGAAAACGGGGAACCAGCCAATCTCTTTTTCGGGACCCGGATAGACCTCCGCCCCCAGCGCACGTGCGATCAGTTGGGCACCGAGGCAAATGCCGAGCACGGCCTTGTTGCTTGCCACCGCTTCTGCGATGAAGCGCTTCTCTTCCCGCAGCCATGGAAACTGATCCTCATCGTTCACGCTCATCGGGCCGCCCAGAGCAATAACGAAGTCGATCTCGGCCAATACCGGCAAGTTGGCGTGCTCAAAAAACCGCGTATAAGTGATCCGCGCCCCTCGATTCAGCAACACGGCCTCGATGCTGCCAAGTCCCTCGAAGGCGACGTGTTGCAGAACATGAACATGCATGGCGCGCTCCAAAGAGTGAAAAATTCTGCGGTAATGTGTACCGTCCGCCATCAAATGTTACATCCAATGATGCGTTGACAGCGCTGAACGAAAAGGCCGTCTACTAAACTGTGTTTGTCGCCTTGGGCTCAACCGTTTCAGCGTCGAAACCCCAATCACCGTGCTCCATCCAGTCATCTCCAAGCAGTTCAACCGGATGTTGCGTGCGGTCAGCACCGTTGCCGCATCCGAGTGAGTCAACAGGGCAGTATTTGTCGCATCCCCAACAGACTCGCTCAGGGTGTTTTGGATGCATTGGGAATTTCTTTGCCATGGCCTATTAGCGCTATCTGCCCACGTTCGATTCGAGGAATGAGTGCTTTTTCCTGCTGCGGAAGAACGACTTTCCTCCGATTTTCTGACGACGATCAGTCGAACTCTGTAAAGGTAAGCCTGAGACGATTCTTAGGATTTCCGCGCAGGTGTGATACTTGTAACTACGTGTCGACGTGTCTATGCGGAATCCAGGACTGCTTCGGGTTGAGCAATGCTCGTAGTGGACGACGATAGATCGTAATTGCTGGCTGTTGGCCCACCCGAAATGGCATCCTTCATGCTCGATACCTCTCTTGGAACACTCTCCGGCGGCAGAATTGGGGACCACATGCCACACCCGGAGTCCAGCATTTTGCGCATTACAATCCGTCGACGCGAATCGACGTTCATCGGCAATTTTTCTTCCATTCTCTGACTCCCCGCACGCCCGACGTTTGAAACAATCGCGTATCACTGAACCAACGGCGTATCCGTCGCTTCAATATCCACCCCAACAATTTGAGCTTGTCCAGCCAACTGGCGCAGGTACTGGCGCAGGGCGGTAATGTAGGTCGTCTGCCGCATCGACATGGCGACGGCACCACGCACCGCTTCAAACGATTGTTCTGCACCCGGGTCGCGTTGCAGTACTTCAACGACATGAAAGCCGAAACGGCTGTGCACCAGGCGCGGCAGGACGCCGACCTCGGTTTGGCCGAATAGCTCCTTGGCGAATTCCGGCGCGCAGTCCGAGGGCGTCAGCCAGCCGAGGTGGCCGCCTTCGGCACCGCTAGGGCAGTTGGACTGTTCGCGTGCGGCCTTGGCGAATCGGTCTTCCAGTGCGTTACCGTCGTGGCAGCGCACATCGAGCAAGGTCGTTTCGGCACGGTTGCGCAGGGCGACCACGTCGACGCCCTGCGTCACGGCGAACAGGATATGTCGTGCCTTCACTCGTTCACCGGTGGCGTACTTGGCCTTGTGGCCTTCATAGTGGCGCAGGCATTCCTCTTCGGAGGGTTCGGGAATGACCAGACTTTGTTCCAGCAAGGCTTCGATGGCTTGCGTTGCGGCTTCGCTGAGCACGCCATCGGCTGCCGGGACATCGCTGGCGGGCAGTAAGCCCTGAGCGACGGCGGCCTGACGCAGCAACTCGGAACAGGCACGCTGGCGCAGGTCGTCGGCCGACAGCGTTTCATCGGCGGTATTCAGCGCTACACCATTAATGCTGGAAATTTCTTGCTGGACGGGTGTGTTGGTTTCCATGATCAGCTCCTTAAACGCCAGCGCCCGGACGGCGTGGCTGATTTTGCCCAACGGGCACATTCAGACGGCGCGAACGGACGATCTGGTAGGGTCGAACCAGATAGGCTACAGCGCCGAAGCCGCTCCAGACGTGCGCCAGACGGGTAAAGGGAAAGATGAAGAAGATGCTCATGCCCAGCACGATATGCGCCTTGAACACCCAGCCAATTTCGCCCAGCAGTTCGGGTGCATCCGGGCGGAAGGTGACGATACGCTGCGCCCATTCGGCCAGCCGCAACATTACGCTGCCGTCGAGATGCTGTGCCGACAGCGGCACGCTCGCCAGCCCCAGCACGAGTTGCACCCAGAGTAATACGAGCAGCACGATATCGCTGGTCTTCGAGTTGATGCGGATACGCGGTTCGGTGAGGCGGCGATGCAGCAGTATCGTCACACCGATAAAGGCCAGCGTTCCGGCGATGCCTCCGGCGGTCATCGCTAGCACCTGCTTCTGGCCGGCCGTAATGAACGGCTCGTAGAGGAAGTGCGGCGTCAGCATGCCGACGAGGTGGCCGCCGAACAGGAACAGCACGCCAACGTGAAACAGGTTGCTGCCGAGCCGCAACTGCCCGGCCTTGAGCAACTGCGACGAATCGCTCTTCCAGGTATATTGATCGCGGTCAAAGCGGATCAGGCTGCCGAGCAAAAAAACGCTGAGGCAGATGTAGGGGTACAGGCCGAACAAAAACGTGTCGAGTGTTTTCATGGTGATACTCCGGTGTGTGCAGAGCCCGCGGTTTTCAAGCCGGACGCTTCGTTTTTGACAAAGATGATTGGCTGACCTTGACCAAAATTGGCTTGGCCGGATTTGCCTTGACCCTTCGACGAACAGCCGTCGAAAACCACCGGCTCTTCCCAAGCCACGTCGATGGCTTCGTCGGGTTCGATCTTGACGGCGTGCGCCTGCTCGCCGGCGAGTTCCAGCAGTGCGCCGAGAACGCTGGCGTACGGGCTCTTGCGCTGTTGCAGGGCGTTGAAGATGGCATTGATGAGATGCGCCATTTCGCCGAGGAAGGATCGTGAGATTTGTGGCGTCTGCGTCGACACGAACTCCAGCATCACCGGCAGGTAGTCCGGCAATTCGCCGGGGGCGAGGAAGAGACCGGCCTTCTCGTAGGTCCGCGCCAGATCGATCATCGCCGGACCACGGTCGCGCGAATCGCCATGCACGTGTTCGAACAGGTGCAGCGAGGTAGCGCGGCCGCGGTCGAACAGTTCGACGAACTCGCTCTCGTTTTTGAGCGGGTCGCCGGCTTCGAGCTTGCGCATCAGCGCATAAAGTTCTTCCTTGCGTCCGGCGCTCAACGCGCCGTCGGCATGCAGGGCGGCGCGCATGTCGGGCAGATCGCCGCGCAAGTCGCTGTTCGGGTAAGCCAGCAACCGGGAGAGCACGCGCAGGCCGATGGAAAGGTTGGGTACGAGTTTGGGTTTGTTCGCCACGGTCAGATCTCCGCCTTGATCGGGATGGTGCGGTGTTTCTTGCCGCCGAACAGGCTGGTTTCGCTGGCCCCGTCGGAACAACCGTTGCCGAAGGAGAAGCCGCAGCCGCCGCGCATGTCGAAGGTGTTTTCGGCGTACTCGCGATGCGTGCTCGGAATCACGAAACGGTCCTCGTAGTTGGCGATGGCCATCACGTGGTACATCTCTTCGACTTCCGCCTGGGTCATCTTTACCTGGTCAAGAACGGCCGTATTAACGAATCCATCGACGTGTTTGGAGCGCTGGAAGGCGCGCATGGCGAGCATGCGCTCCAGGGCGCGTTCGACCGGTTGCGTATCGCCCGCCGTCAGCAAGTTGGCCAGGTACTTGACCGGGATGCGCAGTTGCTTGACGTCCGGAATCTCGCCATTGACGCCGAGGTGGCCGGCATTGGCGGCGGCGCTGATCGGCGAGAGCGGCGGCACGTACCAGACCATCGGCAGCGTCCGGTACTCGGGATGCAGCGGCAGCGCGACTTTCCACTCCACTGCCATTTTGTACACCGGGCTATTGCGCGCGGCTTCCATCCATTTGTCCGGGATACCGTCGATGCGCGCCTGTTCGATGACCTTGGGATCGCTGGGATCGAGGAAGACGTCGAGTTGGGCCTGATACAGGTCGCGATCATGCTCGACGCTGGCGGCCTCCTGAATGCGGTCGGCGTCGTAGAGCAGGACGCCTAGATAGCGGATGCGGCCGACGCAGGTTTCCGAACATACCGTCGGCTGGCCCGCTTCGATGCGCGGATAGCAGAAGATGCACTTCTCGGCCTTGCCCGACTTCCAGTTGTAGTAAATCTTCTTGTACGGGCAGCCGCTGACGCACATGCGCCAGCCACGGCACTTGTCCTGGTCGATCAGCACGATGCCGTCTTCTTCGCGCTTGTAGATCGAGCCGGACGGGCAACTCGCCACGCAGGTCGGGTTGAGGCAGTGCTCGCACAGGCGCGGCAGGTACATCATGAAGGTGTTTTCGAACTGGCCGTACATGTCCTTCTGGATGTCGTCGAAGTTCTTGTCC
>JBBQAT010000035.1:0-32148 GCA_038316625.1 Burkholderiales bacterium
GACTCGACCAGACGGTAGCTGGAGTAGGTTTCGCCGGCAGCGGTCCGGCGGGTGATGAGGCGGCGGATGTACATCGGGCAAGGATAGCCCAAGTCAAGGGGTTTGGATCACTCACCGAAAACTATTATGTCACTACAAAACAGATTCAGCGACCGCCCCTCGCAACCGTGCGGCTTTGCGCGGCGTCACACCCCGCAAATCAGCAAAATTCAGAGGAAAGTCGTTAAACTCGGGTTAGTGGCGCAAAAGCGCATCGCGAGCAGCGTGTTGTCCACGCCGCTCGTGTATTCGGACAAGATGAGCGAATTGCGCGGTGCCGACGTGTGGATGAAGATGGAGGCTTTGCAACGCACCGGCTCATTCAAAATCCGTGGTGCCAGCAACCGTTTGCTGGCGCTGACCCCTGCCGAGCGTGAGCGTGGTGTTATCACGACATCGTCGGGTAATTTTGCGTTGGGGCTCGGGATGGCAGCGAAAACGGCGAATGTCGATGCCATTGTCGTTGTTCCAACCAGTACGCCTGAGACCAAGCTCGAAAGCATCCGTCGTCTGGGCGTACAACTGGTGATCCACGGCGCGAACTACGACATTGCCTACGCGCATGCCAAAAAAGTTGCGCTTGAGACCGGCCGTACCTATGTGTCGAGTTATGCCGATCCGTGGGTTGTGGCTGGGCAGGGTACTGTTGCCCTCGAAGCTTTCCTGGCTGAGCCGGATTTCGATCTGGTTCTTGTGCCTGTCGGTGGCGGGGGGTTGCTGTCGGGAGTGGCGATGGTGGCCAAATCGATCAACCCTGAAATTAAAGTCATCGGCGTGCAGACCGAGTCGTCTGATCCGTGGCTGCATTCGTTCCGCCAGCGCAAGATCGTCGAGGTCGAGTACGGGGAAACCTTGGCCGATGGATTATTGGGCGAGGCTGGTGCAGACAATCTCGACATGGTGCTGCGTTATGTTGACGACATCCTGGTTGTCAAGGAGACCGAAGTCGCCGAAGCGATGCACTGGATGATCAAATACCATCACCAGATCGTTGAAGGTTCTGCGGCGGTGGGAGTGGCCGCGCTAATGCACCACTTTCCCGATATCGGTGGGTTGAAAGTGCTGAACATCGTGACTGGCAGCAACGTCGACGCGAGCCGTATTGCGAAGATATTGCAAGCCTGCGAGGCAACTGCCAAGTCTTAGCCGAGAATCCCCGCTGCAACCGGCGCAGCAGGACTTCGCCATTGGCTCAAGGCTACGCCGGAAAATACCAGTGCGGCACCGAGCATCTGCTGGAAGGTCAGGCTTTCGCCAAGTAGCAGGACGGCAAACAGCAGGGTGAATAGCGGAATCAGGTTAACGAAGGCGGCGGCTTGGCTGGCCGGCAGCCGGCTCACCGCAAAGTTGTAGAGGCCGTAGGCTCCGACCGTCACTACCAGTCCAAGGTATATCACTGCAGCCAGACCCAAAGGGCTGATCGTGACTGGCATGGGTGCGCTCCAGGCCGCCACTGGCAGAAAAAACACGGCCCCGACAAATGACTGCATGGCGGTCATTAGAAAGGCTGAGTAACGAGCAGACAGAAATTTCAAAGTCAGCGTGTAGCACGTGGCACAGACCATCGCGAGGATTTCGTAGAAATTTCCCAGCAGCGGTGCCGGTCCATGTTCATCTGCCACTCCGCCCAGACTTAACCAGATAACACCGGCTATCGCCAGCAGAAAACCAGCCAGGCTGTAACGTGTGATCCGTTCGCCCAAGAACACGAATGCTCCCATCGCGACCAGTAGCGGAAGTAAAGCCGTGATCATCCCGGCCTGCGACGCACTGGTGTTTTGTAGCGCGAGAGCTTCGAAGATGAAATATAGACAAGGCTCGCAGGCGGCCAGGCCAAGCAGGTATTTCCAGTCACCGGCACGATAATCAATCTGCCCTCGCCAGCGCCAGGCGCAGAGGAATACCAGACTGCCGAGGGCCATGCGCGCGAAGATTACCCATAAGGGCGGCAGTTCCGCGAACGCCATTTTCAGGGCAATAAATGAACTGCCCCACAAGGCCATCGCCAACACCAAGCAGCCCATCGCCTGGGCCCGAGCTTTCGTTTGCGGCACGCCAACCTCCTATTGCAAAACGCTAGTATAAGGGCAATCCAGACGGGGCCGATGTCATAGCACAGAAGGGGCAGAGCGGGTTGCGGTGTTTGACGGTGGGTCGGCGCGGATTTTGAGAGGCCCAACCCTATACGATGATGCCGTTCAAATATACGGGATACTGCAGGATTGTTCGGCCATAACTTTTACTGATGCTCGTTGACAGGCGGCATTCTGATGCGGCCTACTGCATACGCTTTTTCCATAAGGCTTTCTAATAATTAGCGGAGCTCAACAACATGAAGTATCCCTTGGTTGTTCAATTCCAGCATTTCCGTGGCCAGGATGTGGTCAGCGCGCTGTACAGGGCACAGGAGATGGCATCGTGAGTTCATCTTCTTTTGACAACCCCGTGCAACGATGTGTCAGTTTCATCGGCGTGCCTACTGACATTGGAGCGGGGACTATCGGTGCCCGCATGGGGCCGGAGGCGTTGCGTGTGGCAGGCATTTCGCAGGCGATTACCCAGTTTGGCATCGACGTCAGAGACTGTGGCAATCTGTCTGGGCCTGCCAATCCTTGGCAAGGTGCCGTGAACGGATTTCGTCATCTGCCTGAAGTCATCGAGTGGAATCGAGCCTTGCACGACGCCATGTACGCAGAACTGAAGGCCGGTCGCATGCCCATCATGTTGGGTGGCGATCACTGCCTGGCCATGGGCTCCATCAGTGCGGTAGCCCGGTATTGCCGCGAGTTGGGTAAAAAACTGCGCGTCCTTTGGTTTGACGCCCATGCTGACTTCAATACGGCAGAACTCACGCCCAGTGGCAACATCCACGGGATGCCTGTTGCCTGTTTGTGTGGTCACGGCCATCCGGATTTGGTCGGAATTGGTGGGCACGTTCCTGCGCTTCAGCCCAAGGATGTGCGCCAGATCGGTATCCGTAGCGTGGATGAAGGTGAAAAGCGTCTGGTTCACGATGTCGGCATTGAGGTGTTCGACATGCGCTATATCGATGAGATGGGTATGCGCTATACGATGGAGCAGGCTTTGTCGCATATGGATGACAACACCCATTTACACGTGAGCCTGGATGTCGATTTTCTCGACCCGGCCATAGCGCCGGGCGTGGGTACTACCGTACGTGGTGGACCGTCCTACCGCGAGGCGCAACTGTGTATGGAAATGATCGCGGATACCGGCAATCTTGCCTCGCTTGATATCGTTGAACTCAATCCTGCGTTGGATGTGCGCAACCAGACCGCCGAGTTGGCCGTGGATCTGATCGAGAGTCTATTCGGTAAAAGCACACTGATGCGCAAGCACTGATGTTGCTGGACCGGCGCATCTTAAATGTTTGATAATGATCTGTTGCGCAGTTTTTAGTCAGGTTTCTCAAATGGATCATTATTGAAGCTTGTTAAATGATAATTTCGTTAATACTGCTTCTTATTTGAGTCGACTTCGACAATGATTGCGCTCACCGTGTTTCAACAATCATATTGAGGAGTTAAGAAGAGTAGCGATATCGTCGTCACAGCACCGTTATTTGTATTTGAATACCCAAAAAATAAAAATTCCTTTGTGTCTCATTAGTCTTAGGTAGTTGGTTTCTCGCATCGCAAAACACTTCTCTTAAAAACGCGCCCGCATCAGCGGGTAATCACAAGGAGCAGGGATATGGGCAATGGCAATGCAGCTGCAATAAAACGTGATTCGTTCTTTCAACGATTGATACGAACGAAGGCCGCAGACTCGGAACTGGAAGGGCACTTGGAGCCACATCAAGGTTCGGATGAAGGTATTGAAAAAATTGAGCATGGTGCTTTGGAGCGTTCGATGGGCGTATTCCCGCTGACCATGATCGGCGTTGGCGCGACAATCGGTACAGGGATCTTCTTTACCATGGTCGAAGCCGTGCCAAAAGCAGGCCCTTCGGTGATTCTTTCCTTCCTCATTGCAGCTCTTACCGCAGGCTTGACAGCATTTTGCTACGCCGAACTTGCCGCCAGAATTCCTTCCTCCGGTTCTTCTTACTCTTTTGCCTACGCCACTGTCGGCGAGTTTGCGGCTTATATCGTAGCGGGCTGTCTGCTCCTTGAATATGCCCTTGCGGCCAGTGCGACAGCGATCGGTTGGTCGGCTTATCTGAATCATTTCCTGACCAACAGCATTGGCTGGCAGATTCCTGAAATGTTGCGAACCCCCATGGTTGCAATGAATGCGGAGGGTGCAACCGTAATCAATTCGGGAAGCTTTAACTTGCCGCCGGTCATTCTGGTCGCTTTGTGTTGCATCATGTTGCTCAGAGGTACCAAAGAATCGGCCACCTTGAATGCAATCATGGTGATGATCAAATTGGGAATCCTTGCGTTCTTTGTCTTGATCGCTTTTTCCGGGTTCAATGCTGAGCATTTCACGCCGTTCTTCAACACCGACAACAGCAAAGGCATGGCCGGTATGGCGGGCGTGACGGCAGCGGCCGGAACCGTGTTCTTCTCCTTTATCGGTCTGGATACGGTAGCAACGGGCGGTGCTGAAGTGAAAAATCCGCAGCGCAATGTTCCGCTGGCCATTTTTGCGGCCTTGATCATTGTTACGGTGTTCTACATGCTGGTTTCTATTGCTGCGGTTGGTGCGCAGGAAGCCGGAAAATTTGCCGGGCAGGAAGCTGGTCTGGCCGTGATTCTGCAGGATGTGACGGGTAAGGCATGGCCGGCCCTCATTTTGTCCCTTGGTGCGGTCATTTCTGTGGCGAGCGTGACTCTGGTGACAATTTACGGACAAACACGCATTCTGTATGCAATCAGCAAGGATGGCCTGATTCCCTCTTCGTTCCAGAATGTGAGTGGGAAACACCACGTGCCGGTCAGTAACACCATTATTGTTTGTGTTGCCGTTGCCATTGTGGCTGGTCTAGTTGATTCGGGCTTCCTCTGGGATATGGTCAGCATGGGCACTCTGACAGCGTTCATTATCGTGTCGGTCGCCGTTCCAGTGATGCGGGCCAAGGGCATCGGTGCTGATCGCGCTGGTTTCCGCGTTCCGTTCGGACCTTATCTCTTCCCCGGTCTGAGTATCGCATCCTGCCTATACATCATGAAAGATCTGTCGGCAGCAACCTTCCACACCTTCTTTATCTGGATGGGCATCGCCCTTGTGGGTTATTTCCTGTACGGCATGCGTAAATCGCGTTTGAACAATCTGTAATCGGCGTTAGTGAGCTATTTATTGCCGCTCTGTGCCCTAGGCCTGGGGCGGTAATGCAGATTTCATATCCGAGTAGTCAAAATTTTGGAGAATCAGCATGAGAAAAGAGAACGTTAAGGTTGTTATCTGGGGCTTTGGCGCCATGGGCAGTGGCATGGCCGAGGTGCTGATGCGCAAGAAGGGCGTCGATATCGTTGGCGTTTGCGATATCCACCCGGAGCGGGTCGGTAAAAGCATCTTCGACCTGGTTGGCGTCGCGCGGAATGATCGCAAGGATGTCCTCGTTCAGGGGGATATCAACAAGGTCATCAGCAAGGGTTCAGCCGATGTCCTTCTTCTTGCGACCGACAGTTTTACGCGCAAGACGTTCGACAAGCTCAAGCTGATCATTGAGTTGGGAATCAACGTTATTTCCACGGCTGAAGAAATGTCCTACCCCAAAGCGAGCGAGCCGGAACTGGCCGCTGAGATCGACCGCTTGGCCAAGGCCAACGGCGTCAGCGTTCTGGGGACCGGAATCAATCCCGGTCTGATCATGGATCTTCTGGTCATCCTGATGACCGGTGCCTGCACCGATGTCGAGTACGTCAAGGCCGAGCGCGTAAACAGTCTGTCGCCCTTCGGTCCGGCCGTCATGGAAGAGCAGGGCGTCGGCATCACGCTAGATGAGTTCAAGAAGCAGTCTGCCTCGGGTCATCTCGCCGGTCACGTGGGTTTCAACGAATCAATTAACATGATCTGCGACGCAATCGGCTGGAAACTCGACAAGGCGGTTGAGCAGACGATGGATCCCATCGTTTCCAACGTACTGCGCAAGACCAAGTACGCCGAAGTGCTGCCCGGCAACGTGGCGGGTTGCACCATGAAGGGTTTTGGCACCGTTGACGGAAAGCTGGCCGTTGAGATGGTGCATCCGCAGCAGATCGAGCCACAACTCGAAGGGTGTGATACCGGCGACTATGTCGTGATCAAGGGTACGCCCAACATCAACATGGCCAACAAGCCAGAAGTTCCCGGCGGAATCGGCACCATTGCCATGTGTATCAACATGATCCCGCAGATCATCAATGCACGTCCTGGGTTGCATACCATGATCGACCTTCCCGTGCCGCGCGCCATCATGGGCGACATGCGTGAACAGATCCATGAATGACATTTAACGGCGGTGGATGAGTGGACACAGGCTTAGCCTTTGACCGTTCATTCACACCTTATCTCGGTTTTACTGTAGAGACAGAACGGGCGCGGAGTTTCTTTCCGGATGCCTGAGAGTTTTGTGCATTCTTTTTTTAGGACCAAACCATGAGCAAGATTGCCAAAAAAGGGACATGGGTCGAGATCGAACGTGTACTTCTCAAACCTGAAGAGCGCGCTCCCAATCTTCCGGAAGATACCCGCAAGTGCCCGTACGTCCTGCGCGTTTCCGGATTCCTGCAGAACGATGCCGAGATCGGCGATGACGTGAAGATTCTCAGCATTATCGGGCACGAACACAGCGGCGTGCTGACGACGATCAGCCCCAGTTATAACCACAGCTTCGGGGCCATCGTTCCCGAACTTCTGACCATCGGAATCCAGGAGAGATCATGAGCTCTGCTAACCGCGACATGTCCTTCGCCGCCGTCACAGCGCGCAAGAACGAGATCATGAAGGCGAGCCTCGGCATCGACTTCACGGATTTCATTCAAAGCCCGATTGCCTTCGACTACGAGCGCATGATGGGCGAGACGGGCTACAGCCTTGACGACATCGCCCGCATCCAGTTCGACAGCAAAGTCGGCAATACGCCATTGTTCGAGCTGAAGAATCTTACCGAAGCCGTCCGTTCCTTCGCCGGGCCAGGCAAGGGTGCCACGATCCTGGTGAAGGATGAGGCGGCCAATGCCTCGGGTTCCTTCAAAGCCCGACGCGCCTCGATCAGCGCCTTTGAAGCACGCAAGAAGGGCTACAAGGGCATGGCTGCCGCCTCCAGCGGCAACTACGGCGCGGCGGTGGCCAGCCAGGCAGCGATGCGTGGTCTGAAATGCATCATCCTTCAGGAAGTGTTCGACAGTCGTTACGTCGGCCAACCGGAAATTGTCGAGAAGAGCCGCGCTTGCGAAGCCTATGGAGCCGAAGTGCAACGGCTCTCGGTCGGGCCGGAACTCTTCTACCAGCTTTTGATGACGCTGGAAACCACAGGTTTTTTTAATGCCAGCCTATATACGCCTTTCGGCATCAAGGGTGTCGAAACTTTGGGACTGGAGATCGCCGAACAGGTTCGCAAGCGCTACAACCGTGATCCTGACGCCGTGGTCATTACCCACGCTGGCGGCGGCAATCTGACCGGCACGGCGCGCGGTTTGCTTGAGGCCGGTTGCGACAAGAGCCGCATCGTAGCTTGTTCCGTGGATTTGGCCGGTCTGCATATGGCCTCCGATACCGACTTTAACCGGAAGTCCTTTACCACCGGACACACTGGCTTTGGTGTGCCCTTTGCCACTTGGCCCGACCGTGTGGACGTGCCCCGCAACGCGGCGCGCAGCCTGCGCTACATGGATGAATACCAGCTGGTGACCCAGGGCGAAGTGTTTTATGTGACCGAACTCCTCACCAAACTTGAAGGCCTGGAACGCGGCCCCGCCGGAAATACAAGTCTGACCGCCGCCGTGACTCTGGCTCGCCAGATGGACCGCGACCAAGTGGTGGTCGTTCAGGAGACGGAATACACCGGGGCCGGCAAGCACCACAATCGCCAGCTCTCGTTTGCACGAGAAAACGGTATCGATGTGCGTGTGGGTGATCCACGTGAGAACGTTCCCGGCAAATCCATCGTCATTCCCGAGCGTCTTGATCAGGTGCGCGGCATGGTGCAGGACATGGACAAGTTGCGCGCGTCCTACCTCAAGAACGCCATCAAGGCTCATCCTGTGGCGCAATGGACGGATGGCGATTATGCCTTCGTTGCTGCTGATATCAAGAAAGACGTGGCTTGGGTGAAGGCGGCCATCGAGTAATGCCGCATGTTTGCTGAGGACAAAAACCCCCAAAATGCAACGAGCTCGGGGGCGTTCGATTGAGAGGTTTGTGATGTCCTGCGAGATAGAAATCCTGACCATTGAAGTCGGGAGCACGATTACCAAGGTGAATGGCTTCAACCTCGCCGAGGGTGGCGGCTTCGATCATGTCGCTCAGGGCTTTGCGCCGACCAGCGTGGCTCAGGGCGATGTTGGTCTGGGCGTACAGCAGGCCATCGACGACCTGGAATCCCGTTTCGGAGCATCCATCGGCCAGCCGGAGACCTTTGTGAATAGCTCGGCGGCGGGCGGCCTGCGCATGACGGTGCATGGACTCACCTATAGCATGACGGCACGGGCGGCGCGTGAGGCGTCGCTGGGCGCTGGCGCCATCGTCAAGATGGTGACAGCGGGCGCGCTAGGCGAATCAGAGCTGGAAGAGATCGCCGCGATTCATCCGAATATCATTCTTCTGGCCGGTGGCGTGGATTACGGCGAGAAGACTGTCGTACTCCAAAATGCTGAGAAAATCGCGTCGCTGAGGCTCCCGGTGCCCGTGGTCTATGCTGGAAATGTGGCCCTGCGCAAGCAGATTCATCGCCTGTTCCACGAAGCGGGCATTGAACTATTGCTGGCGGACAACGTTTTTCCCGATGTGGATGTGCTGAATATCGAGCCTCTGCGGCATCTAATTCACGAGGTTTTCAGCCGCCATATCATCCATGCGCCGGGGATGGCGCGTTTTGCCGAAATGACCCGCTGGGGCATTCTGCCGACGCCCGGGGCGGTGCTTCGAGGTGCCGAGTTGTTTTCCGAAGTCATGGGCGACTGTCTGATCTTTGACGTCGGCGGAGCAACGACGGACGTACATTCTGTAACTGATGGGAGCGCTGAATTCGTCTCCAAACTGGTCGAGCCGGAACCCCATGCCAAGCGCACGGTCGAGGGCGATCTGGGCGTCTACGTCAATGCCCGGAATATCATGGACATGTCCGGCGACGACGCTTGGGAAGCGCGCATGACCGATCTGCAGGCCATGCCACACACCGAACGAGAAAAGGAGCTGACACGCTGGCTCTGTTCGCGCGCCGTCGATGTTGGCGTCAAGCGGCATGCAGGCGTGATCACTGATCTGTTTACCCCCACCGGCAAGAAGCAGATCGTGAAGGGTAAGGATTTGTCGGGTGTACGTTGGGTGGTCGCAACCGGCGGCGCGTTGACTCGTATCGAAGGCGGAGCGGATTGTCTGCGGGCCATCTGTACCGGGGTTGGGAAGTATCTCTTGCCGTCAAGAGACGCCCGGATTCTTATCGACCGGAACTATCTCTTTTCCGCGCTGGGGACCCTTGCCCAGGCCTATCCTGATGAGGTTAAGCACACCTTTGTGCGCTGGGTGGATTCAGAGAGCGCTGTCGCTTGATTCTTGTTAGTCAAATCGTGTTACCTCGGCAGATTGGTCGCCATAAATAGGGAGTTTCTTCGATGTATTCCAGTAACCCGCGTCTTGAAATCTATCCCGAACGGATTACGACCAATGCCCAGTCCGTCATCAAGCTTTGTCATGACCATGGAGCAAAAGTCGCTTGCGTGACCAAGGTGACTTGCGCGCATCCGGCGATGGCACTCGCCTTCGAGCGTGGTGGCGCTGACATGATTGCCGATTCGCGTATCCTGAACTTGATGTCTCTGTCAAATACTGGTATCCCATTGCCGCTCATGCTGCTGCGCATTCCTGCGCCAAGCAGGGCGGCTGACGTGGTGCGTTGTGCTGACGTGACGCTCAATTCGAGTCTGCAGACCATGCAGCTGCTGTCCGACGCGGCACACTTTCTGCACAAGCGGCATCAGGTGATTGTGATGGTTGATATTGGCGATCTGCGCGAAGGCGTCTGGCCGGATCATGCCAAGGGTCTGGTCAAGCAGGCTTCAAAACTGCCGGGCATCGAGGTTATCGGCCTTGGCTGCAATCTGTCAGCCTATGGCGGCGTGATTCCGAGCGTCGAGAATATGCATGAACTGATCGCGATCAGGGATGCCTGTCGCAAAGCAACAGGGCTGGAACTGGCTACCCTTTCGGCCGGCAACAGTTCCAGCCTTCCGCTCCTGGCTTCCGGGCTGATGCCGAAGGAAATCAATCATTTTCGGCTCGGTGAAGCGATCGCTCTGGGGCGTAATGTGCTGGACCGAACACCGTGGCCGGGAACCCGCCAGGACACCTTCAAACTCGTGGCCGAGGTTGTGGAAATTGAGCGCAAGCCCTCCGTGCCGATTGGCGACCGGGGCCAGAATGCCTTCGGGGAAACCTGTGAATTCAAGGATCGCGGGGTTCGCCTGCGCGCCATTTGCAACCTGGGGCGCCAGGACGCTTCCATTGATGGCCTGACGCCGCTGGACGAGGGAATCATCGTCGTCGGCGGCAGCAGTGATCACCTTATCCTCGATGTAGAAGAGGCGCACGAGAGAGTCGTGCTGGGTCAGGAAATCGCTTTCTACCCCAACTATGCCGCGTTGCTGGCGCTGTCGACATCACCTTATGTGCAGAAGGTGGTTGTTCGGGGGTGATGGTGGCGGATAATGCGAGATTGGTTTTTCGCGTTTTCCCAGATTTTCCAAGCTCTGACTGCGATGCCTCGCAGTCAATTCACTTCGTCCGAACATCAACAACCGAGGAAAGATTTCTGCCATGCCACGCCCAATTCAAGCCCGCATTGACTTAGCGGCTCTGCGTCACAACTATCTGGTTGCCAAGAAACGCGTCGCTGGTCAGGATAAACCTGCCAAGGCGTGGGCCGTCGTTAAGGCCGATGCCTACGGCCACGGTTTGATACGGAGCGCCAAGGCGCTGGCAGATATTGCGGATGGCTTTGCGCTGATCGAGATGGATGGGGCTGTTGCCTTGCGCGATGCCGGTTTGCGTCAGCCCATCTTCCTGCTTGAGGGTTTTTTTGAGCCAGAAGATATTGCCGTTTGCGCCGAATACGACTTGACCACAAGTGTTCATCGTATTGAACAATTGCAAATGATTCGGGCCGCCGCTTTGCCCAAGCTCTTGCCAATTTACTTGAAGCTTAACACCGGCATGAATCGCCTCGGCTTTACGCTGGACCAGATGCCGGCGCTGAAGCGCGAATTGGCGATGACACCGCAGGTCGGTCCCGTAACGCTGATGACGCACTTTGCCGAGGCCGATGGCGGTCGTGGCATTGCCTGGCAACTGGAACGTTTCGAGGCCATGAAGAAGGAACTGCTGGGAGTTGTTCCCTTTACTGTTTGCATCGCCAACTCTGCGGCGATTCTCCGGTATCCGCAAACGGCAAACGACTGGGTGCGACCGGGCATCATGCTCTATGGCGGGAGTCCTTTTTCCGACACCGATGCGGCAAGTCTTGATCTGAAGCCGGTAATGACTCTGCGCAGCCGTATCCTGGCGGTTCAGGACATCGTGCCCGGCGAACAAGTTGGTTACAGCGGCATATTCAAGGCTGAACAGCCAACGCGGGTTGGCGTCGTCGCCTGTGGCTATGCCGACGGATATCCGCGCCATGCGCCAAGTGGCACCCCGATTCTCGTTGCTGGTCAACGTACCAAGACCTTGGGCCGTGTATCCATGGATATGATGGCCTGCGACTTGACCCATCTGCCGGATGCTGGTGTCGATAGCCCGGTCGTTTTGTGGGGCGACGGCTTGCCTGCCGACGAGGTTGCAGCGGCGGCTGGGACCATTAGCTACGAATTGTTTTGCGCGCTTGCCCGCCGCGTGCCGGTGGTCGAGAAATGAGGTTATGAGGGTCAGACCGACGTCGTTCAGGCCAGGTATAAGTATTAACAAAACTTATTAAATAGAATGCCGGTTAATGTTTCTTTTGTTTTTTTCTGACTTGGATAAGACTGGCGATATCCCAGTCTCGCAAGCATATGTTGATCCACAAAGCCTTTGCGCCAGATCCGGGCTACACCGATGTGAATGCCGATTCCTTGCTTAATTGAAACAGAGAAGTGGTTCGGCTCTTTAGGGCCGATTTTGGTAGGCAGGGGTAAAACTCCTGGCTCCTTTTTTGAATCGATTACATTAATTCCCCAGGAGCCAGAAATGACAGATGTACGGATAGCGCGATTCGAAGCGCGGCGAGAAGAGTTTAAGCAGATGAGCGACGAAGCGCTGAAGGAACGGTTCTGGTCGCTCTGCAACCAGGTCATCGAACCGATTGTTGACTTGGCCAAGACCCACACCAGCCCCTCTATTGAACGTGCCGTCCTGTTGCGCATGGGGATCGACAGCCTCAGTTCTCACGGTGTTGTGGACCGCATCCAGGAAGCTGGATTGCTGGGCAAAGGTGCCGGTCACATCGTCCTCAAACTGGCCCAGAAGACCGGCACCGACGTGCGTCATGCCGCTGCTGCCATCCTTGAGAACAAAGAAGTCCTCGTGGGCCTTTGTTCACCGACCGACGCGACGAGATAACGCCATGACCAAGCCCACACTCGAACACAACGTCAAACTTGACATCGAAAACATCCTCGAAGGCCTCGAGAACTACCATCCACCGCGCAAAGGCTGGACCTGGCGCAATGTCCCCGCCGAGGGCGTGGATATGGGCCCCTTCCATTTCCGGGACATGTCGGTTCCGCTGAAGAACTCCATCGGCCTCCCCGCTTCCAAATACTTCGGAAATATCGACCCACAGCCAAAATGCGTGATCACTACCGAAATCGCCTCCGGCCGCTTCGAAGACGACATCCGCCGCATGCGCATGGCCGCCTGGCACGGTGCGGATCACCTCATGGTCATCCGCACTACTGGGCAGAGCCACATCGATGGTCTGCTTGAAGGTACGCCAGAAGGCACCGGCGGCGTTCCCATTACCCGCAAGCAGATTCGTGCCACACGCAAAGCCTGCGATCTGATCGAGGAGGAAGTCGGCCGCCCGATCAACTTCCACTCTTACGTTTCCGGCGTTGCCGGCCCCGAAGTCGCTGTTCTCTTCGCCGAAGAAGGCATCAACGGCGCGCACCAGGACCCGCAGTACAACGTGCTCTACCGCAACGTGAATATGTACCGCTCCTTCGTCGATGCGGCTGAAGCCAAGAGTGTCATGGCCGGCGCCCGCATCTTCCAGATTGACGGCGCGCACAACGCCAATGCCACAGCCAAGGCGGGCTGGCTGGTCATGCCTGAGCTCATGGTCCAGCACGGTATCAACTGTGCCTTCTCGGTCGCTGCCGGTATGGACAAGAACCTGATCGGGTTGTCTACTGTCCCCCCGAACGCCCCGCCGGCACCCAAGCTGTGGTACGACCTCCCGTACGCCGTCGCCTTGCGCGATTTCTTCAGCGAATACAAGATGCGCGCCCAGCAGAACACGCGCTACATCGAAGCAGACATCGAAGAAGCGGTGCGTACGCACACCGTCGATACGCTGATTTCGATGCTGACACGCGCCGACATCCAGTCCACGATCACCCCGGACGAAGGTCGTAACGTTCCCTGGCACTACAACAACATCCGTGGTATCCAGACCGTCAAACAGACCTGGGCCGCGCTCGACGGCATCAACGAACTGCTGACCCTCAACCACGGTGGTCCGCTCGGTGAGATGGTGCGTGACATCAAGGAGCGCGCCGTGGCCTTCCTCGAAGAAGTTGTTGAAATTGGTGGCTACTTTGCCGCGGTCGAAAAGGGCTTCTTTGTCGACTCAGCCAAATACCCGGAACGTAACGGCGACGGTATTGCCCGTGATGGCAAGGGTGGCGTCGCCGTCGACACCATCATCCTGCGTGACGCCGACTACTACGCGCCGGTTTGCAACCATTTCGGTCACAACCACCTGCCGGCTGGCGGAAACAAAGCCTGCGACCCGATCGGCGGCTGTACTCTGTGCGACCCCGAGAAAATCGTCTTCATCGACGAACTTGACCCGAGCGATACCTGCCACAAACGCCTAGAGCAGACCCTGCCCTACCGCAAGGGCAACCTGATCAAGCCCGAAGCGGAATGGGCGGGTGATGGCACCGTCCTGATCCAGCTATTTGTCGCACAGAACGAAGATATCGCCCCGGCCTACGCGCTTGAAATGGCCAAGAAGATGGGCCTGCTCGATCCGCAGGTGATCAACACCATGGTCATGCAAGCGGCCGAAGGCTGCTTCGTCGAAGTTAAAGGCAAGGTTGCCTTCGATATCGACAAGACCACGCTGAAGATTCCGGAAAAGGAAATCATCCTGCCCGAAGAAGAACTGCGCGAGATCGTGAAGCGCCTCGGCATCCGGGTTGTCGCTGGAACGGTGGGGGAAGACGAACACAGCGTCGGCATGCGCGAAATTCTCGATATCAAGCACGGTGGCATCGAAAAGTACGGCGTCAAATACCACTACCTGGGTACGTCAGTGCCCGTCGGGAAACTGGTCGATGCCGCCATCGAGACGGGTGCACAAGCCATCCTGATCTCGACCGTCATCAGCCATAACGACGTGCACCGCACGCAGATGAAGAAACTGGCCGAACTATGCCAGGAAAAGGGCGTGCGTGACCAACTGGTGCTGATCGCGGGCGGCACTCAGGTCAACGCGGACATGGCCAAGGAGACCGGCCTGGATGCGACCTTCGGCCGCGGTACGAAGGGCATCCAGGTGGTCAACGCCATCGTCAAGGTGCTCAAGGCGCGCGGCGTCGCCTGAAGCCCTTACCCCCGAGATGCAACGCGCTCGGGGGAGTTTCGATTTGGTTCGGAGTTCTAACGATGTACTTCAATACACCACGTCTTGAAATCTATCCCGAGCGGATCACGAGCAACGCTCAGACCGTGATCAAGGCCTGCCATGACCACGGTGCCAAGGTGGCCTGCGTCACCAAGGTGACCTGTGCTCATCCGGCGATGGTGGCGGCTTATGAGCGTGGTGGAGCCGACATGATCGCGGATTCGCGCATCATGAATTTGATGTCGCTGGCGGATACTGGCAGCCCGCTACCACTCATGCTGCTGCTGATTCCCGCGCCGAGCCGGGTTGCGGACGTGGTGCGTTGTGCCGATGTGACGCTTAATTCCAGCCTGCAGACCATCCAGCTGCTGTCGGAAGCTGCCGAATTTCTGCACAAGCGGCACCAGGTCATCGTGATGGTGGATGTGGGTGATTTGCGTGAAGGTGTGTGGCCGGACGGGGCCATTGAATTGGTCAAAGGGGCGGCCAGGCTCCCGGGAATTGACGTCATTGGTTTGGGTTGCAATCTGGCCTGTTACGGGGGGGTCATTCCAAGCGTGAGCAACATGACTGCGCTGATCGAGATCCGTAACGCGTGCCGCAAAGCGACCGGACTTGAGTTGGCGACGTTGTCTGGCGGCAACAGCTCCAGCCTGCCACTGCTGGCTACCGGAAAGATGCCGAAAGAGATCAACCACTTTCGGCTGGGCGAGTCCATTGCGCTGGGCCGCAATGTACTTGATCGCTCACCGTGGCCGGGCACGCGTCAGGATACCTTCCGGCTGGTGGCGGAAGTGGTCGAGATCGAACGCAAACCGTCGGTGCCGATTGGTGACCGGGGACAGAATGCCTTCGGAGAGATTAATGTCATCAAGGATCGCGGGATTCGCTTGCGCGCCATCTGCGACCTGGGTCGCCAGGATGTCGCCATTGACGGTCTGACGCCCGAGGACGAAGGAGTCATCGTCGTCGGCGGCAGCAGCGACCATTTGATCATCGATGTGGAAGAGGCGCGCAACAAGGTCGAAGTGGGCCAGGAAATCGCGTTCTATCCCAACTACGCGGCCGTACTGGCCCTGTTTACCTCGCACTATGTCCAGAAGGTCGTCCTGCCAGGCTGATTGCCAAGGCGGGCATGGATGAATTTGAGGCGGAGCCATTTGTGTCTGCAGAGCAATTTTCCATCGTGATTCGGCATTGGTCGGGGTAAACTCGGCCCCTTGCCTGTTTCACATCGCGTACCGGAAAACTTATGGCCAAGCAGTTCAATTCAGACTACCAAAAAAAACAAAACCCGCAGCTTGATCCGTCGCTCGCTCATCTGCGCATTCCTCCGCATTCGATAGAGGCCGAGCAATCAGTGCTCGGTGGTTTGCTGCTCGACAACGCCGCGTTCGACAAGATTGCTGACCTTGTCGGCGAAAGCGATTTCTACCGTGACGAACACAAGCGCATCTATCGCCAGATCCGAAAGTTGCTGGAGCGCAGCAAACCGGTCGACGTGGTTACGGTGGCCGAGAGTCTCGATGCGGCGGGTGAGGGCAGCGAAACCGGCGGTCTGGCCTATCTCGGGGAACTGGCGGCCAATACGCCATCGGCGGCAAATATCCGGCGCTACGCCGAAATCGTTCGCGAACGCGCCATTTTGCGCCAGCTGGTTACGGCCGGCGATGAGATCGCCGGCAGCGCGTTCAATCCGCTCGGCCGCGATCCAAAGCAGCTGCTGGATGAAGCCGAAGCCAAGGTCTTTGCCATTGCTGAAGGTGGTTTCCGTAACCAGACCGGGTTTGTGCACATCAATCCGCTGCTGACGCAGGTCGTCGAGCGCATTCAGGAACTGCATGACCGGGATAACCCTTCGGATATTACTGGGGTACCGACGGGCTACCATGATCTCGATGGCAAGACCTCTGGCTTGCAACCCGGCGATCTCCTGATCGTTGCCGGCCGGCCGTCAATGGGTAAAACCTCGTTTGCACTGAATATGGCTGAGCACGTGGCCATCGAAGTCGGTTTGCCGGTGGCGGTGTTCTCGATGGAAATGGGTGGTACGCAACTGGCCATGCGGATGCTTTCATCGGTCGGCAAGCTCGATGCGCACCGCGTGCGCACCGGCAAACTCAACGACGACGAGTGGTCACGGCTGTCCTTCGCGCTCGGCAAGATGCACGAAGCGCCGCTCTACATCGACGAAACGCCGGCGCTCAATCCGATCGACCTGCGCGCCCGTGCGCGTCGTCTGCACCGCCAATGCGGCAAGCTGGGCCTGATCGTCATCGACTACCTGCAACTGATGTCGTCGGCCAGCCAAGGTGGCGGGGAAAACCGAGCGACCGAAATTTCAGAAATCTCGCGCTCATTGAAGAGTCTGGCCAAGGAGTTGAATGTACCGGTGATGGCGCTTTCGCAGTTGAACCGCTCACTTGAACAGCGACCGAACAAGCGCCCGGTAATGTCCGATTTGCGCGAATCGGGTGCCATCGAGCAGGATGCCGACGTAATCATGTTCATCTATCGCGACGAAGTGTATAACCCCGACACGCCGGACAAGGGCAGCGCTGAAATCATTATTGGCAAGCAGCGTAACGGCCCGATCGGCATGGTTCGCCTGACCTTCATCGGCGAATACACGCGCTTCGAGAATTTCGCCAATCCCGGGTCGTACTAGTAGGAAGTCATATTGAAACGCCTCAATGAAAAACTCTGTCATTCCGGGCTTGACCCGGAATTCAGTGGCGCAATACTGGCTCTGCATTTCCTTCGGTCAGATTCCGGTTTTCGCCGGAATGACGGTTGCTATACGTTGATTTCTCTGCGGCTGACTGCCAGGACTTTGCTTTCCTCCCCCATGGAATTGGCCAGATTGGCCGTTGAAAAGATTGCTGAAAAATCGATTTTCCAGAAACCTGAAGGAGTGTGGCCATGAGTAGAGATGTCGTTGTTCTAAGTGCAGTCCGATCAGCGATCGGCACCTTCGGCGGTTCGCTGGCCAATATCGAACCGGCCGAACTGGCGGGTATCGTCATGAAGGAATCCATCGCTCGTTCCGGTGTCGATCCCCTGTTGATCAATTATGTGACCGTAGGGACCTGTATCCCGACCGATTCACGCTATCCGTACATCTCGCGTGTTGCGTCGATCCAGGCCGGTTTGCCGATGGATTCAGTGGCCATGCAGGTCAGTCGTTTGTGTTCCTCCGGCTTGCAGGCCATTGTCAGCTCGGCGCAGAACATCATGCTCGGTGATAGCGACTATGGGATTGGCGGTGGCGTTGAAGTGATGTCGCGCGGCGGTTACTTGCTGCCAGCCTTGCGTTCCGGTGCCCGGATGGGCGACACCAAGGCTATCGACATGATGGTTGCCGTTTTGACTGATCCGTTTGGTGTGGGTCACATGGGCATCACCGCAGAAAACCTAGCAGCCAAATGGGATATATCCCGAGAAGATCAGGATGTCTTTGCCGTGGAATCGCAACGGCGCGCCGGTGTGGCGATTGCCGAAGGTCGTTTCAAGTCGCAGATCGTCCCCGTTGTTCAGCAGACGCGCAAAGGTGAAGTGGTATTCGATACCGATGAGCATGGCAAGCCAGGTACTACACTCGAGTCGCTGGCCAAGATGAAACCAGCCTTCAAGAAAGATGGAACGGTTACCGCCGGCAATGCGTCCGGGATCAACGACGGTGCGGCCTTTTTTGTGCTGGCGGCGGCCGACGTAGCCGCCCGCGCCGGCCACAAGCCGATAGCTCGCCTCGTTTCATACGCTCTTGCAGGTGTGCCGAACGAGATCATGGGCGAAGGCCCGATCCCTGCAACGCAACTGGCGCTCAAGAAAGCCGGTCTGACGCTGGATCAGATCGATGTGATTGAAGCCAACGAAGCTTTTGCAGCGCAGGCGATTGCCGTCAACAAAGGGCTGGGGCTTGATCCGGCCAAGACCAACATCAACGGCGGAGCCATCGCCTTGGGGCATCCGGTTGGATGCTCGGGCGCTTTTATTGCCACCAAGGCCCTGTATGAACTTCAGCGTGGCGGTGGCAAGTACGCTCTGGTGACCATGTGCATCGGCGGTGGGCAGGGCATTGCAGCGATCTTCGAACGACTCTGATTTCGCCTCACGTGCACCAAAAAACCGGCGATTCATCGTCGGTTTTTTTTCGATCAAATCGAATCTCTGATGCGAGCGGCCAGCGGAAGCTTCATTTCCGGTGCATAGAATCGGATCGTATTGCGGCCAGCCGCTTTGGCCTCGTACATAGCAAGGTCCGCCTGTTTCAGCAGTTCAAACGGCGTTGACTGGTGGTTGGAAAACAGGGTGACACCGATACTGGCGCTGCTTTGGTGCTTGATGCCGTTCAGATCATAGGGCTGGTTGAGTAACGCGAGGATTTTTTGACCAACCGCTTCAGCCTGTGTCGTGCTCTCGTCGAGAATTGTGCTCAGGTCGACCAGCATGAGAACAAACTCATCGCCTCCCAGACGGGCGACCGTGTCACCTTCCCGGATGCAGGTCGACAGCCGCTGGGCAACGTGTTGCAGGAGCAGGTCGCCGGTGTCGTGGCCGTGGGTGTCGTTCAGTGTTTTAAATTTGTCGAGGTCGAGGAACAGCAGCGCCCCCTGGCGTCCACTGCGGGCGCTTGATGCCAGCGCCTGGTGCAGACGGTCAAGCAGCAGGCGCCGATTGGGCAGGCGCGTCAGCGGATCATAGAAAGCGAGGTGGCGGATCTCGTCCTCGGCCGTCTTGCGCTGGGTGATGTCGGTGAGTGTTCCAACGTAGTGGGTGACTGTGCCCCGGCCGGTCTTTACTGCGGTGACGGTGAGCCATTCGGGATACACCTCGCCGCTCTTGCGGCGGTTCCAGATTTCGCCTTGCCACGAGCCGTCACGCGCAATGCTTTCCCACATCGCATCGTAAAAAGTTTTGTCGTGGCGACCCGATTTGAGCAGTCGCGGCGTCTGGCCGACGGCATCTTCTGGGCTGTAGCCGGTAACGCGCGTAAAGGCCGCATTGACGCGCAGAATCGTCATGTCGGCATTGGTAATCATCATTCCTTCTTTCGATTCAAACGCCGTGGCGGCAATGCGCAGTTCCTCCTCGGCCTGTTTCAGCCCCGTAATGTCTTGCGTGGTGCCCACGCTGCGTACGGGTTTTCCGTGGGCATCGAACTCGACTTCAGCGCGCTGGCAGATCCAGCGATACGAATCGTCAATCTGGATGCGATGCTCGTTGACCAGCGGTTTGCCCTTGAGCGCTTCTTCCCAGTCCTGATTCAGTCCGGGCAGATCGTCGGGATGGACACGGGTCAAGTAGCGACTACGCGTGCCTCGCGCGCCTTCCGCGATGCCGAAGATGCGGCAGGTTTCCGCTGACATCTCGATTTTGTCGGTCGTAAAGTCATATACCCAGCTGCCCATATGGGCGACGGATTGGGCGGTTTCCAGATCAGCCGCGATGATCTGCGCTTCGTTCGTGCGTCGAGCCAGGTCGCGGCTTAATCTTTCAACTTCATCGAGGCGGCTGTTGTAGGACCGTACAAGAAAAACGATCAGCGCGGCGGAGAACACGATGCTCGTAACCTGTATCAAGCCATACATCACCGCGGGTGTCGGCGGATTGGCTGGGAGCACGCCCGCAAATTCGGCCAGAACAAAACCAAGGGTTGCCAAAATGGAAAGAACGGCAATAACAAGCGCACAGCGAACCCCGAGCAGCCAGCCACAGAGCATGATAATCAGCGGATAGACGTCGGCCAGCGTGCCGCGCACGCCACCGTAAAAGATCAGCACAACCGTCACAATCACCCAGGTCGCCCAGATCAGGGTAACGAGCGCCGGGCGAATTCTGCTGCGCGACAGGAGAAAAAGCGTACCCGCAGCCACCAGCAACTGCAGTATGGGGCCGATGGTACGCCCCGGTTGATCTGGAGCGCAAAGGAAAGTAACGAGCAGGATACTCAGCGAGGCAAGCAGAACCAGACGGACGGCATATTTCAGGAATGCAGAAGAGACTCCCCACGACACGGGGTGACCAGCTGAGCGATCAACAGGAGCAGACTTGTCGTTCATGATTGTTATTGCGCCTCATCTGCCTCTACTCACTATAGACCAGCTTGCAGACTACAGGCGACAAATCAATCAACTACGGCTCGCCGTCAGTAGAGCAGGAAATCCTTGCGTGTTGCTGCCCACGCCGCCTCATCTGGCCGCGTCAGTGTGTCGAGGTCAGCCGGCGTTGCCGCCGGATCATCGACCCATTCGCGCAGCAGCGGGCTGCCGTTGATCAGGTCGATGGCCAGGCGCTCGTTTTCGTACTCGTAACCGAAATCGCGCCACAGCGGGTAATCCGGCTGGAGCCGGCGCAGCGCCTTGAAGGCCAGGCTCTGTACGCGCCACGGGCGGAAGTCGGCATGACGGTAACTGCCATCCTCAACATGAATCTGTACGCCATTGCACAGCTTGCCAGCGTGCTTGTGGAAGGTCGGCTCGAACCAGATTTCGCGCAGGCGGCAGCCGGCCAGCCACTCCGGGGCAAGGGCGTTCATTTCGCTGATCAGCGCTCGCGCATCGATATCCGGCGCGCCGAAAAGCTCCAGCGGTCGGGTTGTTCCACGCCCTTCCGAAAGCGTCGTTCCTTCAAGCATTACCGTGCCGGCGTAGCAGCGCGCCATCGCCAGATTGGGCGCATTCGGGCTGGGGTTGATCCACGTGCGCTCGCCGAGCGGCCAGCCGTAACCGGGTGCGGCATCAGGGGACCAGCCCTGCATGGCGACAACCTCGCACTCCACATCAAGATTCAGGGTAGCGATGAACCAGCGCGCCAATTCACCCATCGTCAGGCCGTGGCGCATCGGCAGCGGCCCCGCGCCGACAAAGCTCTCCCAGCCAGCGCGTAAGGTCAGCCCTTCTACCGGACGTCCGGCCGGATTAGGACGATCCAGTATCCACACCGTCTTGCCGTGTTCGGCGGCCGCTTCGAGCAGGTAGCGCAGCGTGGTGATGAAGGTATAGATGCGGCAACCGAGATCCTGCAGATCGATCAGCAGCACGTCGAACGACTCCATCATCGTTGCTGTCGGCCGGCGCACCTCGCCGTACAGGCTGAAGACCGGGATGCCAAGTTGCGGATCAAGAAAATCAGGCGATTCGACCATGTTGTCCTGCTTGTCGCCGCGCAGCCCGTGCTGCGGTCCGAAGGCGGCGGTGAGTTTGAGGTCGGGCAGGGTCGCCAGCGCATCGAGTGCGTGCGTTAGCTCCGCCGTGACCGAGGCCGGGTGGGCGAGCAGGGCAATGCGCTTGCCGGCCAGCGGTTTTCGCAGGGCGGGGTCGGTTAGGAGGCGGTCGAGACCGAAGGCGATGGGCATGACGAGGCTTTCAAATGGGGTCAGAAGCAGCATTTATTGATTCGGTTCGAGAATCGATGAGTTCCGTCTAGTCGCTAGTTACGGAGAAACCAATGAACAGCCACCGTCATTCCGGCGAAAGCCGGAATCCAGTAGTACACAACTGGATTCCGGGTCAAGCCCGGAATGACCAAATTTTTGTCATCTACGCGTTTCATCATGACTCCCTACTAGTTCTCGACAGGCTAAGGACGAACGGGCCGAAGCGCTGAAGCTAATGATGAACGCAAACGGCGTGTGTGGCGTGTTCAGCGCTCATTTACTAAGAGCCAATCGCATCGCCAGCCCCAAAAACACTAGTGCGGCAAACCGATTCATCGCGATTTGAGCCCGCTGCGAGCGCTTGAGCCAGTCGCCGATAAAACCTGCCGCCCAGGCAATCGCGCCGAAGACGATCAGCGCGGCCAGCATGAACACGGCACCGAGCGTGATCATCTGAAGCGCCAGTGATCCATTCGCCGGATTGGCGAATTGCGGCAGAAAGGCCAGGAAGAAGATCGCCACCTTCGGATTGGTGACATTCATCAGGATTCCGCGCATATAGAGTTTGCGGCGACCAAGCGGCACGCTTTCCTGTGCCGAAATCGGTGCTGCACCGGCCCGAAAGGCCTGCCAGGCGAGATAAAGAAGGTAGGTGGCTCCGATTGCTTTCAGCGCGTTGAAGGCCAGCGCCGAGGTCTGAAATATTGCAGCGACACCGAGCGACACTGCCGCCGTATGCACGAGAAGTCCGGTGCAAAGTCCGAGGGTAACGATGAAACCCGAAAGTCGGCCATGAAGCGCCGACTGCGTTAGAACGAAGATGTTGTCGGGTCCTGGAGCGAGGGCAAGGGCCACGGACGCAGCGAAGAACAGGGAGAGGGTGTCGAAGGGGATCATTTGCGGTGACAAAGACTCGTTGCGGCCTGGCAATCTTCCGCCTCCAGGACCTGTGAAAATATGATGCCCGCAACTCTAGCGTCTGGTACCGAGACTGTCTACTGCGGATTGGCGAGTGAAGAGGAAACGGTAGCACGGGAATTCGCATGGTGCACCGAGCTACAAGTCAATCGATACAGTCATCTTCAAGTGGATGCCCTGAGTGTCAATATCCATGAGCCTTTCCAGATATCCCTTTGTAGATCGCCGTTTCATGCGCCTCTCAGAGCATATTTTCAATCTATAGCCCATTGCACACCCGAGCCGGAGTCCGCCGTGGTGGAGAGTTCGAAGTCTAAAGGGGTAACGCCTCTGGGCCTTGAACAGAAGCTGTTCGTTTACACCGCCGCTTTCACCACTGTCGATAGCCAGTTCGTAGGTCTTTCCCCCCTGTCCTTCGCTGGTCAAGATGACGGCGGCGGCATCGGCGCGGGGGGCACTCCCGAGTGCCCGTCGTGCGCGGCGATTCGGACCCGGGAATCGAAGCTCAGACGCTATCGCCATCGGTTCGCCTGCACGGAGTGGACGGAGAGTCGTCCCGCTTGTCGGCGGGCGCTGGAAAACGGCGGGCCGGTCGTGATGTCGGCCTGAGGCTTAAGCAATGGCCGGCGGAATCGCGTTGGCCAGAAAATCAAATACGGTGCGAATGCGGGTACTTGCCCGGATTTCGCGATGTGCCGTCAGCCAGACCGGCAAGGACGGGATCGGCAGATCAGGCAACAAACGCTGCAGACTGGCGTCCGCGTCGCCCATCCAAGTGGCAGCGATGCCTGTTCCAACTCGACGCGCGACAAGGGAATCGCGGCGCGATGTTCGGCAGGCCTCGGAAACAGCGACTCTGCCGCCGGACACTGCCAAGATGCTTATGGATAGACGCTTTCAGACCGGCTATGGCGAAGAACCGCAGATCGCTGGGTTATCCGACCGAAGCTGAGGCCGGCCTCGGCACTAAACCTTAAACTGATTCGCCGCGTTGCGCAGCGTGTTGCCTCTCAAGCAGCACATTTCAGCGCGAAACCGGCGCGATGATGGAAATCGGGGCGGGGGGCTGGGTGGTGCAGTGCCCAGTAGCTGTGGCTACCGTCGACGGTGTCGGCCGCTTCGACGACGGCGGAAAGGGCGATCTGCAGCGTTTTTGCTCCGGCAGGGAGAGCGCTGGGGGCGAGGGCGACGTCCACCTCCAGTCGACCGGCGAACAGCCGGGTCGTGATCTGCGGGGCGTCGGGCAGGTCAAAACGTTCATTCCGCTGACGATAGTCGGAGAAGGCGTAGGCCGCCCATTGGCCGGAGGGTGAGAAGTTGAATTCTCGATAGGCGGTTTCGCCGGGCACGCCAATGAAGGCTTCGAAGCAGGTATGTTCCCAGAGCAGGTCTTTGCGTTCCGGGGCTTGCTCTTGCGGTACGAGCAGGCGCGCCATGTCGCCCCGGAGTCGGTAGGCGAAGGTGAGGCCGCCATCCGGCCGGAATGCGGCGTGTGCTTCGATGGAGCGCACCACCGGGGCAGGCGTCGCGGGATGGCAGAGGAGTGTCAGCGGGTAGTCGTGGTTTGGCATGCGGGGAATTCTAGCCGGTCTGCTTTTGGGGCAGAAGGAAAAATGGCTTTCAACAGATTCAGCCCGAGCGGTTTCTGCATCGATCAGGCTCGAAATAGTAGTTCGTAGGTTGGGCTGAGTTTGCGAAGCCCAACATCGGCGCTGGACGTTGGGCTTCGTAAACTCAGCCCAACCTACGCACTTCGCTTATCTGGCCGCGACGCGTCCCCAATCTGCGTTAGTCAGTTCAATGGAGCGTTCCCAAAGTCGCGCGGAGACGTCGGCATTGCTGGCCTGGGGCATGATTCTGGCGGGCGCGGGCGGGCCCTTCATTTCGGCGAATCCGTCTGGGCCGTAGTAGCCCGCCGCACAGGCTTTGGACGACGTGGCGGCGAACAGGGTTGGCAAGGCACCATCGGCCGCCGAGTGGCTAAAGAGTGGGGCGAAGAGCGCTGCCATGGCACCCATAATCCCCTTCGATCCCGGGCCGTTGGCGATCAGGTCGGTACGTGCCCAGCCAGGATGGGCCGCGTTGCTCAAAAAGCCCCAGTTGTTCGCTTCGCTGCGACGTTGGAGTTCCAGCGCGAACATGAGCATGGCGAGTTTTGATTGCGCGTACGATTTCCAGGGCGTGTAGTTTCGACTGGCTTGAAGGTCGTCGAGATCGATTCGGCCCCGGCGATGCGCGATGCTGCTGAGGCTGACGACCCGCGCCTTGTGCGCGCCGCGCAGCAATGGGAGTAACTGGGCGGTGAGTGCGAAATGTCCCAGATAATTGGTTCCGAGTTGCCTCTCGAAACCATCGACGGTGACTTGCCGCGTAGCCAGTGCCATGACGCCGGCGTTGTTAACCAGCAGGTCAAGCGGGCGTGCATCGTCATTGAGTCGGCGAGAAAAATCAGCCACCGAGGCGAGGCTGGCGAGGTCGAGCAGTTCAAAACGCAGCTTCGCGCGTGGATGAGCTGCGCGGATCTGGCGCAGTGCATCCTTGCCCTTGCTGGCGTTGCGCCCGGCTAGGATTACTTCGGCTCCAGCGCCTGCCAGTGCGAGTGCCGTTTCATAACCCAGTCCACCGGTAGCGCCGGTGATCACGACCAGTTTGCCGGATTGTGAAGGGATGTCTTTGCTTGTCCAATTTGTCATTTTTTGTCCTCAGGATTGTTCGTTGGCGATGAGCGGATTGCCTGCCGGGGTTGATTCGATGTTGCCGCGAGTCTTGACGTCCAGCCACCAGCGTTGTCCACTGTGTGCGTGCAGGATGCTGACGGACTCGCCCATTTGCGGCGTGCTGATCGAAACGCCCTGTGCGGCGGCCAGTGCGACGATGCGGTCGAACGGTTCGTACCAGGCATGCATGGCCAGGTCGAAGGTGCCGTTGTGGATTGGCAGCAGCGAGCGGCCGTTGAGGTCGATGTGCGCCTGCAGGGTTTGCTCCGGCTGCATATGCACGCCCGGCCAGTTGACGTCGTAGGCACCAGTTTCCATCAGCGTCAGGTCGAAGGGCCCGTATTTCTCGCCGATGCGCTTGAAACCGTCGAAATAACCCGAGTCGCCACTGAAGAACACGCGCAGATCACTATCGAGAATGACCCACGAAGCCCACAGCGTGCGGTTGCCGTCAGACAGACTGCGGCCGGAGAAATGCTGGGCCGGCGTGGCGACGAAACGGAGGCCGTCGACGTCCGTGGATTGCCACCAGTCGAGTTGCTGCACCTTGGCCGGGGCGATGCCCCAGTCGATCAGACGGTCGCCGACACCGAGCGGGGTCAGGAAGAACTCGACTTTGTCGGCCAGTTTCATGATCGCCGCGTGATCGAGGTGATCGTAATGATCGTGCGAGAGGATCACCGCCTTGATCGGCGGCAGTTCGTCGATGCTGATCGGCGGCTGGTGGAAGCGCTTCGGCCCAGCCCACTGCACCGGCGAGGCGCGTTCGGCGAAAACCGGGTCGGTGATCCAGAATTCGTTTCGCAGTTTGAGCAGAACGGTCGAGTGGCCGAGGCGGAAGACGGTGTTATTCGGCGCGGCAAGGAGTTGTTCGCGTGTCAGCGTTTGCACGGGAACCGCCTCGGCGGGTTGCGTGTTGACGGGCTTGTCGAAGAAAAAACGCCAGGCGATGGTGAGCGACTTGACCAGGCCGCCCTGGGCTGGCGCGGCAAAGTTCTGGTTTTGGCTTGCACGCGATTCTGGCGACTGGATGGGCGTTTTGATCCGGGTGTTGGGTAAGGTGCTGGTCATGATGGCGATCAGGACTCCAAGGAATAGAAAAATCGGTAGCGTCTTTTTCATCGGTTATAGGCAAATTCATTGATTACACTGCACAGTGTAGTTTCCGTCTTTGGAAAAGTAAACTGGTCGGTGTAAAATTGTTCATTCAACTGAAAAGAAGACCGCCATGACCCCCGCTCAACGACTGACTGATCGCAAACGCGAAGTCATTATTCAGGCCGCCATCGCCGAGTTCCGGGATAACGGTTTCCAGATCACCAGCATGGATAAAATCGCCGCGCGCGCAGAAGTTTCAAAGCGCACGGTGTACAACCACTTCCCCAGCAAGGATGAGCTTTTCGCTGAAATCCTTGCCCAGCTCTGGGAGAGCAGCCAGGACCAACTTGAGCAGGATTACTGCAGGGACCAGCCGCTACGCGAGCAACTGCGGGCGTTGATGCAGGTGAAGATGGCCATGCTCAACAACGGCAGCTTCATGGATCTGGCGCGCGTGGCGATTGCCGAGACGATTCACTCGCCGGATCGGGCGCGGGAAATGGTTGCCAAGCTCGGTGAGCGGGAAGAGAGCATCAACGTATGGATACGTGCGGCACAAACGGATGGCAAGCTGAAGGTGGCTGACCCCGCTTTTGCTGCCTATCAACTGCAGGCGCTGATCAAAGCCTTTGCCTTCTGGCCGCAAATCACGATGGGACAGCCGCCGCTAAGTGTGGAAATGCAGGAACATGTGGTCAATTCGGCGGTGGAGATGTTTCTGGCACAGTACGCGATGCCGTCGCCTTGATTGCAGGCCGCGTGGAATGGCGATCTACAGGGTGCTACCGCGGAGAGCCCCGTCTTTCCTTAGCCTTGGAGATGCTTTGGTGAAGGTTGCCGTATTTATTGGCTTTCAAGCCAATATCTCAACTTTATTTATGGTGAAACGTACAGATCGTAACGTCATTCCGGCGTAGGCCGGAATCCAGTGGTGAGCTACTGGATTCCGGGTCAAGCCCGGAATGACGAAATCTGTGTCAATACGACAGATTGGCAGAGCAATGGACTGGGATCACGCGAGCGCCTTGAGTGCTGCATCGTAGTCAGGTTCGTTCTTGATCTCGGAAACCAGTTCGCTGTGCAGCACGCGATTATTTTCGTCGAGAACGACAACCGCGCGTGCGGCAACACCGGCCAGCGGGCCGCTCCTGACTGCTACCCCGTAGGCTTGCATGAATTCAACGCCACGCATGGTCGATAGAGTAACGACGTTGGACAAACCTTCGGCACCGCAGAAACGGCTCTGCGCAAAAGGCAGGTCGGCCGAGATGCATAGCACAACGGTATTGGGCAGGTTATTCGCGCTCTGGTTGAACTTGCGCACCGAGGTGGCACAGGTCGGCGTATCGATGCTCGGGAAAATATTCAGTACCTTGCGTTTGCCGGCGTAGTTTTCCAGCGTAACGTCGGCCAGATCCTTGCCGACCAGTGACAGGTCTGGGGCCGTCTGGCCTTTCTGAGGAAAGTTGCCAACGATGTGAATCGGGTTGCCACCGAGAGTGACTGCATTTGCCATGTTGATTCCTTTTTTTGATTTGATTGGAAAATCCCTGAGGCGTGTCGCCTGAACGGGCTTGCTCAAATTAACCAGCACTTCTTTGTCAGTGCCATTGTCCAAAAGTTCGACGTATGCGTATAAGAATTTACTGATTCGCTTCGTCGTCATTTTCTCCGCTATCATCGCGGCTACTTGTAACCCGGAATTCGAAAATTATGCATAACGAGACACCCGCCGCCGTCCACCTCAAGGACTACACGCCGCCGCCTTTTCTGGTGAATACCGTGCACCTGGACATCGATATCCGTGCCGACGGAGCGCTGGTTACGGCGACACAAAACTGCCAGAAGAATCCGGCTGTGGCGGGCGATCAGCCGCTGCAGCTCGATGGCGAGGAGCTTGAAACCCTCTCGGTGCATCTCGACGGCCAACTGCTTTCGGCAGAGGCTTACACCCTGACCGAAAACCAGTTGGTGCTAAAAGCGCTGCCGGAAAAATTCACCCTGGAAACGCGAGTGCGCATCCAGCCGGACATGAACACCCAACTTTCCGGCCTTTATCGCAGTCGCGACGGTTACTTCACTCAATGCGAGCCGCAGGGTTTCCGCCGCATCACCTGGTTCCTCGACCGGCCGGACGTGATGGCGCGCTACACCGTCACCGTGCACGCCGACAAAGCCGCGTTTCCCTTCCTGCTCGCCAACGGCAATCCGGTGGGCAGCGGCGACGAGCCGGAAGGCCGTCATTACGCCATCTGGGAAGATCCCTTCAAGAAGCCCAGTTATCTCTTCGCCATGGTCGCTGGCAAGCTCGATGTGCTGCGCGACAGCTACCGCACCACGTCCGGCCGTGACGTTCAACTGGCGATCTACGTTGAACCGGGCAAGCTCGATCAGTGCCAGCATGCCATGCTGGCGTTAAAGAAATCGATGAAGTGGGACGAGGATCGTTTCGGCCTCGAATGTGATCTGGATCATTACATGATCGTCGCCGTTGGCGATTTCAACATGGGTGCCATGGAGAACAAGGGACTCAACATCTTCAACACCAAGTACGTGCTGGCACGCGCCGATGTGGCGACGGATGTCGATTTCGAGAATATCGACCGCGTTGTCGCGCACGAATATTTCCACAACTGGACTGGCAACCGCGTGACCTGTCGTGACTGGTTCCAGCTCTCGCTCAAGGAAGGGCTGACCGTTTTCCGCGATCAGGAATTCGGCGCCGACACACATAGCCGCGAAACAGCGCGCATCCGCGAAGTGCGCGGCCTGCGTGCGGCGCAGTTCCCGGAAGACGCCGGCCCGATGGCGCATCCGGTGCGTCCGGCGACCTATCTGGAAATCAACAATTTTTATACCGCAACCGTTTATGAAAAGGGTGCGGAGGTCGTGCGCATGATCCAGACGCTGATCGGCAAGGAGGCCTTCCGGCGCGGCATGGATCTTTACTTCGAGCGCCACGACGGGCAGGCGGTAACCTGCGATGATTTCGTCGCAGCGATGGCCGATGCGGCGGGTTTCGACTTCGCGCCGTTCATGACCTGGTACCGTCAAGCCGGCACGCCGAAGGTTTCGGCTCGCGGTGAATACGACGCCGCTTCCCGTCGCTACACGCTGACCCTGGCGCAAAGCTGCGCGCCATCACCGAGACAGCCAGAAAAAGCGCCTTACTTGATTCCTGTCGCGGTTGGCCTGGTCGGGCCGGAAGGCGACGATCTGGTCTTGGGTAACGGAGCGACGACACCTGTTCTGCAGTTCACGGAAGCGGAACAGGTGTTCGTTTTCGAGAATGTGCCTGTGGCACCGGTACCGTCCCTGCTGCGCAACTTCTCGGCCCCGGTTACGCTGGACTACGCCTACAGTGAAACCGAACTCGCCCATCTGCTGGCGCATGACAGCGATCCATTCAATCGCTGGGAAGCCGGTCAACGGCTCTTCGGGCAACTGATTCTCAAGGCAGCGGCACGGATCTCAGGTGGCGGCGTGGCGGAATGGCCGGCCACCGTGCGTGAGGCGGCACGAAAGGTTCTTCTCAGCGCGGGCGATCCGGCCTTCATCGCCGAGGCGCTGACCTTGCCTAGCGAAGCGACATTGGCCGAGCAGATGGATGTCGTCGATCCCGAGGCTTTGTATCTGGCTCGAAGTGGTCTGGCACGCTTTCTCGCAGCCGGTTTGGAAGGCGATTTTGCGTCGCTTTATTCAACGCTGGCCTCGACTGGCCCGTACCTGCCCGAAACGCGACAGGCGGCCCGTCGTCGCCTGCGCAATCTGTGCCTTGGCTACCTGATCGAGCTTGATTCTGTCGAATACCGCGCCGTAGCCATGAAACAGTTCGACAGCGCCGACAACATGACCGACCAGTTCGCCGCACTCTCCGTGCTGGCTAATGCGCAAGGGGAGGAAGGTGAAGCCGCACTCAAGCGTTTCTACGAGCGCTGGCAGAACGAAGCACTGGTGGTGGATAAATGGTTGGCCGTTCAATCGGGCAGTCGCTTGCCTGGCACGCTGGCAAGGGTGGAAAGCCTTACACAGCACCCCGCGTTCGACCTGAAAAATCCCAACAAGATTTACGCGTTGCTGCGCACCTTCGGTGCCAATCACCGGCATTTCCACGCGGCAGATGGCAGCGGTTACCGCTTCCTCGCGGGGCAGATCGCTGTGCTTGACTCGTCCAACCCGCAAGTCGCTTCGCGCCTGGCACGCTGTTTCGATCGCTGGAAGCGCTTTGACGCTGAGCGCCAGAACCACGCTCGTACGGCCCTCGAAACGCTCAGGCAGCAGGCGGGATTGTCGCGCGATGTTTTCGAGGTAGTGGACAAGGCCTTGTCCTGAATCGCGCCAGCTATCGCCTGGTCGCGTTTCCGAATGACTTTCCGGAGAGATGTCCGGGAGGTCGAAGGTCGTCGTGTTGACGCTGAGGACAACGTCAAATCTACAATACGTTACAAGTTCTTTATGCGTTGTACGTTCGGAGCCCGCGATGTCTTCGATTAGAGGAAAGCGGTGCTCGGTAAAGGCATAGCGCAATCCCAACGAGCCGCGTTCGAAGCCGAACCAGGTAAACGAAGTCGCAGGCCACGCCTGCCGGCGGCGAGTTGAGCGATCACTGACCGTCAGTTTCATGCGCCTGGACGTGATGTTGACGCTTGTACAGACGAAGGTCCTTGCTGTCCTCTGCCAAACGAAATCATGGCAAAAACCCAATGCGACTCGCTGTGAATGAGTCATCACGCAAAAATTATTGAAATATGTCTTGCCAAAAGCGTTTTTGGAACCTATAAATAGTAACAAAAGCGTTTTTGGATTTTGAAAGTATCTGGAGACAAAAAGGCTATTTGGTTTTCTGGGTGAAAAACTGGAGGGTTGATATATGTCACTCGTTCGTCTATCCAAAGAATTGGGGCTGTCCACTTCAACGGTGTCTCGTGCCCTGAACGGTTATACCGATGTCAGCCCGAGCACGCGGGCCCGGGTTTTCGAACACGCCAAAAAAATCGGCTACCAGCCCAGCCCGATGGCGCGCAAGCTGGCTAGTGGCAAGGCTTTTGCCATTGGCATGGTGC
>JBBQAT010000036.1:0-31552 GCA_038316625.1 Burkholderiales bacterium
CCAGCGGGTGCGAATCCTGCCCGGTAATTTTCGTTCCGACCGGTAGCAACTGGAGCAGTCGTGGAGGTAGACGTACCGGTCGAAGAGGACGATGGGCACGGGCACCGGAAACGGACGACGTTAAACCGGGATACTGGACGCTGCACGCCGCAAGGCGCGCCCATCTCACTGCTGCTGTCGAATCTGTACATGCGGCGATTCTTGCTGGGGTGGAAGCAACGGGGATATGCCCAACGCTGGTCGGCGCACATCGTCAACGACGCGGACGACTTTGTCATCTGTTGCAAAGGCCACGCTCACGAGGCGATGGGCGGGATGCGCGGGATGATGGAGACGCTCAAGCTGAGGGTTAATGACGACAAGACACCCGTGTGCCAGATACCGCGAGACGTCTTTGATTTCCTTGGGAACACCTTCGGACAATGCGACAAGCACGACTCCGGGCGAGCTTACATTGGCACCCGGCCGTCGAAGAAGAGCGTAAAACGGATGGTGGATCGCATTACCGAGGAGACGGATAGTCGCCGCACCTTATTGGATGCCGACTGGATTGTGGGACGGCTGAATCGGAAACTCAGCGGCTGGGCGAACTATTTCTGCCTGGGTCCGGTGAGTCCGGCCTATCAAGCCATCAACACCCACACGACACAACGGCTCCGCCGGTGGCTGTGCAAGAAGCACAAGGTTCCAGGCACGGGGTGGTCACGATACCCCGACCAGTATCTCCATGAGCCGTTGGGACTGGTACATCTGCCGACAAGAACCCGCAGCCTTCCGTCGGCGAACGTGTGAAATCTTGTCCGAGAGCCGGATGCGAGAAACTCGCTTGTCCGGTTCGATGAGGGGGGGGAACGGGGTTAGGGCAAGGCTACTTAAGCACCGTCAGACGAAAGGGACGGATCAGATAAGCCAAACCTACTGCTTGAGCAGGCGTGAGATAAATAAACGGAAGGTGCGAGATAAATGCGGGAAGAGCCGGGTTAAGGCGAGACTTGCGGGGGCGGGAGTTGTAATTTAATTGCGGAGAGTGAAAAAATTCGCCGCCACAAAAAAACGTCCGCTGCGGCTATTTTCCGGCCAGATATTCATTGATGGTCTCAATAATTCGAGACCTCTCTTCAGGATACAAATCACCGCCTTGGGTAATTGGAAGAAACGGGCGGGCAGGAATATCTCCCCATAGATTTGGGAACTTCGATTTAGCTCCGCCGAACTGCTGCATGGCAGCGTATTTCATGGTGTTTCCGATAGTGACTGAGTTTGCATCCGCATTAACGTGGAACTCTCGAGCAAGATCTCGGCTGTGACCGATCAGCGGCTTCTTGCTGATCGCCAGAGCCTGACCTTTGGCATTGATTCCCCTCTTTCCGAAGCCGCCACGTTTACCGATGAATGCTTCGATTGTTGAACGGGCGTTCGCCTTCCAGCGCACTCCATCGGGTCCCGTACTGGTACCGAAACGGGCCTTGGCTCTCGCCTGGATATCCTCACCAATAGACTGCAGCACCGGCTGCATGTTATTGACGCGCCCGGCCAGCTGATTGAGAGCGGCTTGAACGCCGTTATCTTTGACTTCAATGGAAAACATGGTCATTCACTCGGCAAAAAAAAGCCCGCACGAACGCGGGCAGATCAGGGGGACTGATGAATTACTGAGGCGGCTTTCCAGCAACGTTTGCATCAAATGCAGCCTGCTCTTCGGGCGTTGCGCAGGCACCCGAAGTGATGATCCCATAGTCGATTTCATAGTCAGGCGGAAAATTTATCTGCATACCGCTGTCTGATGATGCTTGCGATCCTTGCGGCATAGGCGCGCGGGCTGGGGCTGTTGAGAGCTTCAGCCCAGCATTCGGCGATGAATTCATGGATGTTCTTGTCAGCATAGCCCGAGACCTCTTTCCTTATTCCTTTGGCTCTCACCTCTTTATAGAGGCTGATCACTTCAGTGTCAATGTGCAGCCCGATCAAATCATCCAGCTGATGCGCCAGCTCGTGATCAACAACGCTGCGAATCGTGTCGCAGCCGATAGGGTGAAACTCCCCACGCACATCACGCAGCAGCGCCGCTTCGAAAGCTGAAACGTCATTACCCCACTTCTTGTTAACCGCAATACCTGAAACGTTCGGCTGGGCCCAGGAATGGGCGTACCGATTATCGACCTTGCGCGCCTTGACGAAGCGTTCAGCAACAGATCGGAAGTCATAATCAGGAGGAAGCTGCGGATTCCTCGCGCGAATCGCATTAATGTAACGCTCGATTTCAAGCTCTCGCCATCGGGCATTCTGTGCCTGGCACGTTCCCGTGAATTTCTGATTTGGACGTAGCGCTGGAAACTCTTGGAGATGCTCAAACAAACTCTTGTTCCAGGAGTTGGCTACTTCCACCTTGATGCCGGAGTAATCTGCAAAATCAACCAGATTGTTCTTCACCGCCCAATCAGCGGCCTCTCTGACCGTTTTCGCCTCAACAAAGACGCGTTTTCCAAGGACTTGAACAGCCTCATTTTCAAGTGCAATGCCCAGAGATTCGGGCAATGTTTTGACTTTTGCCGCGACAAAATCGCGTAATTCATCAACAACAGATGCACCAGGCGCATAGTCAAAGCCCTTGTCAATTCCGGGGAGCCCGCCGAGATCATTGCGAGCATTCCAACCTGCTGGCGGCTCTGTTGCATCGCCTGATCGCGGGCCATCGACGGGATTGACGTAGCAATGACAGCCCCAGCCATTGGGCGGGAAGTGCGTCTTCCAGAACGGGTGGTCATAACGCAGCGTCAGCCGCATTGTTCCCCAGGCCGCATGCACCGGTCGCGGATACATGACACCGTCCGCGTGCACATACCGCCAGTACGGGCGAAGCTGCAGAAAGTCAGGATCGGTCAGCTGCTTGTAGCGGCCTGCCGCATAACTGGTGGCCATATTGGTCTGGTAAATGACCTTGGTTCGCCAGGCTTCACCCGCTACGCTTCCTTCACCTGTCCAGCCCGTCCATCCGTTCTTTCTTACGATGGCTGCAAAATCCTTGCGAAATTCTTCCAGGCCCTTGCCTTCGCGAATCGCCTTTTCAACAGCGGAATTCAGATCCTTGAGAAGATCTGCCTTCATTGCGCCAGCCACAATGAACTGCTGCCGCGCCACATCTCTACTCTACTGTCTTTCAACATGACTACCTGCTAGCGCTATTCATCGCTTCCATTTACCCAGTGCAACGATTCCGTCAGGCAGGCGTTAAGCCGGGCGCGATTCAGGCCCAGTCCGGGGTGTTTGGCGATCAGCGCGTCGCAGCCTGCGGCATCATCGGCGTCAAAGCATTCGAGCAGCGCCAGTACTTTTCCAAGTACGCCGTCGTGAGATGTGAGTGCTTTCGTGACTTCCGTTTCAAGCGAAATCTGCTCGAAGATTTCGCTCATCGGCAGGCCAAGTGCCGCCGGCATCATCGACATAATCCCCGTAATAAAGGCCTGGTCGGCCAGTTTGCGGTCACGCGGGTGACCGTGTTCGACCAGCATTTCCATCATCCGACCGCGCAGCGCAGCGACTTGTAACAGCGGCGAGCGGCGGGTGTCAGGCGTTGTCCCCGATGGCGTCATGAGTAACAGTTGAAGCCAGCGCTGTAGCTGGCGCCGGCCAAGCATGGTAATGGCATGGCGCAATGAGGTGATGCGCCGGGCCAGGCCATGGCCCACGGAATTAACGATGCGTAGCAGGTTGATGGCTAGCGCGGGTTCGTGCTTGATTCCTTCTTCGATCTTGACGGTATCCGCGTCGCGTCCGGCAAGGTTGATCAGTTGAATCAGGCTGGCCTGCGAAGTCGAGAGACGGCGCCCGCTGACGATTTCAGGGCGGGCGAAATAGTAGCCCTGGAAAAGCTGGAAGCCGATCTTCTGGCAGCGCTCCATCGCTTCCCGCGTTTCGACACCGACAGCAAGCAGTTTGAGTGGAAGCCGCGTCAGCGGGCCGGCTAGCTCGCGCAGTGCAGCATCGTCAAACTGGCGGATGTCGATCCTGATTACGTCGAGCATGGTCAGCAATGGTGTGCTGCGTTCGTCGAGTCCACGGTAGTTGGACAGGGCCAGTAAATAGCGACGCTCACGCAGGGCGCGACAGCGCTGCAGCGTGCGCTCATCCGGGGCTCCGTCAAAGTCGAGTTCAATAACGACCGAAGTGGGCGGCAGGGCTTCGATCGCATCGTCGTGAAGAAACGCCAAGTCGGCAGGCAGGAACGCGGTGCTTTGCCCGAGGGCCGTCTGGATGCCGAGTTCGGCGTAGGCGGCACAAACGAGCATTGCCGTAGTTGAATGCTCGTGCGCATTGGTCGCTGGAAGCAGCGTCAGTTCGTAACCGACGAGTTCCTGTTGCTGGTTGAGAACCGGTTGACGGCTGAGAAGCGCTTCGCTAAAGGCAGGTTCATTCGCGTGCAAGATTGTTGGCCCAGGTGAGTGCCCGGCTCAGGCAGCCGTTGGCATAGTTGGCATCGATTCCGGGCAGGCGGAGTAGCAGGGCTTCCGTCTGTGCGCCCTTGTTTTTGGCTGACGAACTTTCGGACGACTCTTCAAGCAGTTCAACGAGACTCAACAGGTCGCCGAGTATGCCCGCGTGATCGGCCAGGGCGTTGTGCACCGGTCGCGCGACCGGGAGTTGGGTGAGGATCTCCGGCATGGTGTTGCCGATGAGCGCCGGCATCAGCGACAGAATACCGACCATGTAGGCTTGGTCGATGAGGTCACGCCCGCCTTGCTTGGCTTCCGACGTCCGGTCGACCAGTAGTTCCATCAGTCGTCCTCGTGTGGCAGCCAGCTGCAGCAGCGGATTAACCGCCTGTGTCGATCCCGAACCGCTATAGAGGAGAAGCTGCAGCCAGCGCAGCAATTGCCGTCGTCCGAGCAGCGTGATTGCGTGTCGCAGCGAGGTGATCTTGGTTGCCATGCCGCTTCCCGCCGAGTTGGTCAGGCGCAGCAGATTGACGGTCAGTACCGGTTCCTGCTTGAAGATACTCTCTATCTCGGCGCTGTCGGCATCCTGGCTCAGCAGCCCGAGCAGTTTCAGTAGCGAGAGTTCCGATGTCTGCAGGTGTTTGCCCTGGATGACCGTCGGATGCGCAAAATAGTAGCCCTGGAAGAGATCGAAGCCGAGCGCGTGACAGAACTGCATCTGCTCGATGCTTTCCACCTTTTCGGCGAGAATCGTTTTGCCCAGCGGTCGGAGATTGCCGACCAACTGCTTTAGCCGCTCGGGTTCAACATGGCTGATGTCGACCTTGATGACTTCGGCGAGCTTGAGCAGCGGTCGCGACTGGTCGAGCGATTCAGGCCGCTCTCTGGCCGCCAGGATGAACCCGGCGGCCCGCAGTTGTTCGCAGCGGGCCAGAATTTCGGGTGTCGGCGTCGTGGCTTCGAGAATTTCAAGCACAACGGAATGCGGTGGCAAGGCGTTGATCAGGTCACTGAAGAGCAATCCGTGATCAACCTTGATGAATCCTTGGTAGGGGCCAAGCGCATCGGCCATCGAGAACTCGGTGAAGGCGTGAGTGATGACGGTGGCAGTGGCCTGGTTGCCATCGACAAAGCTGGCAAAGTTCCCATTTTCTGCACTTCCGCTGCGGAAGAGCAATTCGTAAGCGAACAATTGCTGGCTGCGGTCAAGGATTGGCTGGCGGCCGAGGAAGACTTCTTGCGGGTCGTTATTCATGTGGGTTCCTCGTTGGCATTCGGGCGCGAACGCTGGGGTACCCGCAAATCTTAGCACTACCCAAGGCGCTGCGTTTGAGAACAGCGAGCCGGGCTGGTCGTGGCCTGGTTATTTCGTTTGATTTTTGTTTAGACACTGGTGATAATAGTTTTTTAGTCAAACTAACTAGCGTTTGTGTTCAGGCCCATCAAATTATGACGATTACCGGTGATCAGAGTTTGATGCGCGAAATCAACCGGATGGCGCTGGTGCGCGTCATTCAGCGTGTGCCAGGTTTGTCGAGAGCCGAACTGGCCAAAGAAACCGGCTTGACGAAGTCGACGGTGAGTCTGCTTGTTCAGGATCTCATTGATGAGGGCTGGCTAGTTGAATCTGACGTGCAGGCCACTGGGGCTATCGGTCGCCGGCCGACGCCGCTGTTCCTTGATAGTCATCGTCTGGTGATGATCGGCGCGGACGTCAGCGTCGATAGTATCAGCGCGCTGACCGTCTCCTTGACCGGAGACGTCGTCAATGGGGCGTCAGAGCGGCTCTCCAGTACGAACCCGGCCGTCGTTATCCGGCGCCTGGCGTTGATGATTGGATCGCTTGTCGAGCAAGCCAGGGCGGACGGTCGTCGCTTGCTGGGTATCGGTGTCGGTGTGCCGGGGGCTGTGCTTGACCAGCAGGGTGTCGTCAAACTGGCACCCAATCTGCCGTGGCGCGATGTCGCTTTTCAATCGGATTTGTCGCAAGAACTTGCATTGGTCGGGGTCGTCGGTCTGCGCATTCAGGTGCAGAACGACTACGACGTTGCTGCGCTTGGCGAGTATGAGTTTGGCGAGGCACCTTTGCCAGATCCTTTGATCTATCTTGGACTGGGTGTAGGTGTTGGTGCCGGGGTCATCGTTCGCGACCGGCTTTTTCTCGGTGCTGAGGGCTATGCCGGCGAAGTCGGTCATTCGATCTTGCAGTTCGAAGGGCCGTTGTGTTCCTGTGGCCGTAAGGGATGCGCCGAAACCTTTATCGGTCAACGAGCGATTAGCGCCCGGATCGCCGGAAACACGAGCGAAGTATTGTCCGTGGATACCATTTGTCAACTGCTGGAGCATGGTGATGAGGCCGCTTTGCTGGCGGTACGAAGATCGGGTCATTATCTTGGCGTACTGATCCAGAATCTTTGGACCTATTTCAATCCCGGGCGAATTGTCCTCGGAGGTCCCTTGTGCGACTTGGGGGCACCATTCCTTGATTCGGCAAGGGCTTGCCTGGAAAGCTACTCGCAGGACTGTGGGCTGCAATTGCCGGAGATTCAACTTTGCCGCTTCGGCTCAAGGTCCGTTGCCGTTGGTGCGGCGGCTTTGATCAAACATGGCCTTGTTCGTCCGCTTGATTTGCGCTTCCGCGAACGGTGAGTGCGGCTTGCGCAATCATATAGTCCATAAAGACGAAAAATTTTTACGTAAGGGTATTGCATTAGTACGATCAATGAACTAATGTAGGCGGATCGAACGGGTAATAGCAATTCCGGCAATGTACCGGATGCAAAAAAATGGCAAGAATGAACAACTGGCTCTCCGAGGCGACGTGCTTCGGAACTTGCAAGGGGTTAAACGATGGTCTTGGGGATCGACCTTGGTCAGACTGGGGTCAGGGTTCAGTTTTTGTCGGGCGATCAGCAGATCGTTGCGCAGGCTGGTGAGAAACCTTCCGTTTCTCAGTCTACTCGTGCGCGTCCAGGCATGACGGGGCGGCCAACGCCGAAATCAAGCGAATGCGTTCTTCAACCTCCTCTATTGTTTAGCGAGCCGGTCGCCCAGATGGCGAACGCGGAGCTGAACAGGCGTACTTGCCTAATTGCTGAACTACCGTAAGAGATTTCCGCCAGTTTATTTTTGTATTAGATCAACCGGCTAGAACGTGGCGCGTTATTTAAAGTGCATTTGATGAGGCAAGCCGTGATGTGAATGGAATGGTGTCGCGGGTTTCGCAGCGTATCTTGTGCGTGTTTGATCCGATGGATGCCAGTCAGGTGATTGTTTGGTTGTGGCTCGTACGGAAGTGTACGAGCTTGTTTTAGGTGGTTTGTTGTTATCCGTAGCTGCAACAGCAGTAGTTATGTTGGGAGGCTTTAGCTTCCCGTTATTTATCTAAGGAGAACCAGATGAGCCGTTTTACCGTTCGCCGTACCCTGTTGGCCGTACTTGCTGCTACAGCATGTGTATCGATGCCAGCATTTGCTTCAAAGGATAAGCCTGTTTTTGGTTTCTCGATTGACGACCTGCGTGTAGAGCGTTGGGCAAAAGACCGTGACTACTTCATCGCAGCGAGTAAGGCCCTTGGTGCTGAAGTCCTCGTTCAGCAGGCTGACGGCGACGTTGCCAAACAAGTGTCCCAAATCGAAAACATGATCTCCAAAAAGGTCGACGTTCTCGTGATCGTTCCGAAAGATGCACCGACCTTGATCAACGTGATCAAGGAAGCCAAGAAGGCCGGTATCAAGGTTATTGCCTATGACCGTCTGATCAAGTCGCCTGACGTCGATGCTTACATCTCTTTCGATAATTTCCGTGTCGGCCAGATGCAGGGTGCTGCGCTCATGAAGGCAATGCCGAAGGGCAGTATCTACGTCATGAGCGGTGACCCAGGTGACAACAACGCCAAGCTCTTCAGAAATGGCGCCATGTCCGAAATCGAGCCTTTCGTGAAGAAGGGCGACATCAAGATTCTTGGCGAGCAGGCCGTTAAAGACTGGCTGCCGGCCAACGCTCTGTCCATTGCCGAAAACGTCCTGACCCAGTTCAACAACAAGATCGATGGCTTCCTGGCTCCGAATGACGGCACTGCAGGTGGCATCATTCAGGCACTGGCTGGTCAGAAATTGGCGGGTAAAGTGCCGGTTACCGGTCAGGATGCTGAACTGGCTGCTTGCAAGCGCATCATCGCTGGTACCCAGCTCATGACGATCTACAAGCCTTATAACGCTATTGCGACGGGTGCTGCCAAGTTGGCATCGCAATTGCTGAAGGGTGAAAAGCCGGCGTACAAGTCTGAAAAGGCTGAAGGCGGAGTCGAACAGATCCTGCTGGATCCGTCAGTGCTCACGAAGGACAACGTCGCCGACGTCCTGGTCAAGGATGGCTTCTATACCAAAGCCCAACTCGGCCTGTAACGATGTTGTAATATAGGCGGGTCGCTTCGGCGGCCCGTTTGATTTGTCTGAGGCAGGAGTTCTTCCTGCTTGGTTATTGAAAAGTCATTCTATCGAAGTGGGGAATCATGTCCGAATATATCTTGGACATGCGGGGAATTGTCAAAGACTTTAATGGCGTGAAAGCGCTTGACGGGATTGATCTCAAGGTGCGCGCGGGCGAAATAGTTGGCCTGTGCGGCGAGAACGGTGCTGGCAAGTCGACGCTGATGAAAGTCCTCTCGGCGGTCTACCCGTATGGAACGTGGCAAGGTGAGATTTTCTGGGAAGGCAAGGAACTCAAGGCCGAGACTATTCGCGAAACCGAAGAGGCCGGGATCGTCATCATCCACCAGGAATTGATGCTTGTTCCCCAGCTGTCGGTTGCCGAAAACATTTTTATGGGCAACGAAATCACGTTCCCAGGTGGCCTGATGAACTACTCGGCGATGTACAAACGTGCCGAAGAGTTGATGGCCGACCTCAAAATGCCCGACGTTAATGTCGCGCTACCGGTGCACAACTATGGCGGCGGCCATCAGCAACTGATCGAAATCGCCAAAGCACTCAACAAGAAAGCAAAGCTGCTGATTCTCGACGAACCGACCTCCTCGTTGACGAAGTCAGAAACCGCGTTACTGCTCGACATCATCCGCGACCTCAAACGCAAGGGCGTCGCTTGCGTCATGATCTCGCACAAACTCGACGAAGTTGCCGCTGTGTGTGACACCGTCAGCGTCATCCGCGACGGCGAACATGTCGGTACCCGCCCTATGAGCGAGATCGACACCAACGAAATCATCACCATGATGGTCGGTCGCGAAATCAAGAACCTGTTCCCCCGTGAAGAACACCCGATTGGCGACGTCTTCTTCGAAGCGCGCAACGTCACCTGCCTAGACATCAACAACGCAGCCCGCAAACGCGTCGACAACATCTCCTTCAAACTGCGCAAGGGCGAAATCCTCGGCATCGCCGGACTGGTTGGTGCCGGTCGAACCGAATTGGCCATGGCTATCTTCGGTTGCTATAAAGGCCAGTCCTCCGCCGAACTTTGGCTTGACGGCGAGAAAATTACGGTGAATTCACCGCGCGATGCGGTGACCCAGGGGATATGTCTCGTTCCCGAGGATCGAAAACGCCACGGTATCGTTCCCCTGCAAGGTGTCGGGGCCAACATTACGATGGCGGTGCTCGAAAATTATGCAAAATTCGGTGTCATTGATGCCGAGTCCGAGATGGCGCAAATCCAGAAATCCATCGCGCGCATGCGCATCAAGACCGCCGCCCCGAATTTGCCGATTAAAGGCTTGTCCGGCGGCAATCAGCAGAAGGCTGTTTTGTCGAAAATGCTCCTCCCTCACCCCAAGGTACTCATTCTTGATGAGCCGACGCGCGGGGTGGACGTCGGGGCCAAGTACGAGATCTACAAACTCATGTTTGAACTCGTCAAAGAAGGTCTTTCGATCATCATGATCAGTTCAGAACTGCCGGAGGTCCTGGGGATCTCGGATCGGGTTCTGGTTATTGGCGAAGGCCAACTGCGCGGCGACTTTATCAACGATGGGCTGACCCAGGAGCAAGTCATGACGGCGGCTCTGGGCCATGCCAGCGAGTTGGCTGCGTAAGCGCCTAGTTCATCTTATTGAAGAGAAAGTGATAAACAAATGAGTGCCGCCACCAAAAAACTTCAGAAATTCTTTACGCAGTACAAGATCGTGAGCCTTTTGATCGCCATTGTGGCGATCTGGTCATTTTTCGGCATGCTTTCCGAAGGTGCCTTCCTGACACCGCGTAACTTCTCCAACCTGCTGCGCCAGATGGCGATTACTGGAACGCTTGCTTCCGGCATGGTGTTCGTCATCATTTCAGGTGAAATCGATCTGTCGGTCGGCGCACTGCTAGGCCTGCTCGGCGGCGTGATGGCAATTATGGACTACACCTATCACATGCCGATGGGCGTGACGGTCACCGTCGTGATACTGCTTGGTATCGCGGTCGGACTTTTCAACGGTTACTTTATCGCCTACCTGCGCGTTCCGTCATTCATCGTGACGCTGGCGGGTTTTCTGGCCTTCCGTGGCATCTTGCTCGGCATTACCAAGGGAACGACGGTTTCACTCGAGTCGCCTGGCCTGGTTTTGATCGGCCAGGGCTATCTGCCGATCATGTTTGGCAACGTGCTTGGTTTGGTGGTATTCGTGTTGTTGGCCGTACTGGCGTTCAAGACGCGCGCTGGACGCGCGCAACACGGTCTGGCGATAGCGCCTTTGTGGCAAGACGTCACCAAACTGGTGGTGGTCGCCACGATGATCGCCGGTTTCGTCTACACGCTTAACCAATACGAAGGAATTCCGGTTCCGGTGCTGGTAACGCTGATCATTCTGGGCCTCTTCAGTTTCATGGCCAACAAGATGGTCTTTGGACGCCGTATTTATTCGATTGGCTCCAATGTCGAAGCGACGCGTCTTTCCGGGGTGAACGTTCGATTCATCAAGATGATCGTGTTCGGAATCATGGGGCTGATGTGTGCTTTTGCCGGTCTGATCACGACCGCGCGCCTGGCAGCCGGATCTCCCTCGGCCGGTAACCTGGGCGAACTCGATGCGATCGCCTCGTGCTTTATTGGTGGCGCGTCAAGTCGCGGTGGCGTCGGAACGGTCTACGGTGCGTTGATCGGTGCTCTGATCATGGCCAGTCTGGATAACGGCATGTCGATGCTCGGCGTCGATGCCTTCTGGCAATTGATCGTCAAGGGAGCAATCCTCTTGCTTGCCGTGTTTGTCGACGTCGTTTCGGGCGCAGGCAGCGACCGCTGATTAAAAATTCCTAAAACTCCTCCACGAAAGCGCCTGGCACCGTGTTGATAACCGTGCTGGGTGCTTTTTGGTCAAGGTGCCTGGAACAGTCTTGAAAGGAAACTTCTGTGCAAATACTGGGAATTGATATCGGTGGGACGGGGATCAAAACCGCCATCGTTGAAACGACAACCGGCGAACTGCTGAGCGAGCGAACACGGGTTGCGACGCCCAAGCCGGCGACACCCGATGCCATTGGACAAACACTGAAAGAGGTGGTCAAACAACACCAGTGGTCAGGCCCGATTGGCATTGGTTTCCCGGCGGCCATTCAGCACGGTATCGCACGTACGGCAGCCAACGTCGATAAATCCTTTATCGGTTTGCCGATTGCTGAGTGCTTTTCCAAGCACACCGGCTGCCCCGTCTATATGGCTAACGATGCCGATGCGGCCGGGCTGGCCGAAATGCGTTTCGGCGCGGGTAAGGACAATCCTGGCGTTGTGCTGATCGTAACCATCGGCACCGGCCTTGGTACGGCCCTCTTCAGCGACGGTCACCTGTTGCCTAATACCGAGCTTGGCCACGTCTTCCTCAGCAATGGCGTTGAGGCGGAGCGCTATGCATCTGAGGCTGTCCGCGTTACCAAGGATCTTAAATGGAAGGAGTGGGGTGATCGCTTTAATCTGTACCTCACCACGATGGAGAGCTTGCTCTGGCCGGATTTGATTGTGCTGGGCGGTGGCGTTAGCGATAAGCTGCACAAGTTCTCGCCAATGATCACCACCAAGGCGCCCGTTGTTGCAGCCAGTTTCTTGAATCAGGCGGGCATTGTTGGTGCAGCGCTATTTGCCGAAGAAGAGTTGAAGAAAATCAAGGAATAGGTATTCAGTTTTGAGCGACGATGGCATTCGTCGCTCAGCAATACTTCACCGTTCATTATTCCCATCCCTGCATTCCGTCATCCGCGAGTGCTTATCTTGCGGCCTCGATGGGTGCCGAACCGCTGCCCGGCAGCGCCCGCGCAAAAAATCCGTTGTCGGCATTATCAATGGCACCGCTGCGTTTGAATTCCTTCGGCGTCATCTGCTTGTAGCGGAGAAACTGTCGGTTGAAGTTGGACAGGTTATTGAATCCACAGCTATAGCAGATGGCCGCAATCGTCCTGTCGGTTTCCAGAAGGTATCGGCAGGCGAGACTGATGCGCAATGATGACACGTATTCAACAAACGGGATGCCCATGAACTTGTGGAAGAACCGGCTGAACGCCTGCGGCGAAAGGCCGGTTTCGCGGGCGACCTCGGTGAGTTGCAGCGGGCTGGTCAAATGGCTGTTCATGTACTGAATGGCGCAATTGAGTCGTTCGGAATCACGGTGCGTTACGACTGGCGCGTAGCCGACGCTGGCCAGCGGGCTGGCATTGCGGGACGGTGCCATTTCCTCCATCAGTGCCATCAGACTCCATAGACGGCGGGCACCAAATGTCTCCCATAGCCGATCCATCGTAGGCAGCAGGCGCGACGTACTGGCTTCGTCGAAGCGCAGACCGCGCGCAGATTGCGCGAGCAGATGGGTGACCGCTTGCTGCTCCGGCATTTGCCAGAACGCATCGCCAAAATTTTCCAGCTTGAACTGAGCATAGCGGATGTGAGTGGGCTCTCCGGATTCAGACGTAATCGGATCGCTGCACAGCATGTGCGGCAAGCCGCTGCCAAGCAGCAGCAAATCCCCTGGCACGAAGCGCCCAATGTGATCGCCGACCACCAGCAGTCCGCGCCCGCTCAGGATGTGGAGAATTTCCACTTCTGGATGGATGTGGTACGGGCAGTCAAATACGCGGCCACCCGCATGAAAGCAGCCGAAGGACGAACCATCGGAATCAGGTACTTTTTCGAAAACGATGCGCATGCTTCTCTCGAAATTCTATTGCTGCTAAAAAAGTATCAGTCTTAGTTTGAAAGATAACAGACCGGTTGTCCAGCGTCAGATATATTGACTGCCGTGGTCGTTGCTTGAATGAATCAACTGAAGCGCACAGAAAGCAAAATTTGCCGAGCTTTCATGGTGTAGTCGCTGTGTTGAAACGGGTGGCATCTTTCATTGATGTCTGGATCGGATTGGTGTCCGATAGGGATTCGATGGTCAGGATGGTACTTTGTTGTCGTCGATTATTGGGCATGGAGCCGTTTTCAATGCGGCATCCCTGCAGTGTTTTTGGTGGAGACTTGGCCGGGTTTTCCGGTCGCGTAATCTGAATCTTTAAAGGAGACTGTAAATGGCTGCAAACTACTTCTCGGAAATTGAAACCGTGCGCTATGCCGGTCCCGAAACGACCAACCCGCTGGCTTATCGCTGGTACGATCCGAAGCGCGTCGTGCTCGGCAAAACCATGGAAGATCACCTGCGCATTGCCGTGTGCTACTGGCACACCTTCTGTTCGGGTGGCGCCGACATGTTTGGTGGCGGCTCTTTTGACAGGCCATGGCAAAAAGGCAGCGATCCGCTGGCCATGGCGGAAGCGAAGCTCGAAGAGGCAATGAGCTTTGTGCAGAAGCTCGGTGTTCCGTTTTACACCTTTCATGACCGCGATTTGGCTCCAGAACTTGGCCCGATGCGCGAAAGCCAGAAGGCATTCGCTCACATGGTGGACAAGGCGGCTGCCGCGCAGGAAAAGACCGGCGTCCAGCTGCTGTGGGGTACCGCCAACCTGTTCTCGCATCCGCGTTACATGGCGGGAGCCTCGACTAATCCGAATCCCGAAGTGTTTGCCTGTGCGGCATTGCAGGTCCGCGACGCGCTTGAAGCGACCAAGAAGCTCGGCGGTTCAGGCTATGTGCTGTGGGGCGGACGTGAAGGATACGAAACACTGCTCAACACCGATCTCAAGCGCGAGCTGGCGCAGATGGGCCGTTTCCTAAATATGGTCGTCGAGCACAAGTACAAGATCGGTTTTGATGGTCTGATCATGATCGAACCGAAGCCGATGGAGCCATCGAAGCATCAGTATGACTTCGACGTCGCCACCGTCTATGGTTTCCTCAAGCAGCATGGGCTGGAAAACGAAGTGAAGGTCAATATCGAGTGCAACCACGCGACGCTCGCTGGTCACAGTTTCGAGCATGAAGTTGCCACGGCGACAGCCCTTGGTTGCTTCGGTTCGGTTGACGCCAATCGTGGCGACGCCCAGAACGGCTGGGATACCGACCAGTTCCCGAATGACGAGCGTGAAGTTGCGTTGTCGCTATACCACGTACTTAAGGCTGGTGGCCTGACCAAGGGCGGCTTCAATTTCGATGCCAAGGTTCGCCGTCAGAGCATTGATGCGCTAGACCTCGTTCATGCTCACGTGGGTGGCGTCGATACGCTGGCGCACGGATTGCTGATCGCTGCCCGCATGATTGAAGACGATCAGCTTGGCAAGTTCAAGGAAGCACGCTACGCCGGCTGGAACAACGGCCTCGGCCAACAGATCCTGAACAAGGAACTGGGCCTGGCCTCGGTCGCGGATCTGGCAGCCGAACGCGGGCTTGAACCGAAACCAGTGTCCGGCCGTCAGGAAATGCTTGAGAATCTGGTTGCGCGTTACGTATAGGCGAGTTGTCTCCGTGGTTCCTCCGGGTTTGCACGCGCAGGCCCGGAGGTTTTTTGCCGGGCCTGCCCGGTTTTATTTTTGATGGTAAGCCGCTGAGGAGCGGTCACATGAAGAGCCTTGACAGAAAGCTTGCGCGCATCCGCTCGGGTGCCTATACCCCCCAGGATTTCATCATTGCCGATGCCAAGGATGCCGACATGGCCTTTGGCCTCACGGCACCGCCTCCGATCCGTGATGTATCAGGACGTTTTACTTCTGAGCATTCCAGCCGCGCCATCTACCTTGATGCGATCCGGGAGATGACGCGCTCAGGCTTGGTCGACATCATGCTGACCAGCGCTTCCGCCGCCGAAATTCTAGTCAACGAAGGCCTCTACGCCGACAACGAGGTAACACCCGCCGTCCGTTATAACGATACGACCGATATCTGGTATCCGAGAGGCGGTCGTTACGGCCTCGAACCATCACGTTCCTTTCGTTCTGCGCGCTTGCCGCAGGTAAAGAAGAGCGCTGATCTTGGCCTGTACTCCGTGACCTTTTCCAACGAAATAACCTGTGATCTCGCTACGCTGGAAGCCTATTCAGATTTTCGGGCTGAAGCAGCCGATCTTGGTATGCGCCATTTCCTCGAAGTGTTTAACCCGGCGTTCGATATTGGCGTGGCGGCTCATGAAATGGGGTATTTCATCGGCGATTCGATCATCCGCATTCTGGCGGGGGTGGCATCAGTTGAGCAACCGGTGTTCCTGAAGATCGTCTACAACGGGCGTCGTGCGATGGAGTCTCTTGCCTCCTACGATCCTGAGCGACTGGTCGTCGGCATTCTCGGTGGTGCCAAGGGCACGACGCGCGACACCTTTGAGTTGCTCTCTCGTGCCGAAAGCGCGGGGGCTCGCGTGGCCCTGTTCGGACGAAAGATCAATCTAGCGCAAAGCCCGATTGATCTGGTCAAGTTGCTACGCGCTGTTGTTGCGCGGGATGTGTCCGCCGAAGAGGCTGTGAAGGCCTACCACGGTGCATTGCAGGCCAAGGGAATTTCTCCTGCCCTGCAACTATCCGATGACCTTGAGATAAGCGATCCGATTCTCCGGGCGGAGCGCTGAGATGGGAAGGCGGGGCATCATTTGCGGAGGGTGCTGGCTCGTCGATCACAACAACTCGATCAGTCATTGGCCTGAGCAGGAAACGCTGACGGAAATCGTCGCCCGCGAACTCCAGGGTGGTGGTCCGGCGCACAACATGGCGATTGATCTGGCCCGCCTTGATCCGGCATTTCCCGTCTGGGCCATGGGCGTCGTCGGTAATGACGATGCCGGCCGTTTGCTCCTTGCAGCGTGCGCTGAACACGGTATCGATCACGCCGGTCTGAGGGTGCTTGACGGAGTTGGTACCTCGCATACCGACGTGATGACCGTGCGTTCCACGGGCAAGCGGACCTTTTTTCATCACCAGGGTGCAAACGCTCTGCTCAGCCCGGAAGATTTCGATTTCTCCAATACACAGGCGCGAATCCTGCATCTCGGTGCCCCGGGTATTCACGCACGGATGGATAAGCCCTACGAGAGCGATGCCAACGGTTGGGTTACTGTATTAAGGCGTGCGCGTGCGGCCGGGCTGCGTACCAACCTGGAAATGATTTCCGGAGCGCCGGAAGAAATTCGTCGGCTCGTGCTGCCGTGTCTACCTCATCTCGACAGCCTGATCATTAATGATTATGAGGCGGGCGTCCTGACCGGCATCGATGTCGTTTCAGCCGGTGTTACGTCGGCCGGCGCAGCACGTCGGGCGGCTGTCGCGCTGCTGGTCAGCGGCCCGCTTGAGTTGGTGGCGATTCATTTTCCCGGCGGCTGCGTTGCTGCTACCCGGGATGGTGATGTTTATGCAAAACCCTCACTGGAGGTTCCTGCCGACGAGATCAAGGGAAGCAACGGCGCGGGTGATGCCTTTGCCGCCGGCTTGCTCTACGGGCTTCACGAGGCCTGGCCGATCAACGAGGGCTTGTCGCTTGGACTCTGTGCGGCGGCCTCGGCTTTACGCTCGATTTCAACCACTGCCACTGTCGGTTTGATTGCGGAGTGCCGCGCTTTGGCCGATGCATGGGGCTGGCGGACGCCGATCTAGCCGCGAGCCACTGACAAATTTACGCACGTTGCCGCCTCGTCAATCCCGGCAGAGCCGAGAATGACGAGGTTTGCCTTTTCAAGTCAGAACGCCGTCCATTTCAGTGCAGATCGTGCCGACTCAACCGCTTTCTCGATGAAGCGCACACCACGGGCCCCCTCTGCCAGTGTCGGAAAATCAGCTTCGAGCGGTGCGGGGGCGCGCTTCTCGGCACGTTCGCGCATGGCTTCGGCCGCGCCAGCGTAGATGTTGGCAAAAGCCTCGAAGAAGGCCTCCGGGTGCCCGGCTGGCAGGCGTGTGGCCTTGACTGCGGCGTCGCATAGCCAAGGGCAACTTCGCGTGAGAATGCGTGGAGGCGCATCGATGGCGGCGTGTAGCATCGTGTTTGGCTCTTCCTGGCTCCACGTGAGTGAACCCTGGGTGCCAAAGATGCGGATGCGCAGGTCGTTTTCACAGCCGATCTCGATCTGTGACGAAATCAGGATGCCGCGCGCACCGTTGCTGTACTGCAGCAGAAGATTGCCATCATCATCAAGCTTGCGGCCCGGTACAAAAGTGGTCAGGTCGGCGCAAAGGGACTCAATTTCCAGTCCCGTGATCGTTGCCGCGAGATTTTCAGCGTGTGATCCTATGTCTCCGATACAGCCAGCAAGACCGCTGCGCGCTGGGTCGGTTCGCCATTCGGCTTGCTTGTTTCCTGATCCTTCGAGCAAGGTTGCCAGCCAGCCCTGGTTGTATTCGACGATCACTTTGCGAATCTCGCCGAGCTCTCCACTGCTGACCATGTGTCGCGCATGTCGTACGAGCGGATAGCCAGTGTAGTTGTAGGTGACGGCAAAGATAGAGCCGGATTTGTTGGCCGCTGCAATAAGGTCTTGCGCCTGTTCGGACGTGTGTACCAAGGGCTTGTCGCAGACGACATTGATACCGGCGTCGACAAAGGCTTTGGCAACCGGGTAATGCATGTGATTAGGCGTAACAATGCTGACGAAATCAATCCGTTCCGATGCAGACCGGCGCAATTCATCCTCCAGTAAATCCTGCCAGCGTCCGTGATTGCGTCCGTCGGAAAGGCCTAGGTCACGACCCGAGGCAAACGCCTTCTCCGGACTGGACGACAAAGCGCCGGCCACCAGTTCCATCTGACCGTCCAGCGCCATTGCCCGGCGATGCACGCCGCCGATGAACGCGCCCTGGCCGCCGCCAACCATGGCATAACGCAGTTTTTCCATGGGGGGTCTCCTCCCTTATTTCTTTTCGAACGCGGCGTCGAAAGCCACACCGGAAGGCTTGAAGTCCAGACGTTTGCAAAAGGCTGCACTTTCGGTGCCGCCATGGACGCGATCCATACGGCTATCTTCCCACTCGACCGACAACGGGCCGTGATAGCCGATGTCGTTGAGCGCGACGATGATGGCTTCAAAGTCAATCATGCCGCGCCCGACGCTACGGAAATCCCAGAAACGGCGTGCGTCGCCGAAGCTGACATGGCCGCCGAAAACGCCGACCGAGCCATCGCCTTTGCCCCACCAGGCGTCTTTCATGTGCACGTTGCGCACGCGGTCGCCGAGGGTGCGCAGCAGCTTGATGTAGTCAACGCCCTGATAGCCGAGGTGGCTCGGGTCGAAATTGATGCCAAAGCGTTTGTGCTGCTTGACGGCTTCCAGTGCACGCTGCATCGAGGCGAGATCGAAGGCGATTTCAGTTGGATGGATTTCCAGCGCGAAGTCGACATCGACTTCGTTGAAAACATCGAGGATCGGGGTCCAGCGCGTGGCAAAGTCGGCGAAGCCCTTGTCCCAGAAGGCCTGCGAGGTCGGCGGGAAGGCGTAGATCGAGTGCCAGATCGACGAACCGGTAAAGCCGGTCACCGTTTTTACACCGAACTTGGCAGCCGCTCGCGCGCAATCTTTCATCTCGGCGGCGGCGCGCTGGCGAACGCCTTCGGGATCGCCATCGCCCCACACATGCGGTGGCACAATGCTCTGGTGCCGCTCGTCGATCAGGTCGCAGACCGCTTGACCGACCAGGTGGCAGCCGAGCGCGAAGCACCGGAGTCCGTTCTTTTCGAGCAAGGCGCGTTTGTCGCGGACGTAGGCGTCGGACTTCAGTGCTTCCTGAATATCAAAATGATCGCCCCAGCAGGCGAGTTCGAGCCCGTCATAGCCCATCGACTTGGCGAGGGGGGCGAGTTCGGCCAGGGGCAAATCCCCCCACTGGCCCGTGAAGAGTGTGACTGGTCTGCTCATGATGGTCCTCGATTTAAAGCTGATAAATGCTGCTCATATCGACATTCCGGGTTTTCCCGGAATGTCGATCATCCATGTGAATCAGCGCACGCTTAGTGCGCTTAGTACGCTTAGTACGGCGAATCCGGGAAGTAGTACTTTGCGGCGTTGTCCTTGGTGATCAGGATTGACGGGATGATCGTCGTCGCCGGCATCGCTGACCCTTTGACGCGGGCTTCGGCGGTCAGCTTCATTGCGTCGGCGATCATGCTTGGCGAATAGGTGACATCGGCGGTGACGACCTTGTCACCGTCCATGACCTTTTTGACGTAGTCCTTGCCACCGGCACCGCCGATGACCAGTTTTACGTCGCTGCGATTTGCCTGCTGGATGGCCTTCTGCACGCCCACCGCCATGTCATCGTCCGAGGCCCATACGGCATCGATCTGCTTGAAGCGGGTCAGGTAGTCTTGCATGACCTTGAACGCATCATCACGATTCCAGTTGCCAAACTTGGCATCGAGAACTTTCATGCCGGGATTGGCCTTGATGACCGCATTGAAGGCATCGACGCGCTCGTTGTCGATCACCGTCGGCATGCCGCGCAGGATGACCAGATCGCCCTTTCCATCCATTGCTTTGGCCATGTATTCAGCTGAAACCTTGCCGAAACCGGGATTGTCGCCAGCAACATAAGCGTTTTGCGCGCTGAGGTCAGTGAGGCCACGGTCAACCACGGTGATGAAAACATCCTTTTTCTTGAGTTGCGCCACGGGTTGCGTCAGCGGGGCTGATTCCATCGGCAGAATGACCAGCGTGTTGATCTTGTTGACGGTGTGCATGTCCTGAATCTGGTTGGCCTGCTCGGCCGTTGAACCGGCTGTCTTGACGATCACCTTGATACCCGGATACTGCTTCTCAAGTGCGGTCTTGGTTTGGTTGGCCCAATACACAACACCACCCGTCCAGCCGTGCGTCGCCGCGGGGATGGAAACGCCCATCACGACCTTGTCCGCTTGGGCAAAAGCGCAGCTTGATGCGACAACTGCACAGGAAACCAGAACCTTGCGTACGATTGATTTCATGGATTTCATCTCCTACAAAGTGCGTTATGGAAACAGTCGCCAACGGTGAGAACTGCAAACCATCGGTGTCTGGTGAATGACAACCCGTTCAGGCGCGATGGCCTGAACGGGTCGTATCCTGCTTAGAACGGTGAGTCAGGGAAGTAAAACTTGGCCGCATTCTCCTTGGTGATCAGCACCGACGGAATGATGTAGGTCGCCGGCAGCTTCTCACCCTTCAGGCGCGCTTCGGCGGTGAGCTTGATGGCGTCGTACATGAACTTCGGCGAGTACGAAACGTTGGCCTGGATACGCGGATCCTTGCCGTCCATCAGCGTCTTGATCATGCCTTTGGCTCCCGCACCACCGAACACGATCTTGATGTCGGTACGTTTCGATTGGTCGATGGCCTTGAGTACGCCGACAGCCATATCGTCATCCGCTGCCCAGACGGCGTCGATCTGCTTGAAGCGTGTCAGGTAGTCCTGCATCACCTTGAAGGCGTCGTCGCGGTTCCAGTTGGCGTACTTGGCATCCAGCAGCTTCATGTCGGGGAAGTTTTTGAACACGCCGTTGAAAGCGTTCATGCGCTCGTTATCCAGTGTCGTGGCAATGCCGCGCATGGCAACCAGGTTGCCCTTGCCATTCATGACCTTGGCCAGATATTCGGCCGGTATCTTGCCGAAAGCGGTATTGTCGCCGGAGACATAGGCATCCTGAGCGCTGGTGTCGGTCAGGCCGCGGTCGACTACCGTCACGTACACGCCCTTGTTATGGACCTCGGTAACCGGTTTGGTCAGCGCGGCCGATTCGAACGGGAACACGACCAGCGTGTTGATCTTGCTGACGGCCATCAGGTCCTGCAACTGGTTGGCCTGTTCCGCCGCATTGGCGGCCGTCTTGACGATGACCTTTAGGCTTGGATTAGCTTTTTCCAGATCCTTCTTGGCCTGATTGGCCCAGAAAACGATGCCGCCAGTGAACCCGTGGGTGGCGGCCGGAATCGCCACGCCCAGCACGATCTTTTCTTGTGCAAATGCCGGTACTGCAGTCAGCGCCGCCAATGCTGCGGCCGTTACGGTAAGTCTGCGGATAATGGATTTCATGTCAAATGTCTCCTGATATTGCAGATTGATAGAGATAGCTTGAGGCTACCGGTTTTGAAACTTCACTTGGGAAAAGAGCAAATCAGCGTCGACTCCGCTGCATGAACGCGACGATGATGATGACAATGCCTTGGACGGCGGCATTCAGATACACACTGATGATGCTGGTGAGGTTAAGGATGTTGCTGATTACGGAGAGCAGGATGGCCCCGATCACGGTACCGGCGATCTTCCCTTCGCCGCCCTTGAGCGCCGTTCCGCCGACGATGACCGAAGCAATGGCTTCCAGTTCCCAGAGCAGCCCGGTGGTGGGTGACGCGGAACCCAGACGGGGTACGTACAGTACGGTAGCCACGCCAACACAGAGGCCGAGTACGACGTAGGTGAGGATCTTGATGCGGTCGACGTCAACGGCTGCGTAGCGCGCAACCTGTTCGTTGGAGCCGATGGCCTGGACGTAGCGTCCGTAGCGCGTACGGTTGAGCACCAGTCCGCCCGCCAGCGCCATTACAAGGAAGACCCAGATCGGGATCGGCACGCCGAGCATGCTGCCGTAGTACACCGGGCTGTAGATGTCTGAAACGGCATTGTCCAGAGTGATGGCACCGCCATTGGCAAAGTAGGTGAGGTAAGCGCGGAAGATGCCGAGCGTACCGAGCGTAACGATGAACGGCTCGATGCGACCTTTGGTAATGAGCAGGCCGTGCGCCAGCCCGAACAGCGCACCGAGCAGCAGCGCAAAGGCAATGCCGATGCTTACGACCAGATAGGGCGACTCGACCGACGCGCTGATGTTGTTCATCAGCAGGATCATGGCGCCAGCGATCAGCGCCGCCATTGATCCGACTGAGAGGTCGATACCACCGGAGATGATCACGAAGGTCATCCCCACGGCAATGATCCCGATAAAGGCCGTGCGCGTGAGCACGTTCATGACGTTGTCGGTGGTGGCAAAATCCGGATTCAGCGCGGTTCCTGCGACGCATAGAACGATCAGCCCCAACAGCGGGCCAAGGTCCTGAATCCGGCGCGACAGGCTTTTTGCACTGCCTGTCGAAAGCGTCGCTGCTGTTGTGTCATTGGGCGTGTCAGTGGGTGCCGGTGGCATGAGCAATCAACTCCTCTTCGGTTAGCTGCTCTGCAGCAAGGGTGGTCTGTACCCGGCCAGCGCGCATGACGACAACGCGATGGCAGAGGCCGATCAGTTCTACCAGTTCGGATGAGATGACCACCACGCCTCGCCCCTCGCGGGCCAGACGCTGGATCAGGAAGTAGATGTCGCGTTTGGCACCCACATCGACGCCTCGCGTGGGTTCATCAAGAACGATGATTTTCGGATCGGCATGCAGGAATTTTGCCAGCGCCAGTTTCTGCTGATTGCCGCCGGAGAGTGAGGTCGCCCGATTGTCGAGATCGCCCGTGCGGATACCAAATTCATCGACTTTAACGCGCAACGCACTGCGTTCGGCCTTGGCGTCGAGCAGTGGGTGGGCGTAGCGCTCCAGCGTCAACAGGGTAAGGTTTTCTCGCAGACCGAGGTTAACGTGCAGGCCTTTGCCCTTGCGGTCTTCCGAAAGATAGGCGATGCCATATCGTACCCCCTGGCGCGGGCTGCGCAGATCGACGATCTTGCCGCCAATCTCGATCTGCCCGGCGCTGCGCGGCCGCAGGCCGAGCAGTCCTTCGAACAGCTCGGTTCGCCCGGCACCGACGAGGCCCGCGAAGCCCAGGATTTCGCCGGGGCGAACCTCAAAGTCTACGTCCTGCGCCCAGTCGGGAACGCTTAGCCCGCTAACCTTGAGCATCGGTGGCGCAAGCGGTGGAACGTCCTTGGGCGGGTACATGTCCGAAACGTCGCGCCCGACCATCAAGTTGGCCATCTGCTGACGTGTGGTTTCGGACGTTGGTGCTCGCGCCACGAAACAACCGTCACGCATGACCACGACTTCATCCGTTATGCGCTCGACTTCATCGAGCTTGTGCGAGATGTAAATGATGCTCACACCCTGAGACTTGAGCTGGGTAATAAGCGCGAAAAGACGCTCGGTTTCGGTTGGCGTGAGTGTTGCCGTCGGCTCGTCCATGACCAGCAGCCGGGCATTGCGTGAAACCGCCTTGGCGATCTCAACGAGCTGCTTTTCGGCAACGATCAGGTCGCGCACTTTCGTTTCCGGGTCGGCAAGCAGACCGACCTGCTGCATCGCTGCCAGGGCGGCGGCGTTCATGCTGCGATCGTCGAGGAGCCAGCCTTTCATGCGCTCGTGGCCAAGGAATATGTTCTGAGCGATGCTTAAATGATCGGCGAGATTGAATTCCTGGTGGATCAGGACGACGCCCTCACGTTCGGCTTCGCGCGAGTTGGTGAAACGGTGCGACACACCGTTGATGGTGAAATCGCCAGCGGTCGCCTGTTCGTAGCCGGAGAGGATTTTGACCAGCGTGGATTTTCCCGCACCGTTCTCGCCTAGCAGGCCGATCACTCGACCCGGCTCCAGGGAAAAACTGACGCTGTGCAATACTTCAACCAGTCCGAAGCTCTTGCTGATCCCGCGAAAATCGACGGCCAAGCTCATACCAGCACCCCACGAACGCTCATCGTTTCCTGCATCGCCATGGCGGCGCAACCGATGACTCCGGCGCGGTCGCCGAGTGGCGCGTAGAGGATTTCCAGGTGGCGCGTGGAAAGCGCCAGCGAGCGTTGATACACGCTCTGACGGATTGATGCCAGGAGCAAAGGGCCGATGTGCGAAATTCCACCGCCGATGAAAACATGTGAGGGGTTGAAGAAATTCACCGCCGAGGCCAGCATCTGTCCGATCAACTTGCCCGAGAGCTTGATGATGGCGTTGGACGCCACATCGCCACCACGACTGGCCTGACCGACGTCTTCCGGGGTGATGACGCCGTTGCTGGCCAGGATCTGGGCCAGGGCCGCACTTTTGCCGGCGTTGGCCGCTTCTGTTGCCATGCGGGCGATAGCCGGGCCGGCGGCCATGATCTCGACGCAGCCCTGATTGCCGCAGTGACAGCGTTCGCCGGCCGGATCTACACAGATATGGCCCACGTCGCCCGCCGAGCCATTGGTGCCGCGATAGATCATCCCGTTGCAGACAATGCCGCAGCCGATCCCGGTGCCGATTTTTACCACGATGAAGTTGGGCAGCTTGCGTTGCAGACGCCACAACTCCCCGATGGCCATGGCGTTAACATCGTTATCGATGAAGGCCGGGGCGTGGTATTCCTCGCGCAAATACTCGCGGATGGAAAATCCCTCCCAGCCGGGCATGATCGGCGGGGCAACCAGCAAGCCGCTGCCGAATTCCACCGGCCCTGGAACGCCCATGCCGATGCCGATCACCTGTTCACTACGGATGTTGCAGCGCTTGCGCAGATCGCGCAGGATCTCGCGAACCCGTGGCAGAACAACACCCGGCCCGTCACGCACTTCGATGGGTTCGGCGTGGTACGCGAGTTCGCTCATGTCGGGCGCGAACAATGCAACGTCGAGGCTGGAAGCACCCAGATTGATGGCTGCCAGAACGCCCATGCTGGACGAAAGCAACAGCGTCTCCGGGCGTCGTCCGCCGGAAGAAGCCTGTGGCCCGGTCTCATCGAGCATGCCGCGCTCGACCAGCGCAGCAACGGCGGTGTTGGCCTTGCTGCGTGAAAATCCGGATTCCTGGGCCAGCTCGGCACGCGAAATACCGGATGACCAGAAAACGGTTTCCAGCACCGTGAGTTCTGCAGATGACAGATCATCCCAACGAACCATCGTTTCTTGCCCCCGTCTTGCGTGAACATTCATGCAATTTGGCTTCATTTTTTGCTTCTCCAGCTATCTTAGGTCTGCGAACTTTAAATGGACAATAGCTAACATTGAATATATTCAGGCCGAAGTGGTAATAAAAAAACTGATATATGCCGAAATTTGTTCGAATGAGGCGTGATCCGGTCTGCGCTAATGTGGCCATGACGTCTGAAATGGATTCGGTGCGCAGTCAGCCGTGCCGAGAACGCTCGCGGTATATACTTCGTCATTCGCTGCTGGACTCTGCCTGATGCAGTGATCGATTGCTGACCAGGGCACCAGGGGATTAGACCCCAGCGAATGCCCTGCAGATACTTTGTTTTCACCCTCCTGATTAAGCTCGCATGGATTTCACTGATCGCCCTCGTCTTAACGCCATAGCCGGGCCCATTCTGGGCGAGTTTCTGCTGGCTTACACCGTTGCCATCATCGGTTTGTGGCTTGCTTCTCATACGTCGGACGGTGCCGCCGGCACATTGGGCCTGTCAAATCAAGTGCTCGAATCGCTGTACGTGGTTTTCCGTGTGCTGGCCATTGGCATGGGTGTGGTCATCACCCAGCTTCTTGGTGGGCAGCAGAAGGATGGTGCGCGGGAAACGGCGCTGGCGAGCCTGGGTGCCTGCACTTGGGCGGGATTGGCGGTTCTCTCTTTTTTACTGCTGGGCAACGACCTGATCCTCGATGTACTCAACGTTCCGGATGAGATTCTGCCGCTCGCCGCCCCCTATCTGCAGCTACTGGCCCCCGCCGCTCTGCTCGATGCCTACAACCTGACCATGGCCGCCATTCTGCGTGCCCATCTGCATGTGCGCGATTCGCTGCGGGTAATGATTGCCATCCATTGCAGCCACCTGGCGCTGGCTGTGCCGCTGATGCTGGGCGTTGGTCAATGGGATGGGATGGGGCTCTATGGTTTTGCCGTGGCGATGCTGATCAGCCGCGCGATTGGCCTGGTTCTGCACCTGATCCTGTGGCGGCAACGCATGGCCCTGGTGCCTACCCTGCGTCATTGGTGGGTGCTGCAACGGCGGGTGCTGGCGCCCGCACTGCGCATTGGCGTGCCGGGGGCGGCGGGCGAACTGGGCTACCGCACAGCGTTCATGGTGTCGCTGGCCACGGCGGCGCGGCTGGGCGTCGTGGCTCTGGCAACGCATTCCTACACACTGCAATTGTTGCGCTATGTGCTGTTGATCAGTCTGTCGATTGGCTGGGCGTGCGAAATCATGGTTGGCCGCCTGGTTGGTGCCGGCAATTTCCGCCAGGCGCACGAACTGGTGGCCAAAGGCGTGCGCAACGGGCTGCTCGCCTCGGGCACCATGGCGCTGATCGTGGCGCTTGCGGCACACTGGCTGATGCGCATGTTTACCAAAGACCCGGCGGTGATCGATGCGGCCCAGACGCTTCTGTGGATAGCATTGGCGCTGGAAACCGGGCGCGTATTCAACATGATCATCCCTGGCGCGCTGCGTGCCTGCGGGGATGCGAATTACCCGGTGATGGCCGCCCTCGGGTCGTACGTACTGGTGCTCGGTGTTGGCTCCTATGTGCTGGGCCGAGCCTACGGCCTGCCCGGCATCTTCGTCGCCTACGCCGCCGACGAGTGGGTACGAGGCATGCTGATGATGGCCCGCTGGCACTGGCGCGGCTGGCTGCCGCATGCTCGTGATTCTCAGCGTCGCGTGCGCGACCGCTGACGCCTAGCTCGCCCGGTTATCCACCGCCACCCACGTCCCGTTCGCCTCGCTCGACTCCACAACCGCAGCGACGAAGCGAACGCCGAGCAGGCCGTCGCGGGAATTCGGGAAGTGCAGGGTGAGCGGGTCGGGCGTGGCGCCGGCAAGGCGGGCGGCGACGGCTTCGGCGGCGTCGGAGTACAGATTGGCAAAGGCTTCCGGGAAACCCTCGGGATGGCCCTTGACGATGCGCGAGGAGCGCGCGGCCAGCGGCAGGGTGCCCGGTCCGTTGGGTGTGCGTACTTGTGCCGGTCCGCTGAGTGGCTTGAAGCTGAGCGTCTGTGGAACCTCCTGTTCCCATTCGAGACTGCCGAGTGAGCCGCTGACGCGGATGCGCAGGCTGTTTTCCACCCCCGCTGCCGCCTGCGTGACCCAGAAACTGCCGCGAGCACCATTGGAGAGGCGCAGCATGGCTCCTGCGTAGTCATGCACCACGCGGTTCGGAACGATGCTGCCAACCTCGGCCGCCACTTCGTCCACCTCCAGTCCGGTGATGAAGCGCAGCAGATTGTGCGCGTGCGTGCCGATGTCGCCCATCACCAGCGAGGGGCCTCCCTTCACCGGGTTGTGCCGCCAGCTTTGCTCGGGTGACGGGTCGGATTGTGCGGATTCGCGCGCGTTGCCACCCTGCACGTACTCGACCTGCACCATGCGGATCACGCCCAATTCTCCGGCTTCGACCATCGAACGCGCCTGGCGCACCATCGGGTAGCCGGTGTAGTTGTGGGTCAGGCAGAACACCAGGCCGCTGGCCTTGACGACGGCATGCAGGCGTTCGGCTTCGTCGAGCGTGTTGGTCATCGGCTTGTCGCAGATGACGTCGAAGCCCTGGGCCAGCGCCGCACTGGCCAGTTCGAAGTGGCTGTCGTTCGGTGTCATGATGGCGATGACGTCGGCACCTTCGGGATGTATTTTCTCGCCGGCGATGAGCGCCCGTCCGGAGGCATAGACGCGATCCGGCACCAGTCCCAGTTCGCGCCCGGCGAGCAGGCTCTTTTCCGGATTCGACGATAGCGCGGCGGCAACCAGTTCATAGCGGTTGTCGAGCGCGGCCGCCTGGCGGTGCATCGCGCCGATGAAGGAGCCTGGCCCGCCACCGATTACAGCGAGACGGAGCCGGCGACCAAGCAGGGTATAGACAGGGTTCAGGGACATGTTTTTCTCTTTCGTTAAGCTTGCAGTGGTGCAACGATGCGGTCGATTTCGGCCAGTACGTCAGTTTCAAACGGCGCGGCCTGCGCTGCGGCCACCGCATCAAGCACTTGCGAGGCGCGGCTGGCGCCAATCAGCACCGAGGTCATTGACGGATGGCGCAGTACCCAGGCCAGCGCCATGCGCGCCAGCGTCAGCCCGCGTGCGGCGGCAATATCGTTCAGCTGACGAACGGCATCCAGACGCTCTTTCGTGAGTTGTTCGGGTTTCAGGAAGGCACCACGCGCGGCGCGCGAATCCTCGGGGATGTCGCCCTTCAGGTAGCGGTCGGTGAGGATGCCCTGCGCCAGCGGCGAGAAGGCGATGCAGCCGATGCCTTCTTCAGCCAGCGCCGGCAGCAGAGCGGGTTCGATCTTGCGGTCAAGCAGGCTGTAGCGCGGCTGGTGGATTACGCAGGGCGTGCCAAGCTCGCGGAGCAGGGCAGCGGCCCGGCGCATCAGCTCAGGGGGGTAGTTGGAGAGTCCGACATACAAGGCGCGGCCGCTGCTCACAATGTGGGCGAGCGCGGCCATGGTTTCTTCCAACGGTGTCTCCGGGTCGGGACGGTGGTGGTAGAAGATGTCGACGTAGTCCAGGCCCATGCGCTTGAGGCTCTGGTCCAGGCTGGCGATCAGGTACTTGCGCGAGCCCCAGTCGCCATAGGGGCCGGGCCACATGAGATAGCCAGCCTTGCTGGAGATGATCAGTTCGTCGCGATACGGCATCAGATCAGTGCGCAGCAGGGCACCGAAGGTTTCTTCGGCCGACCCCGGCGGCGGGCCGTAGTTGTTGGCCAGATCAAAGTGGGTGATACCGTGATCGAAGGCCGTGCGCACTACTTCGCGTCCGGTCTCGAAGCGATCCGTGCCGCCGAAGTTGTGCCACAGGCCGAGCGATACAGCCGGCAGTTTCAGCCCGCTGCGTCCGCTGCGGCGATAGGGTAGGGTGGCGTAGCGCTCGGGGTCTGCTTGGTAGGGTGTGTTCATCGGTTTGGTCCAATCGGCAGATGGTTTGGCGGTCTACAGGTGGTATGCCTGGAGACCCGCATGAATAGTGGCTCTTGTGGCATGCTTCCCCAAGATGGCCGTCCTGCTTGCCTTACAGGCGGGTGGGTAATTTTGAAAGTTACCACGCTTCACGTCCCATTGCCTGGCGTATCCGGGGACGGTGCGTCAACTTCAGTGGTGGCCGCCGATTGCGCCCCATTATGTTGTGCATACGCCGCGTTAAGTTTGTCGTGCAACACAACCCTGTTGCAGGCTTTCTCGATCACCTCGAAGATTTTCTGTTGCTGGAACGGCTTGAGCACATAACCTTTGGCCCCGGCCTTGAGCGCTTCAAGCACCATCTTTTCCTGGCCGTGCGAAGTGACCATGACGATATTCGCCTCAGGAAACGCTTTCTTGATGATGCGCGTAGCTTCGATTCCGTCCATGTCCGGCATGGTGATGTCCATGGTGACGACATCGGGCCGACACTCCTTGTAGGCCAGGATGGCCTCACGGCCGGTTGCCGCCGTCTTGATCACCTGGTAGCCGATCAGATCCATCATCATGCAGATCTTTCGCGTGATGATCGGGGAGTCGTCAACAACCAGAACCCGTAGGGCATCCATTTCCATCACATGCTCACTTTGCGCATTAAGTTGCGGTTGAAAATAGTTCTCGTGGTCCGATCAGAATGATATCAAGGCGTCCCATCGCCGTATTCAAATGCGTGCTACGAAACGCTGCGTCATCCATCATCGGAAACGGTGTCGCCCGGCCAAGGATGACCGGCGGCGTCATGGAGATTCCTTGTCTATCCAGATACTGAATGTCGATCGTGCAGTGTCCCAGGATGGTATTTACCACTTCCCCGACGGCCGCTTGACGATGCTTTTCGACATCGTCGGGATGGTCGTTGAAGCCGGCGGTCATCCACTCATACACGGCATCGGCCAGGCTTTCCTGGAAACTGAAGGCTATCTGCAGCTTGATTTGCCCGCCCATGCCAATGATCGCGGTCAGGTCAAGGAGTTCCAGTGATTCCAGTTCGCCGTTATCCGAACCAAGCTCGGTCAGGCGAGTCGTGTGCTCGCTTTCGAAGTAGTCACGCGTCTTGGAAATGATCGACTGCATGACCAGTCCGGGGTAATCACCGGGTTTGTCATGAATCGCCAGCACGCCACGTTGTCCAGATTCTCCCCGTTGCAATGGCAAGGTGAATAGAAACTGCGTGCCTTGTCCGGCCACAGTCCGGACTTCAACCGTTCCGCCCAATTTCTCGACTTCGACCCGTACCGCCGCCAAGCCAATGCCGCGTCCCGAGAACTCGGTGACTGTATCCAGAGTGCTGATCTTCTCCCGGAAAATCAGGCTGGCGACCTCGTCATCCGGAAGCTCCCGAGCCTCATCTTCTGCATAGAGACCGGCTTCTACGGCACGCTGACGCACTGCATCGAGATCAATGCCCGCTCCATCATCGGCAATAGACAATTTGATCACGTCTTTCTCTAGGGCTACCTCGCAAGTAATCTTCCCGGCGTCGTGTTTTTTCGCAGACCAGCGGTCTTCCGGCGTCTCCAGTCCGTGTACAACGGCGTTGCGGAGGACGTGTCCAAGCGAATGCAAAAAGGCTTGATACATCTGCGGATCGATCCACAGTTCGGTGCCGCCACTGACCTCAATGGCCGCCACTTCCTTGTCCAGGCGTTTAGCGGCTTGTCGTACCAAACTGTCGAAGCTCGTCAGCACCGCTTCGAATGTCACTTTGCGCAAGGTGACGAATTCATTGAGAAAACGCTGCATTTCGTTGGTCGAGGCGTCGACCGCTTCCCCTTGCAGCAAGCGTTCGGCAAGTTTTTCGAGTTGTAACGCCTGGTCACTGGATAGAAAAATACCCCTTCCATTCTCCAGGAATTCCTTGCCCAGCGCATTGGTAAGAACGCTGAGGTCTTCATCGAATGGCCTTTGCAGCCGATGTGGCGAAACGATTCCGACGATGCCTTGCCGCGTCAGCGCATCGCCCTGCGCTAGCACGGTCGACAAGAGCGTTTCCATCTGGTGCAGCACC
>JBBQAT010000037.1:0-31063 GCA_038316625.1 Burkholderiales bacterium
CCTCCTTCTCCAGCATCTCCGTCAGCTTGGCCTCCAACTGCCGTGGCACCATATGGAGCATGGAATCAAGGAAGATCAGGTCGCCATCGATCAAACCACGGCGGTGCAGCTCTTCCGTTTCCGCTCGCATGACCCCACAACTGAGCCAGACGGTATGTGATTTCATGCAACAGCCGCCATATCCGCAGAATAGTTGATGGCAGCAGCAAGCATCGCCCGCAAGTTCTCGGGCGGTGTGGTCACGGGTATGTCTGCGGCAGAATTGCATAAAATGTAAGGACCGGATGGCGCTGCAACACGTAGGCGGTCCATGCTCATTCGATACACGTCCTGTTCAGTAACCTCAGGCAGGGTCAGGTTGTCCAGGTTGCCGATCAGCGTCAGATCGGGACCGATCAACCGCCTGGCTTCGCCCAAGTCGTCTTTAGAGCTGACCGCGATCCCTGCCAACCCATGCAGGCCAGGAAGCAAATCGAGAACAGGGCCAATGCGGCCCCCGGTGTGGTGTAGCACTTTGGGGGCGTTAACTTGTGAAAAAACGGCAGCCAGATGCGGTAGGCATTGCTCCTCAAACAAGCGGCGCGGGGCAATTTCAGCCGAAGCCATACCTTCAGTAATGACCAGACAGTCGGCACCCGCAGCCATCAGCGCGTTGGCCCAAGACACAAAGAACGTCGCGGTATGGTCAAGAAGTCTCTGCGCAAGAGGCGGATCAAAGAGAACCGCCTCCATCCACTGTTCCATCCCGACAAGTAGCGCAGGCATGATACATGGACCAGGCAGAACAGAGATTATCGGCACCTGTTCCTTATAGAGTGCGGCCAGTCTTCTGGTCACATCGAGGGCCATCGGCAAACGTGCGGTGCTCTGCGGGTCCGGCAGAGGCAAGGAAAGTGCTTCTGCCGCGCTTCGCACTCCGGGTCGCTTCATATTGGGGGCCTGATCGGAAAACCAGGCCACTTCGCCGCCGAAGGCCTCGGCAATAAGGCTGTAATCAAAGACAGACATAACCAGGTCGAAACCGAATTTCTCTTGCAGACATTTTTGACCTTCCACATAGGCCGTGGCGTCGCTATAGAGAGTTCGCAGATTGGTGCCTGTAAGATTTGCCCCATAGGCACCCAGAACGGCAAACACCGGCAATCGATCGACCGGTCGCCCGGACAGCGTATCCATCACCCTCTGGTAAGCGTTCATGATGTCGTTTTTCCGAGCACCTCAAACTGAAGCCGGCTGAAAAGCTGATCCGCCCCAACCGCGTTGTGAGCCGTGCCATCCGCGCCGACTTCCGCAACCATCTCTGGCCGCCAATTGAACACGGCTCCGCCCACCACCAGCTTGATTTTATCCGCCAAGCCTCGCTCATCGATGAGGTGACGCAGTTTGAGGATATTCAGCGCGGTGGTCTGCATCATTGCCGAACAGCCGATGACACAGGCGTTGACCTCAAGAGCCTTTTCCAGAAACTCTTCCGCTGTAACGTCATTGCCCAGGTCATATACATCCCACCCGGCCGCCGAGAGGAAAAGCCCGACAGCCTTCCGGCCAAGACTATGGAAATCGTCCTCGATATTGCCGATCACAGCGGCACCTTTGGAACGCACATCACCTTTGTTTTCCGGTATACAGCGTAAAAGAGCGTCTTCGCATATCTTTGCAGCAACATAGTTTTGCGCCAGCGACATGGCATCTTCTTCCCACAATCGCCCAAGTTCGACGATGGCTGGGTCAAGGATATGAGCAATAACGTCCAATGAGGAAATACCATCCGCATGCGCCTGATCAATCAGCGCCGACGCGCCGACGCGGTCAGAATTGATCATCGCCGCCAGCAACTTTCCACTCCGTTCTTTATGGATCATTGGAATGCTCCTGTTCGCTGCTTCATTGTCTTCCACGATAGGCTGAGGTTAAAACACCGTCAAGCAACTTTCGAGCGCGGCGTGGCATTTTGGCTACGCTGTGTTTTGTGGGTACTCTGTCATGACCAACCCGAACTTGACCCAGTACGGCAACCCAACGCGAAGGGACCTGCCAGGAGTCAAAGCCCCGACGTCGAAAATGGTCGAACTCCAGTCCGTACACACCACAATTCCTCGGGCAGTTTTACAATCACCAAGCCGCCCGCAATATTGCATATATCATGTGTTGCGCTTACCTTTGATTTTCTTTGGAAATTGGGAAGGGAGAAACGAATGAACGCTTTGATGAAGCTCGGTTGGGTTGCCGGAGTACTCGGTGCGTTGGTCTGTCTTTTTGGTGTTGGCGCTCGACTGGCTGGAGAGTTCTGGATCGGAGGTTTCCAGTCAGGCACGCTGTTACTGGCTGGCACGGCAGCGATGGTTTTTGGATGCTTCTGTTTGCTCGCTTTTCTTGTGCACAAGCCATAGCCGTGTCCCACCAGCGCTAAAGCATCGGCCTGCAAGTCAATGAATACGGTGTTCTCCAACGAGAATGCCCTGCAATCCAATAACCATGCGGCACTCGTGGCATGGGGCCTGCAGATTACCTTTTGATGCGGGAACACAAAGCGCCGCTTAAACCGAGGCGATCAATGAAACCTTTCGACAACCCGAAGGTAGCCGCCATTTTCGCAGCCTACCCGCCGAAAATTCGTCCGAAACTGATGGCCCTCAGAGAAGCCATTTTCAGCACGGCCGCCGCTACCGATGGTGTCGGCGAAATTGAGGAAACGCTGAGGTGGGGCGAACCGGCGTATGTCACGTCCCAAACCGGATCAGGCAGCCCCATCCGAATAGACTGGAAGAAGAAAAAGCCATCGCAGTACGCGATGTACTTCATCTGCACGACGACGCTCGTTGACACCTTCCGCACCCTCTTCCCGAACGACTTTGAATACGAAGGCAACCGTGCAATCGTGTTTCAGGAAAACGATGCCGTACCGATGGATTCGCTTGCGTTCTGCATCTCGATGGCGCTCACGTATCGGCGAAGCAAAGCGAACGGTAAGAAATTGCTGGGGTAGTGCGACGAATGCCATTTTGAATGTAATACGCAGGATCGCTTGACGCATGACATAATGCCCACAGCAAAAAAGCACTCCAAAAAACTCTGGGAGAATTCAAGTGGCTTCGCTCATTCCCGCCATCGGCACGTGCCTTTCGCGCATGACCGGGGGTGAGAAGCGTCTGGCGCGGCGGCTTGAAGACAAGCTGGAGGATGACTATCTTCTCTGGTACGACGTGCCAGTGGGTCGTGGCAACGTCCATCCGGACTTCATCATCTTCAACCCACGGCGCGGCCTGCTGGTACTCGAAGTCAAGGATTGGCGGCTGGACAGCATCCAGTCCATCGACCGTCAATCCGTCGATCTGATCACGCCCCACGGCCTAAAGCGCATGATCAGCCCACTCGAACAAGCGCGGCAATACGCCCACCAGGTCGTCGACATTCTCAAAGCCGACCCACTACTCACCTTTTCCTCCGGCCGGATGCAAGGGCAACTCTTCTTTCCCTGGGGCTACGGTGTTGTACTGACCAACATCAGTCGCAAGCAATTTGACGACACCAACCTCGGCGAAGTCATCGAGCCGCATCGTGTCATCTGCAGCGACGAAATGACCGAGACCATCGATGCCGAAGTCTTTCAGGAACGCCTGTGGGCCATGTTTCCCTTCAACCGCAGCGTCCCGCTGTCGCTGCCGCAAATCGACCGCATCCGCTGGCACCTCTTTCCTGAAATCCGCATTGCGCCGACCCAGGGTGGCTTGTTCGATACGCCCGCCGACGAACAGGACATCCCCGACATCGTCCGCGTCATGGACATCCAGCAGGAACAACTCGCGCGCAGCCTCGGCGAAGGCCATCGTGTCATCCACGGCGTCGCTGGCAGCGGCAAGACACTGATTCTCGGCTACCGCGCCGAACATCTGGCGCAAGTCTGCAAGCGGCCTATTCTCGTCCTCTGCTACAACAAAACCCTGGCTAAAAGGCTGGAACGCACCATGGCCGGCAGGGGCTTGGCGGAAAAGGTCACCGTGCACACTTTCCACCAGTGGTGCCGGGCGCAACTGCTCGCTTACAACGTTGGCTTGCCCGACAAAACCGGCGACGACCACGCCTTCTTCGCCGGAATGGTCGAAAAACTCATTCGCGCCGTCGACGCCAAACTCGTCCCCGCCGGCCAGTACGACGGCGTGCTGATCGACGAAGGCCACGACTTCGAACCGCAATGGCTCAAGCTGGTGGCGCAGATGGTCAACCCGGAGACCAACGCCCTCCTCGTCATGTACGACGACGCCCAATCCATCTACGGGCGAAACCTGCGCGGGAAGTTCAGCTTCAAGCAACTCGGCATCCAGGCGCAAGGCCGCACCAACATCCTCAAAATCAACTACCGCAATACCCAGGAAGTGCTAAAACTGGCAAGCGGCATCGCCAGCGAATTGCTACGCCCGACCGTCGCCGACGAAGACGGCGTGCCCCTGATCGCCCCGATCAGCGCCGGTCGCCACGGCCCGGAACCGCTCGTCATCAAGCTCCCGACCTTGCGCGAAGAAGCCGAATACATCGCCGCTCACCTCAAGGCCGCCCACACCGCCGGCACCCCGTGGAGCGACATGGCCGTCATCTACCACGACTACGCCAGCGTCGGCAAAGAAGTCCTCGCCACCTTGCGCCGCTTGAAGATTCCGGTGACCTACCACAGCGACATCCGCTTTGCCGAAGGTGAAAACACCGTGAAATTCCTCACCATGCACAGCTGTAAAGGACTCGAATTTCCGCTGGTCGCGATACCGAGGGTTGGGACGCTTGGGGTTGATGAGAAGCGAAAGGAAGAGGATGCGCGCTTGCTGTATGTGGCGATGACGCGTGCAACGCGGGAGTTGGTGGTGCTTGGAGGTGAGGAGCAGCGACACGACATGGCGCGGCGTTCGATGTCAGCGAAGATAAGCGATGCCTCAACACCGATTACAAATGACCAAATCGGCATCGTACAAGCGTATTGACGCTGCGCCAGGAGAGGAGCGTTGTGTCCGAATTCAGTTCATCACCGACTGCCAATTAACCAGAACACTACAAAAAGGGAATTGCTAATGAACGCTTTGCTCAAACTCGGATGGATCGCCGGAATAGCCGGCGCGTTGGTTTGCATTTTTGGCGTCGGCGCTCGTTTAACTGGCGCTTTCTGGATTGGTGGCTTTCAAACCGGGACATTGCTGATGGCTGGCACGGCAGCGATGGTTTTTGGATGCTTCTGTTTGCTCGGTTTTCTTGTGCAAAAGTCTTAGCCGTGCATGATACCGCCAGATCATCGGCCTGAGAGGCAAGGAATACGGCGCTCTCCGAGAATAGCGTCCTGAAAGCCAATAGCCATGAGGCACTCGTCGCATGAGGCCTGCAGATTGCCTATTGACGCGGGCTCCGGGGCAACGATCAAGACGTCCTGCAAACGATTGCCGCAGCTTCAACGCGCACACTCCTGACGTCGAAAAACGACCTATCACGACATTGCGCTTTCGACTTGGGCGATTTTCAGCGCAAACACCCGTAGAATTGCCGTTCGGCTCAATCGCTCCTTTCCCCGCCACATGATCAACACCCTCACCCTCCTCCTTCTCTACCAACTCGTCGCGGAATTGCTGGTACGTGCGTTCGGCTTGCCGTTCCCGGTACCAGTGGTTGGAATGGCATTGCTCTTCGTGACGCTGCTCGTCAAAGGCCGTGTCAGCAACGAGTTGAAGACGACCTCCTCTTCCTTGCTGCAACACCAGTCGCTGCTCTTCGTTCCGGCCGGTGCGGGGGTGATGCTGCATTTTCATCGCGTCGCCGCCGAATGGCTGCCGATCACGCTGGCATTGGTGATCAGTACCTTTGCCGGGATGGCCGTGACGGCGCTGGTGCTCAAGGCGATGATGCGCAAGACCGCCGTTGAAACCGAGAAGGGCGCGAGATGACGCTGCTATCGATCTCTGAAATCTGGACCCCGCTTTCGAACTCGCCGCTGCTCGGCCTGACGATCACGCTGCTTGCCTACCAGCTGGCGCTGTGGATATTCCGACGCAGTGGCGGCAGTGCGTGGGCGAACCCGGTGCTGATCGCCATCGTCGTCATCACGGTCTTTCTGTGGTTCACCGGGATGCCGTACGAGAGCTATTTCGACGGCGCGAAATTCATCCATTTCATGCTCGGGCCGATCACCGTGGCACTCGCCATCCCGCTATTTTCCTATTGGGGCCGACTCAAGCGCATGGCCTTCCCGCTCGTCGTCGCCCTGCTCGCCGGGTCGGCGACGGCCGTTCTGACTGCAACGGGGATCGCCTGGGCGCTGGGTGCCTCGCCCGCTACCATCTATTCGCTGGCACCGAAATCAGTCACCACGCCGATTGCCATGGGTGTTGCCGAACGGATCGGTGGCATTCCTTCGCTCACCGCCGTGATGGTGATCCTGACCGGGATCATCGGCGCCATCGGCTTCCCGGCGGTGTTCCGCCTCCTTCGCATCCGTGACCACGCCGTGCAGGGCTTCGCCATCGGTATCGCCGCACACGGCCTCGGCACCGCCCGAGCCTTTATGGTCAGCGAGGAAATGGGTGCGTTTTCGGCACTGGCGATGGGCCTCAACGGGCTGCTGACGGCGGTGGTTCTGCCGCTGCTGCTCAGTCAATGATGCCGTAGAACTCTCCATGCGCACCCTTGCTGTTGCCGTCCTCCTGCTGATCGCGCTTCCTGCCCACGCGGCGAATACTGAGCTCGACATGGCGCGGATTTCCGCCATTGCCGAAATGCTGCCAACCACACCGGCCGGAATTGGCCCGGTATGTGCCGACCGTTCGTCATGGGGCCGACCCGAGCTGGCCCAGCGCTTGGCCGCCGTCATCAAGGACGCCGAAAAGCGCCTGAATCAGGCCTTCCCGGCGTGGGATGACGCGGCTTATCTGGAGTACGCGAGAAACGGCCGTCGCCCGAACGGTGAGCGCATGATGAACGCACGCAAGGCGTGGATCTACCCGCTGGTGCTGGCTGAATGCGTGGAATACAAGGGTCGATTCCTGCCCGCCATCGAACGCACACTGAACGAACTTGCCAGCCAGCCGACCTGGACCTGGGCGGCGCACGACAAAAATCAACGTAACGTCCGTGACCGCAACTACGAGGTCGATCTGTTATCCGCCGACACGGCGCATGAACTGGCGCAGGCGCTTTACATGCTGGGCGACACGTTAAGCCCTGACGTGCGGCGTAAAACGCTGGCGGAACTGGACGCGCGTGTTTTCTCGCCCTTGCGCAAGAGTTTCGCAGGAATGAACAAGGATAACTGGTGGCTGCACGCCGACCACAACTGGAACGCCGTTTGCCTGAAGGGAAGCGTTGCAGCCGCTCTCGCCGTCCTGCCTGATCGGCAGGATCGTGCGCTGTTCGCGGCCGCGGGTGAGCACCACATTCGCTACTACCTGACCGGATTCCCGACGGATGGTTACAGCCTTGAAGGGCCAGGCTACTGGAATTACGGGTTTTCGCATTTCGTCGAACTGCGTGAAGTGTTGATGCAGGTAACCGGTGGAAAACTTGATCTGTTCACCGATCTGCGTGTGCGCGCCGTCACTCTTTACGCTGCACGCATTGAAATGCTGCCGGGGAACATCGCCGCCTTCAGCGATGCCAGCCCGCATGAAAAAATCGACGATTTCACCCTCGCCTACAGCAACCAGGCACTGGCGCTAGGCCTTCCGTTAAAGATGGAAACGCTGCCGATCAGCGCCAATCGTCCATCCAACAGCGCGCCGCTGGCGCTCGCGGCCATGGTGCTGTTCGCGCAACCGCAGGCAATGGCCGCTCAAACCGAAACCCTTGATCCGCTGCGCAGCTATTTCGACCAGGTCGGCGTGCTCGTTACCCGACCTGCACCGGGATCAGGCAGCACACTGGCCGCCAGCATCAAGGCCGGTGGCAACAGCAATCACAGCCACAACGACATCGGCTCCTGGAGCATCGCGCTCGGTGCCGAGCAACCGGCTGGCGACGTGGGCCGACCGCCGTACACCGCCAAGACCTTCAGCAAGGAACGCTACACCATCAAGGCAATCAACTCCTACGGGTACCCGCTGCCGGTGGTTGCCGGCGAGTTGCAGCAGGATGCCAGACAGGTCAAGCCGCGTGTACTCGCCACCCGTTTCACCCCCGAAACGGACGAAATTACCATAGACCTAGCGCCAGCCTATGCGGCCCAAGGGCTTGAAATGCTTTCCAGAACCCTGCGCCATGATCGTGCCCATGGCGGCACCGTGTCGGTAGAGGATCGTTTTCAGTACGCCTCGGCGCAAAGTTTTGAAACGGCACTGACCACGCTGGGAGAATGGCAGCAACAGGCCAATGGAACGCTGGTACTCTGGCAGAAGAAAGAACGTTTGCAAGTCCGAATCACCGCGTCGGCGGCATACGAGGTCAGCTCGGAAAAGATTAACGAAGACGATTACCCCTTCACCCGAATTGCCATCAGGCTGAAAGACAAGCAGGCAATGGGTTGGGTTAATCTCGAAATGAGGAGAGACTAGTCGGCCATGGATGCGATGTATCGCGAAATTGCCCAGAAGTTGAACGGGGCTTACCGGGTGCTGTTCATCACCGGTGCCGGCGTTTCTGCCGACTCCGGCCTGCCTACCTACCGTGGTGTCGGCGGTTTATACAACGATGGGGAAACGGAAGAAGGGCTGTCGATAGAAGACGCACTGTCAGGCGACTGCTTTGCCGTTCGACCGGAGATTACCTGGAAGTATCTGGCACAAATCCAGCGCAACTGCCGCAGCGTCCAGCCCAATGCAGCGCATTTTGCCATTGCCGACCTGGAACGCTCGCTGGAGGTGGTGGTCCTGACGCAAAACGTCGACGGATTGCACATCAGGGCTGGCAGCACCAACGTCATCGAAATCCACGGCACGCTGAACGAGCGCTATTGCCCGCATTGCGGAACAGCTGCCAACGCCGATGCGCCTGAAGAACCTCCGAGGTGCGTCGAATGCGGAAAAGTCGTTCGCCCGAAGGTCGTTCTCTTTGGCGAAGCCTTGCCTGATGAGGCGACGGAACGACTTTACGAGGTGCTCGATCAGGGCTTCGACATGGTTTTCGTCATCGGCACCACGGCTGTTTTTCCCTACGTTGTCGAACCGGTTGTCCAGGCCTTGCGAGCCGGCATTCCGACGGTAGAAATCAACCCGACCCGGACGAAGCTGAGCGATCACGTGAGCTACTACATCCCGATGGGAGCCGCCGAAGCCATGACCGCGATTTGCGATCTGATGATTGTCGACCTTCCTTGATCTGCTTGCTCTGAAGACCTGCTGAAGAACGCCTATTCATGCGCCTTTCAGGACATTTCAGTAGTGTGGAGGAATCTCGTCGCGCAGATTGCGTGGTTCAACCGGTTCGGCGTTGGACTGCATTTGGCCGTACAGAAGCCGCAGTTGCGCCTGCAACAGATCGATCTGTTCCTGCTGCCGGTAAACCGTTCGATTCAATTCATCAAGCAGGTCTTCGGTCAGGCTCAACTTGATTTCCAGCTCGGTCAGGCGCTCATTCATGGCACGGTCTTTCGGGTACAGATACAAAGTCACAAAGGGCGCTACAAGGTAACACGATCAGCAAGGGCCGGACTATAATCCCGTAGTCATCAGTACAAAGGATCGTCAAATGTCGCTTGTACCCTGCCGCGCCTGTGCTCATCAGGTTGATACATCGGCGCTTGCCTGCCCCGGTTGTGGTGCCACCGATCCCGGAAAAAAGATCAGTCGCCAGCAGCGCAACGCCATCGGTTTCGTCTTTCAGTTGATCATTTGGGCCGTACTGCTCGGTTTTGGCGGCTGGTACGTGTGGACGACCGCGATTCCAATGGCCAAGCAGTATCTCGTCAAACCGCAAACCGAACAGGTCCCAGCGCCGACCATCCGACAGTAACGGTCTAGCAGGCAGTCATGCTGAAACGCGTGAATAAACCGTCATTCCGGCGAAAGCCGGAATCTGACCGAAGGGAATGCAGAGCCAGCGGTGCACTACTGGATTCCGGGTCGAGCCCGGAATGACGAAGCTTTGTGTCTATCTGTTTCAACATGACTGACTACTTGGCCGGCAAAGCCATACGGCAAGCGGATAGCGGTGATTTCGTTCGGGTGAATCAGACCAGAACGCTTTCTTTGATGCACGCCAGCCACTGCGCCAACGCCGGCAATCTACCGTCATCGGATCACTACAGGCTCATCCCGGACATGGCTAATCCAGTCAGGCCTCACCGTCGACTCGTCGATCTCGCGAAACAAAAACCATGGTCTCGAATCCGAAGCCACAACAATCTTTTCGCCTTTACGGCGACCAACTGTATTTCCGAGTTCTATTCCCCGACAGGATCGTCATAATGCGGACTTTCGGAGATATCGAGGCCCGGCTTCACGATCAGGCTGGCACCTTTGGTTCCATCCATGAGTATCTTGAACGGCGAATCAAAGCGGATGTGTTTGACGAATTCGCTCTCATGGGCGGCGTCCTGTCTTTCCAGCCACTCCCAGTCGATCAAGCTAGCCTCCTGCTTCCAGGGAACCGTGAAATAGCCAATGTTCATACTGGTAACGTTGTGGAAGAAATGCGATCCAAGCGATGAGTCAACCTGGAAGTCCTCCAGCGCGGTTTCCACGATCACGCGGGAATTGGAAATCTGACCGAAATTGACCGGGATACCAAGCCAGCGATCCCGCGTTCCCCACCGCCCCGGGCCGATGAGGATGTACTTTCTCCCGTCCTTTCGCAACCGATCATTCATGGTCTCGATCTCGGTCGCGATGGTCTCTGTTTTTGAGCGATCAAAGGAACGTGGCTTGACGAACACCAGGTCCATGACGGAATCGTCGCGGCCATTACCCATGGATTGTTCCGAGAAAAGCACGAGATTTTCTCGCTCGCAATGATCGAGACTGACCTCGGTAGAGTCGACGCTACGGATCAGGGGTTTCAGCTGAAGAATGTAGAAGGTCGGTTTTCCTGACGGATCACGCAGATTGACCGAGTATTCGATTTCAACCGGTGTGCCCATCGACTTGGACCCGAGTTCGAGCACAGCCTTGACCACTTCGGCGAAGGGATGCACATCGTATTTGAGAATCGGTGCGAAATTCACAATACGTGTCCCGGCGATGTTCGTTCCGGGAACAAGGCGGTTGTTCGCAAAATCGTAGGTCGAGACGAGATCCTTGAGCGTCCCGTCCTTTTCCGCCTCTTCGAGATCCAGAACCGAATAGCAGATTTTTTCGCCCTGCAGCAGATCAATGTCGCTCTTCTCGAGGTCGATGGCGTAGAACGAGTTCTGCGACGAATTCAACTGGTTTTCCGGCGAGAGGATATCCAGTTTCGGATAGAGCGGGCAAAAACGGAAGCACTCGCCAGCATCCACAACGTAGGCCCCCAGGCCGACGGCACAGACACAGAAACCATCCTCCGGCTTGATGTAGGAAACGGGATACCAGTTGTAGGACTGCGCGGTTCCCGAGAAATCGGGGTAGAACCAGCGTCCGTGCGCGCGCCCGACCACTTCCTGGATGATGACGCCCATCCGCTCTTCCTCGATCTTGTAGCCCGCCGCCTCGAAATAACACTTGGCCATTTTCGAGAACATGGATGCGTAGATCAGCTTGATGGCAGTTTCGATCTGCCTGCTCCGTTCTGCAAGCTCGTTGTGGGAGTTGGGGATAAGATAGGTATCGTAGATTCCCGCAAACGGAAGCATGAGCATGTCTTCAAACAGACCTGAAGACCGGATTGCAAGCGGGTTTCTGCTAAAGGAGGCAAAACGTGAAACCCGGTAACTGACTTCGTCGGACAGTTTTCCAGCAACAAAATCCCGTCGAATCGTGTCGTGGTCGGCATCGCTATAGGCATATTTCCAGAGCGAATTCCGTTCAACGAAGGATTCGAATTCATCGATGCCAAGCACCACCGTCTGCGGCAACGCGACTCGGAAGCCCGGCAAATGACGCTCGAAATCAAAATTGTCGATCAGGTTCCGGATGAAGGTGAGACCCCGCCCTTTCCCACCGAGTGATCCGTTGGCAAAACGTACGATGTTGGTCGAATCGTGCAGCGCGGTTTCATCGAAATTGAGAATCTCGCCACGCGAATTGAAGCGTCGCAGATCGTCGATGATCTTGATGATGAAATCGCGGTTTTCCTCGATGGACTCCAGATCGGCGATGCGGTACTGCCGCATGATTCGTGCAAAGGCGATTTCACCGCGCGCCATGAGCCATGCCGAGAAATGGTTACGCGTACCATGGTAAAGGATCGATTCCGGAATCACAGAGCGCAGACGCTCGATGAATTCCTCCATGTTTTGCGCTCGCGCAATCTCGGTGCCGTAGGAATCCCGGAAGATGAATGCGCCAAACCCAAGGTTCTCGGTGAGGAAGGTCTTGAGTTCGAGGTCGAGCGAATTGGAGTTCTTGTCCGAAAAACTTGCACCAAGCGAATAGGCGAGCTCGCGATTCACCAGCTCCGAACTCTGGATCATGAAGGGCAAATCCTTGATCCGCTTCTGGGCCATTTCCATGAAGTCGAAACCGGCCGTCGGATTGACCTTGCCGTTCTTGTTGAATCGAACGTCGGAGATAACTGCCAGGATGTTGGGCTGGTACTGATTGAACAACGCAAGCGCTTCCTCGTAATTGGTGGCGAGAAGCAGCTTTGGCCGGGCGCGCATGCGCAGGATTTTCTTGTTCTCGACAAGCTGCTCGTCCTCAACCAGCGCTTGAACCTGACGCATGATGACCGCGTGCATGACCGGCAGATAGCGCGAGTAGTAGCGGATCGAATCTTCGATGATGAGGATGACACGCACCAGGCCGGTCGCGGTGTCGGGCTTCGCGTTACGCAGATCTTCAACATACTTGATCATCCCGACAAACAGCTTGGTATAGCTGTTCCAGACGAAGATGCGATCAATGCACGCGTAGTCATTGCCTTCGTTTTCGAGCATCGGGAGACTGGTGTTGTTGTTCAACAGCATGAGAATCGCAATATCCGGCTTCAGCGCCTTCAGACGGTCCGCAATGCTCAGTGTGGCCTTGATATCGAGGCCGACCATGAGAATTACCATGTCGAAGGTCTGCCGGATGAATAGCTCGACCGCGTTCTCCTCGGTATAGGCCGACGTAACACGTGGCGAAGACGACAGATTCAGCTGGTGGTATTCGCCGGAAATCTGATCGGTGAGCGCACCGTCTGATTCAACGATAAAACTGTCGTACATCGTCGCCACGAGAAGTATTTCGCGCACCTTCCACGCCATGAGGTCATGGAAAATATTCTTCTCACGATGCTGTTTCTCGTAGTTGGAAATCAGTTCGTTGAAATACATGAGGCTCCTCTGCGGCATGTTGGTCGCACGCTCTTCCCTGGCGCTTATCCGGAACTTTCGTCATTGCGCCTTTGAGCGTATCGGATCTTGGATTTCAGCTACTCAAACGGTCTCAATGCGCATTCTACTCGACGCCCTTCCCTAATGAACGCGATGACTTGATGCATTTTGCTAATGAGTTCCATCCAAAATATCAGTGATCAAAGCAGTCCCTATACTCATTCAAGTTGATACACTTCTCAAATGGCAGAGATGACTTGATGCATTGTATTAATAAGTCAATTCAAAATCTTCCGTTAAAAAAGCGCGCTCCACACCCACTCTAACCCATGCATTGTTCTAATGATTTCGATGCCTTGATACATTGCGCTAATGGGTCTATGATAAGGAAGTTTCACGTTTTTTTGTTTTCACGGAAGTTGTTTTGTCACGCGCAACCGTTTGAATAGATGGTAAAACACCCGTTCCTGGTTGACATACAAAGTATATGTTTTTGTCTGCCAGACACAAAAGAGATTATTCAATAATCAGTGCAAGAAGAGTCGTAAATTTCGCAACCTTGCGGCCAGACCTACATACGACCGCGAATTAACAGGAGAACCTTGTGAACGCCTACGTAAAAGAAGTGCTCGACGCCCTGAAAGCTCGCTACCCCTGGGAAGACGAATTTTTGCAGGCAGCCGAAGAAGTCCTTGAATCCCTCTCGCCCGTAATGGACTCTGAGCCAAAATACAAGGCAAACCGCATCCTTGAACGCATTGTCGAGCCTGAGCGCTCCATTCTGTTCAGAGTGCCATGGATGAACGACCGTGGTGAATACGTTGTAAACCGTGGTTATCGCGTCCAGTTCAACAGCGCCATTGGCCCCTATAAGGGCGGCATCCGCTTCCACCCTAAAGTCCAGCTGTCCACGCTCAAGTTTCTCGGTTTCGAGCAGACCTTCAAAAACAGCCTGACCAGCCTCCCGATGGGCGGCGGCAAGGGCGGTTCTGACTTCGATCCAAACGGAAAGAGCGACAACGAAATCATGCGTTTCTGCCAGAGCTTCATGACTGAGCTTTGCAAGCACGTTGGCGCAAATACTGACGTTCCTGCCGGTGACATTGGCGTGGGCGGACGCGAAATCGGCTACATGTACGGCCAGTACAAGCGTATCCGCAACGAATTCACCGGTGTGTTGACCGGCAAGGGACAAAACTGGGGCGGCTCGCTCGTTCGTCCGGAAGCCACGGGTTTTGGCGTCATTTACTTTGCCGAAGAAATGCTCAAGGCACGGAGTGACTCGCTCAAGGGCAAAACCGTCGTCGTTTCCGGATTTGGTAACGTATCTTGGGGTGCCTGTATCAAGGCAACTCAGCTTGGTGCCAAGGTGATCGGCATTTCCGGCCCTGACGGCTACGTCATCGACCCCGACGGTGTGGGTACCCAGGAAAAATGGGACTACATGCTCACCATGCGTTCATCGGGTAAGGACAAGGTCGCGGAATACGTCAAGAAATACCCGAACGCCCAGTTCGTCGCCGGCAAGAAGCCTTGGGAAATCAAGTGCGATATCGCCATCCCATGCGCCATCCAGAACGAGCTCAACGGTGAAGATGCCAAGACACTCGTCGCCAACGGCGTGATGATGGCTGTCGAAGCGTCCAACATGGGATGCACGCCGGAAGCCTGGAAATACTTCATCGAGAAGAACATTCCGTTTGCTCCGGGCAAGGCAGCGAATGCCGGCGGCGTGGCCACCTCGGGTCTTGAAATGAGCCAGAATTCGATGCGTTACAACTGGACGGCTCAAGAAGTCGACCAGAAACTGCATCAGATCATGGTCAACATCCACAAGGCCTGTGTTGAGGCGGCTGACAAATACGGCTTCTCCGGCAACTACGTCATCGGCGCAAACATCGCCGGCTTCCTCAAGGTAGCCGATTCAATGATCGATCAGGGTCTGGTGTAACTCTGACGTAATAGACCTGGTCAGTATCAAAAACCCCGGCTTCGGCCGGGGTCACGATTTCAACGTACATCAGGAAACTGGCGGCAAGCCCCACTTCGCCATTGGCCTGCAAGCCAATAAATACGCCACTCTTCGCAACACAATGCCCGAAGACGGCCTATTCATGCGCCTCTCGGGATCACGCCCATTTTTCTCAGCCCTCCAGCGCCTCCCAGCGCTCCAGCAACACCAACAACTCGTCGTCGATTTCGGTCAATCGACTTGAAATACGCTGTGCTTCCTGCGGGTCGGCCTGATAGATCGTCGCATCTTCCAGTCGCTGGTTGATCGCTTTCTGCTCCTGCTCAAGTGCCGCAATGCGTTCTGGCAATTCGGCCAGCTCGCGCGCATTTTTGTAGCTCAGCTTGCGACTTCCATCGGTTTTGGCTTTGGCAACTTGCGCGGCCGGCGCGGCGGCGACTCGTTTTTCTGCGGCCTGCGCCGCCTCTTCTGCGCGCCGCTTGACCTGATAATCCGCCCAGTCCTGATAACCGCCGGCATATTCGTGCCAGACGCCTTCGCCCTCGTAGGCGATGGTTTGGGTCACCACGTTGTCGATGAACGCCCGGTCATGACTGACCAGGAACAGCGTTCCCGCGTAGTCCTGCAAAAGTTGTTCGAGTAGTTCCAGCGTTTCGATGTCGAGGTCGTTGGTCGGTTCGTCGAGCACCAGCACATTGGCCGGTCGCGCAAACAGGCGGGCCAATAGCAGGCGATTGCGTTCGCCACCGGACAGCGACTTGACCGGCGAGCGTGCACGTTGCGGAGCAAACAGGAAATCACCCAGATAGCCGATCACATGCTTCTTCTCGTTACCGATCTCGACGTAATCCGATCCCGGCGAGATCACATCGACCAACGCCGCCTCTTCATCGAGTTGCGTTCTGAACTGATCGAAATAAGCCACCTGAATCTTGGTACCCAGGCGCACCGTACCCGAATCGGCCTCCAGCTCGCCGAGGATCATGCGCAGCAGTGTCGTTTTGCCCGCGCCGTTCGGCCCGATCAGACCGATCTTGTCGCCGCGTTGCAGGCGGCAGGAAAAATCACGCACAACCTTCAGTTCTTGCGCGCCTTCACCAAAGCTCTTGCTCACGTGCTCCAGTTCAGCGACCAGCTTGCCGCTCTTGTCGCCGGAATCAAGCGCCAGTTCAACCTTGCCCTGCCGCTCACGCCGCGCCGAACGATCACGCCGCAATTGCTCAAGACGCAGCACACGGCCTTCGTTGCGCGTACGCCGGGCTTCGACGCCTTTGCGAATCCAGACCTCTTCCTGCGCCAGGAACTTGTCGAACTTGGCGTTCTGGATCGACTCGTCGTGCAGGATCATTTCCTTCTTGGCCAGATAGCCGCTGAAATTGCCGGGGCACGAAAGCAAGCGACCGCGATCCAGTTCAACGATGCGTGTCGCCACGCGATCCAGAAAGCGCCTGTCATGGGTGATGAACACCATCGAAACGCCGGAAGAAATCAGCATCTCTTCCAGCCATTCAATCGCACCGATATCCAGATGGTTGGTCGGCTCGTCAAGCAACAGCATTTCGGGTGAAATGGCCAGCGCCTGCGCCAGCGCCAGGCGTTTTTTCTGCCCGCCGGAGAGCGTGCCGACCAGTGCATCGGGATTCAGCGAAAAACGCTGGATCACCCGTTCCGCCTGCATCTCGAAAGACCAGGCATTACGCGACTCCAGCTCACCTTGCAGGTGATGCATGCGGTCAAGCAGCGTTTCGTGATCGGCCTCGGGCTCGCCCATGGCATGGGCAACAGCGTGATATTCGGCGAGCAGTGCGGAAACCTCGCCCATGCCAGCCACCACGGCCTCGAACACCGACAACTCGGGGTCAAACGGCGGCTCCTGCGGCACATAACCCATGCGGATTCCCGGCTGCCGCCACACCGTCCCGTCGTCAAGCGCCCCCTGCCCCGCCAGCGCACGCAGCAGCGACGATTTGCCCGTCCCGTTACGACCAATCAGCGCAACGCGCTCACCGGGGTCAAGCTGAAAATCGGAGTGATCAAGAAGTGGCACATGGCCATAGGCCAGCGATGCATCGGACAAAATCAGGTGCGGCATGAAGTCGGGCTACTTTCCGGAGGATGAAGACAGCTGTTTGAGGTCGGCGATGATCTCGGCGGAATGCTTCGAGGTATCGACCTTGAGATAGGTTTTCGCAATTTTACCCTGTGCGTCGATCAGGAAGGTGTAACGGCGGGCAAAACGGGTCACCATCCAGTCGGAAAAAGCCCCGTATCGCTTGGCCACCTCGCCATCCTTGTCGGCCAGTAGAGGGAAAGGCAGGTGATACTTCTGGGCAAACTCGGCATTCGACGCCGTTTCGGCAATGCTCACGCCGACGATCTGCGCACCCAGTTTTGTCAGCATCGCCATATCGTCGCGAAAACTGCAGGCTTCTTCCGTGCAGCCCGGCGTATCGTTCTTGGGGTAAAAGTAAAGCACGACCCACTTGCCACGCAGCGAGTCCAGCGAAACATCCTTCCCACTCTGGTCAGCAAGGGCAAACGCCGGTGCCATACTACCAACCACCGGCACATCATCAGCGACTGCACAACTGATCGGCGCGACCAGAAGCAACAGCACTATCCAGATTCGCTTGAGCATCATCATTCTCCCGATTGAATAGAAACTGGCGGCCACCCGTCCCATCGCGATAGAATACGCCCCGTCCTCCTCGTAGCATAATGGATAGTGCACGCGCCTCCTAAGCGTGAGATATGGGTTCGATTCCCGTCGAGGAGGCCATTCAAGAGTCCGAGATAGTCCGAGATAGTCCATAAAACCCGCGCCAATGCGGGTTTTATCATTTCTGACCGTCCGAGACAGTACGGCACAAACCGCCGCCATCCGGTACATTTTGGGGGTATATTTAGGGGTATCTACAATGACAAATAGAACTTGTTAAAAAAATACCCCCAATTCGGCTAAAAAACGGCCATTACCAATTTGCCTTTGCAGTTCGCTGGACTCACGATTTTCTTAACGTCTTCACGTACCGTTCTGTTGCCGAGGTCCCAGATGCCGCTTACTGACGTTGCCGCGCGAAATGCAGCTCTAAGGGAAAAGCCCTACAAACTGTCTGACGAGAAAGGGCTGTACCTCCTCATACAACCGAATGGCTCCAAGTATTGGCGGCTCAAGTACCGCTTCGGAGGAAAGGAAAAAGTCCTGGCGCTAGGCATCTACCCAACCGTCGGACTAAAAGAAGCTCGTCATCGCCGTGCTGATGCACAAAAACTGCTTGACCAGGGAACAGACCCCAGCGAAACAAGAAGAGTCGAAAAAATAGCGAGGCACGTTTCAGGGAACACCTCGTTCAAAAGTGTTGCGCTTGAGTGGTTCGAGAAAAAGCGTCACGAGTGGGTTCCAACCTACGCGGCTAAAGTTCTCGAATCCATCGAGAAAGACTTGTTTCCATCGTTAGGGCGCCGGCCAGTTTCCGAAATAACAACCGCAGAACTACTGACGACCCTTCGCAAAATCGAAGCACGAGGTGCTCTTGAAACCTTGAAGCGAATTCGCCAGAGATCCAGTGACATATTCCTCCATGCAATTGCCACCGGGCGAGTCGAATCGAATCCGGCAAACGGCCTACACAAGGCCGTTAAAGTTGCATCTCAAAAACGCCGGTCAGCCCTTCGCCCAAACGAACTGCGGGACTTCTTTATTCGCCTGGAAGCTGTCCGGCTAACCCGACCGATAAAGACCGCCGTCCGCCTGCTGATCCTTACCTTTCTTCGCCCTGGAGAATTACGCAGCGCCTGTTGGCCAGAAATCGATTTCGAAACCGCACAATGGACAGTCCCAGGGGAACGGGATCGATCACGTGGCATGGTTGGAATGAAGATGAAGGAAACTCATGTTGTCCCGCTCTCTCGCCAAGCCGTAGCACTGTTCAAAGAGCTTTCTGAAAATAGTAACCGCCACGAATTGGTATTCCCGAACCGCAACGATCCAACGCGCCCAATGTCCGACGGAACAATCAACAGCGCATTGCGCGCCATGGGTTATAGTCATGATCAGGTAACCGGACATGGATTCCGCGCGACTGCCACAGGAGCTCTGCTAGAGCTCGGCTTCCGTCCTGAAATAATTGACAAACAACTATCGCACAGAGAACGGAACGAGGTATTCGGCGCCTACAGCCACCAAGCCGAATACATGGCAGAACGTCGCCGGATGATGCAAGCCTGGGCTGATTATCTCGACAGTCTCAAATCACAAACGTAGGTATTCTTGTGCCGCGATTGCCAGACACAGACTCGTTTTCCAGCTTTTCACATTACGCCCCGCGTTTCATTCGGTAGCACCCGCCGCAAACGCGCCACAAGCGATTTGCAAATCGGACAACACAAAGCCTCAGTCCCGACCGGATCGCGATGCCTAAGACCCGGAAGACGCCCTAACAGGCCACTCCCACGCTCCCGCAAAGCCACTTCGACTCCCAGCGCGCGATCGAGACCCCGCCTCGCCCGGGCGCTTTATAGGTCGCAATCCATGCACTCATGCAAAAGGTGGCTCGGCCCGCCGCTTCCGGGGCGGGGAGGCTAATTCAAACGCCTATTTTTCGTGCGTTTTCATGCGGCAACTAGCACCTTCAAGCGCGGTTGCACAAGGGTCTTGAATACGCCCAAATGCCGGAATTGGAATTTCAAGGTTTTACGCTTCCGACATTGACCAAGACCAGCCGACGAAGTTGCCGATTTGGCTTGCCAACCAACCCGCCCGAGGTGAAACTGACGCATATGCAAACAGAGTCGCACCTTGGCGCATTGCCTGCGCGCCAAATAGTCAAAAATGTCATTTTGAAATAGACAAGAGGAGATCACCAGTGAACTCGGAGAGTCCGAAGGAGCAATTGAATCGAACGGTTTACAGTTTTTACAGAAAAGCGTCCAACGCCGAGTCTATCAACGGGGAATCCTTATCTCCGTTGCGGCGATCAATGTTCATGAACTTCGCGAACGCTCAAATTGCCAAAAACAAATCGGCGGTTACGCTATTCACCCTAATCTCGGCGTTCCCGGTAGATTGTTTTATTGTATCTACAGACGATAACGAACTCATCGAGGGGCCAGAGTATGAAGCCGCCTCACGAGCCACCGAATGGCGTGCCAAACAAGACATCTCAAACAGTAAATTGATTGTCCGCGACCTTGTTACGCTCTTTCCTGTAAACGACGTCCCGGAGGTTCAGGAATTCGCGAGCAACCAAGGATCTCCGATCCTATCTGAACTAACCGCCCGCCTTGTCGTCACGCATGAAGATTTGAAAGCATGGCTGAAGCAACTGGGAGTTCCTGTGCCAGAGAACTGGATATTGAACACCACGCTATCACCAGATCAATCCACAGAGAGAAAAGAGTCTTCGCCCGCGATGGGTCTTCTCCTCGCCATTGCTATCCAAGCCTATGGATACGATCCGGAAGCAGCACGTAACAAAACGGGAGACATCAAGAAAACTCTTGAAAATGGCGGGGTAAAATATAACGTTGGCACTATATTGCGTTGGCTGCGAGAAGCACATAACGGGTTCGCACCGCAAAACCAGAACGGAAAAAACACGATAAATACAATGCTCACTGTACTCGCCAAAGAATCCTGGTCCCACAAAGAGCTGGGCCCAGCGCTGTATAGGGATATGGCCAAAGATTTTCTCAACGGATCAATACCGTTTGACCTGGAAACCATAACGGACATCCTCGAAGACGCGAAACAGCAACTGACCTGAGCTTTCTTCAGAAAGTCAACACCCCATATCCGAATATCCGAAGTTCGGTTTCCGAATATCCGAACTTCGGCCACACCGGGAGCAATTCCCGGCCTAATACGGACCATTACGTAAGTCACAGAGACGAAACGCTATGGACCGAGAGCAGCAAAGCCAAACCCCAACGACACAGCGCGAGCGATTCATTCGCATTTCTGAGGTGCAGGCTCTTACCGGGCTGGGCAAAAGCACCATCTACGACGCTATCCGGCAATCTCAATTCCCATCGTCTGTGCCGCTCCCTGGTGGTCGCGTCGCCTGGCTACAGAGCGAAATTTCAGATTGGCAGCGCGCCCGTATTGCCCTTCGCGACACGCCCAAAGTCCGCCCCTGTCACCAACCCGAGAAAGACAGAAAATGACCACGAACGACCAAGAAAATCTCCCCACTTCGGATATCTATTCCATCCTGAAGACTCTTGCTGAACCTCACAACCTGAAGATCGCCGGGCTGTTGGAGACGTATGAATCAGCCATGAGCGAAGTAAAAAACGCAGACGAGAACCGCCAGCGTTTCGAGAAGGCCGCTGAAGCATCCAAGGCATCGGCGGTTGCTATCAACCTTGAGATTCAGGAAGACCTGCGCTCCGGAGAAATGGGTATCAAGGCGGCGCACAAGAAGCGAGCCGCACGCGCAGGTCACCTGGAAGACGTCGAGATCTACACGTCTATGGTTGACGAGGCGAATCTTTCTCGAAAATCGTCTGAATTGAATTTGTCCAAGGCCGCAACAGAAATCACCAATGTGACGATTCAGGCGAAATTGGAAGCCGAAAAGTTCCTGAATGAATACCTCATCGCGAACATCGCCGAATATCGGCCGATTCTGCTTTTTGTGGGCTTGGTTGCTGATCTCGCCAAAAGCGGCGACTCACCTTTGTTTAACGCAATTGAAGGCAAAAAAACCCCCAATGAATTCGCCCTGGATCGGCTGATTAGTATTGTCAATACTGCATTCGAAAAAGACGTTCAGGAGGAATTTGTAAGCAGTGCGTTTTTGCTCCCGGTTCCGTCAGGAATCAGGAGAAAAATCCTCACTCCATTGGCGATCAAAAGAATCGAAAACGAAATCGCGTCCACTGCGGAGGCTCTATGAAAGCCTGGTGTCCCAAGTGCGGCTCATCCGCCAAGTTCGTTTCTCAGACGCCTCGAACGATTGACTTCACTGATGTGACATTCCGATGCGAGAACCCAAAGTGCGGCAGCGATGTTCTCGCCGAGGTCAAATTTGGCATACGGAAAGTACCCGATGCCAATTGCTTCTCAAATGGCGCCTCCCTACCTGTGGCTGGCCACGTGAAGACCGATTGCTGATCGATCAACCAATTTCGCCTAAAGAATAAGCCATGCCATTGCGATCAGCACCCGGATATAGGAGTTGATCGATTACGTGAACGGAACAGGCGGCATGGTTCCAAGCGTTAAACCCTCAACCATTTCACTACCAAAAGGCCCCGTCATGAACACCGCAACCATAACCCTCAATACCCCGATCAAGCGTGGCGACAACGAAATCACCAGTATCGAGTTACGCAAGCCTGCAGCCGGCGCATTGCGCGGTGTAAGCCTGCGTGGCCTGCTTGATTTCCAGACTGACGACATCATCAAAGTCTTGCCCCGCATAACCGAACCTCCTTTGACCGATGCAGAGTGCAATCGGCTAGACCCTGCCGACCTGGTCCAAGCCGGGGTGGCAATTGCCGGCTATTTGATACCAACGCAAGTGCTGGAAGAGGCGGGGATATCTATCACTGCAGAGGCTATGCAGTAAGTTTTTGGCGCGATATCGCGGCCATCTCCAGTTGGCCGCTTTTCCGGTTTTAGAACCTTATTGGCTTTCAATGTTGGCAGCTCATTGGGTGCAGATTAGGAAATGAGTAATGGATAACCTCGAACTCAAAGTTGTATTCTCGGCGGTGGACAAGTTCCTCCGCCCGGTCAACGCCATCACCAGCGGTGCGCGAGCAGCCAGCAAGGAACTGCGCGCCACCAAGGACGCGCTCAAGGCCCTCAACGACCAGCAGAAGCTCGTCGATAACTTCAGAAGCACCAACAAAGCGCTCGGTATCGACAGCCAACGCCTGGAAGAAGCGCGCCTCAAGGTAAAGGGCATTGCCGAAGCCATGGGCACCACCGCCGCACCAACGGCTCAGATGCAGCGTTCTTTTGCTGCCGCCCGAGAAGAAGCCTCCCGGCTTTCGGCAAACGTCAACCGATTGAGCGAAAGCAAACAACGTCTGCGCCAGCAGCTTTCAGCTGTTGGAATCGACACCAAACAGCTCGCCGGTAGCCAGCGCGACCTCAAAGGCAAGCTGGAACTGGCCACAAGTGCCGTCAACAAACAATCCGAAGCGCTGGAAGCCGCCAACAAAAAAATGCAGCGCTTGAAGGCCGCCCAGGCCGATCTGGCAAAGAGCCGTGAAACAGCAGGGAAATTGCAGGGCACGGGTGCCAAGCTAATGGCTGGAGGCGCAGCGATCACAGCTGCAGGCTCAATTCCGGTGATGGCTTATGCCAAAGCTGAAGACGCGGCGACACAATTGCAAGTCGCCCTGATGCGTTCAAATGGTGAAGTTGGCGAGTCGTACAAGGCTATCAACGACCTAGCCAATCAGCTCGGTAACAAGCTGCCAGGCACGACGTCGGACTATCAGAACATGATGACCATGTTGGTTCGCCAGGGCATGAGTTCCAAAGCCATTCTCGGTGGACTTGGTGAAGCAACGGCGCTGCTTGGCGTTCAACTCAAAATGCCGATGGAAGCGGCGGCTGAATTCGCCAGCAAGCTGCAGGACGCCACTCGCACCACCGAAAAGGACATGCTGGGCTTGATGGATGTAATCCAGCGGACGTTCTACCTCGGCGTTGACCAGAACAACATGCTGGAAGCCTTCAAGGGGCTCGGCCCAGTCATGGACATGATCAAGGTCAAAGGGCTGGAAGGAACCAAAGCCTTGGCCCCTTTCGTGGTCATGATGGACCAGGCCGGCATGCGCGGGGAATCGGCGGGCAACGCGATCCGTAAAGTCGTTGGGAGAAGCATGAATCGCGACTTCATCAACAAACTCTTGGAGGATATGAAAAAGTTCGAAGGCTTCAAAGACAAGTCGTTAAAACTCGATTTCACCGACGGAAACGGCGAGTTTGGTGGGTTCGACAAAATGATGGCCGAGCTGAATAAACTGAAGAAATACGACACGGTGACGCGCCTGCAACTCCTATCGAGAATCTACGGTGACGACAAGGAAACCAACGAAGTCCTCTCCAAGATTATCGAACAGGGCAAGGATGGCTACAACGAAGTAATCGCCAAGATGCAAGCGCAGGCTGATCTACGCACCCGTGTCGACAAGCAACTGAACACACTCAACAACCTATGGGACGCTGCCAGCGGAACATTTACAAACGCAATCGTCGCTTTTGGCGAATCAATTGCCCCGGAACTGCATGCCACCGCTGTATGGCTGGGCAAGGTAGCTGGCGGCGTTCAAGCATGGGCCAAGGAAAACCCGAAGCTTGCCGCCGGCATCATGACCGTAGTCAAATGGATTGGCCTTGGATTGATCGCGCTGGGTGGTTTGGCTGTTGCGGCAGGAACGATCCTCGGACCGTTGGCCTTGCTCAAGTTCAGCATGGTTACGCTCGGCATCAGCGGATCTGGCGCTCTATCCATGCTCGGAGGCGGGTTCAACATTGTTATGCGTGGTATCGGCATGCTTGGGGCTGCACTCATGGCGCACCCAATCCTCGCCTTGATCTCCCTGATCGCCGCCGGCGCGATCTACATCTGGCAGAACTGGGACACGCTCGGTCCCAAGTTCTTCGCCCTCGTCGACAAGATCAGCGGCTATTTCGGCGGACTCAAAGACCGAGCCCTTGAGAGCGGCCGGCAGATGATCGACGGCATGATCGACGGCATCACCGGCCGCTGGGAAGCCCTCAGGGCAACGGTGGTCGGCGTCGCCGATGCCAGCATCGGCTGGATCAAGGAAAAGCTCGGAATAAAATCCCCGTCGCGCGTTTTCGCCGAACTTGGCGGCTACACCATGCAGGGTTTCGAGCAAGGTCTTGTCGGTGGCGAAAACGGCCCCCTGGGCGCGATTAGCGGAATGTCGAAAAAACTGGCTGGCATAGTGGCTGGCGTAGCCATTGGAGGGGCATCGATGGCTGGCGATTTCCAGCTTGACGGACGCCCGCCAATCAATACCTCTGCCCTCGCTGGAAGCCGATCCAGCGCGGGGGGTGGCGATACCTTCATCTTCAATATTTCTGCCGGCCCTGGCATGGATGAAAGAACGCTGGCCAGGGCTGTACGAGATGAGTTTTCACGGGCAAGACGCGAGGAAGAAAGCAGATCGCGCAGCCGACTTCGTGATTCTGAATAAGCCGTCCATTTAGCCCAATTGGGAGAATTGATCATGAGCCATAGGTTCAAATGCCCTCACTGCAAGACGCATTCACGGATCCGCACATCAAGGCCACTCTCAACATTGATTTTGGAAGCGACCTATCAGTGTAACAACGTTGAATGCGGCCACACATTCGTAGCCTATGTTGAGATTGTCTATACGCTTTCTCCCAGCGCATGCCCAGATCCAGAAATAGCTGCACAACTTAAGCAATCAGAGCGCTGGAAACAAAAACATGGAGCGGCCCAGGCTGGATAACCTCAGCGGCCACTTCTAAAAAAAGGCCTCCACGAAGGGAGGCCAAATGTCATCAAACCAAAACCAAGGTAGATTATATGAAAACCGCAAATCAAAGGCGAAGCGGATTGATATGTTGCGCGCTTGACAACAGCCTTCGGCACCGTCATCATCTGTGGCGTTGCGATAGAAACGCAACCGGGATTGGCGTCCCGAAGCAAAGGCGGATGAGCCGCCCCCTTAGCGGCTATTTTTTCGTCCGTCGACATGGCACCCAGTTCTATGGGCAGGCCGTGCGGGGCAGCGAAAGCTGCGCCGGTTCCTTTGCCCGGTACGCCAACCCGCACGGTTCTGCCCTCCCCGATTGGCGTCGGGGCAGGCGGAAAATCAAAACCGCTGCAAAGGAGGCCATCATGCCGACACGCATTCGCCAAGCCCTTCGGGCAATTTTCCCGCTTCACGCCGTCCCCGTTTCCATCGTTCCTACACAAGCCGAGGCTCGCGCCCTGGGCGCACTGCTGACCAGCACCGGAAAACGCGCCGTCATCTACCCAGCCAAGACCGGTTTTACGGTATCGGAGGTGGCAGCATGAACACTCCGAAGAAAACCAAGAGCATCGAAACGACTGCCCACGGCAACACCCTTATCGATGAGGTTTTATACATCGCCACGATAGTTGGATGGCATCAGCTCAACGATGCCGAAAATAACTTCATTCGTTCGATTCGCTTCACCACCTATCGAGCCCGAGCGATCATCTGGGAAATGATCATCGCGATGTACATCCGCCATTTCGGCTCGGACAGCTTCATCGCGGAGATGGTTACGCCGCCGCCACCGGTCAACGAGCGAGAATTCCGCAAGATATTGAGTCCCTTCTTCGCAGAAGTTGAGCGCCTCCGCATAGAACTTGGACTGACCAACACCAACGATAACGAGTGGGCCATGATCCAGGTCATGCGACACCTCGCGCCGCCAGCCGCAAATGTCATCGGCGAAGTTGTCAAAACGCTGATGGCATTCCATCCATGGGTCTTGGGTATCGATACCGACTCGAACACAGAACTTCCCGAGGGGATGGACAAACACCGCATAGCAGAATTTGTTGAGCAAAGAAGGTTTGCCCTCAACCGAAAGACGAAGCATGCGGCACCGGCGGCAACAAACCGCATGGTTGAGGCCGCATCATGACAAAGCGATCCACACAAAATTTGATTCAACGTCGCCAATCAGAGCTTCAACAGGCACGACGCAAGCAACTTGAGGATCTGAGTAATATGCGTGAATGGGCCTATCTCGAAGGCCAAAAGCTTGCCAGAAAGTTGTTTTCGACGATCACGCTGTTCAAAGGAATGCCCTCGTCCGATGGACAACATCATCAGGCCGAATTTGAGGCGGCGCGAGGCTTCGCAGACGGGTTGAACATCGCCATCGACGATTTGCGAAGCCTTGTTCCGGCAGATTCTCGCCGGAATCTGTTGGCGTTTCTGATCGATGACTTGGCGACCAACGCCGAGAAGGCCGTGCACATCATGGGTGAAGGCCAGGTTTCACCGTGGATCGTTCATGCCGAAAAACTGCGCTCAAATGACGGCAACGGGAAACGCCTACAGATGCTCACTGTCGGGCTCTATCGCCGATACGAGGCGTTCGATGTCGGTCGATGCCTGTCAGGTCTCGGTGAGGACTACCGCGCAACCGCCATAGAGATGCTCGACAGTTTTTCCCGACTTGGACGAAACGACCGTGCATTCATGGATGCTGCCGAAAACTTGTTACGGGGCGACGATTCATGACCCGGCTCTCCATCAACGAATTGAGATCCACTGCCCGTGGCCGCTGGATCGATATTCTGATCAGCCTCGGCCTGCCGGAAGAAAGCCTTACCCGGCAGAACAAGCCCTGCCCGGCCTGCGGTGGTACCGACCGCTTCTCCTTTACCGACAACAGCGGTAGCGGCTCTTTTGTCTGCCGATCCCATGATCGCCTGGGCGGCGATGGTTTTGAGTTGGTCATGCACTTTCTCGGGTGCGATTTACCTGGAGCGCTGGTCAAAGTTTCTGCCGCGCTGTCGATCAATAGCCCCTCAGTACCGGTCAATCTGCCACGCCAACCTGCCCCAAAGCTTCCGGCCAACGACAAACGAGATAGCGCGACGCTGCGCCGGCTGTGGCATGAGGCCGGCGTCGTTACGGTCGGCGATCCGGTTTATCGCTATCTGGAACGGCGGGGAATTCGCCTGCAGTCGGCACCGCCTGTTCTGCGTTTTCATCCAGCACTACCGTACTGGCTAACGGGCGGAAAGCATCCGGTTCGATTGGGCGTTTTTCCGGCAATGCTTGCCGCTGTACAGGGCGAAGACGGGCTATCAGTCGCGATTCACCGGACGTATCTGCAACCCGATGGACAGAAGGCCGATATCCGCGATCCAAAAACCGGAGTTTCATTGCCGGCCAAGAAGCTAAAGACGCGTGGCGACGGCGTTATGCCGGGAGCGTCAATTCGGCTGTTTACGCCGGTCGACGGACGATTGGCAGTAACGGAAGGTATCGAAACCGCGCTGGCCGTGCATCTGATCACAGGCATTCCGGTCTGGGCTTGCGTTTCAGCAAGTGGCTTGGCGTCTGCTTGGCTTCCTCCTGAGGTGCTGCAGGTCGTTGTTGCTGCTGACAACGACCGCAACGGAGCCGGGCAAAAGGCCGCTAATGCGCTGGCAGAGCGTCTGAGTGGCGAGGGCAGAAAGGTGGATGTGTTGTTTCCATCAACTCCCGGCCTCGACTGGCTTGATGTTTTGAATTCCGAAAGGATCGAGGCGTGAACGCCAAATCTGACTTGAAACGATTGAAACTCGCCGTTTGCAACGACCTGGATACGTCTGGCGATGACACCCCGGAAGATGTGCCGATTGCCCGAACGGAAGTCCGCGAGAATGGGGTGTTTTTCATCGGCACCAAGGTAGATCCAACTGACGGCAAGGTGACCGAGCTACCACCTCTTTGGTTGTGCGATCGCTTGGAAATCCTTGGTCGAGGGATTGACGAGAGCAGAGAGTTCTACCGGGTTTTGCGCTGGAACAGCCGGGGAAACCGGCATGAAATGACTTATGCATTGAATCTCGGTATTGTCGGAGATCGACAAGCATGGTCAGTACTCCGCGCGGGGGGATTGGCCATGGCGGCAAGTCGGCGACCACTGGAACACCTTGCAACCTGGCTACAGACCGATGGAGATGATTTGATGCACGCGATCAGTCATCGCGGCGGTTGGAATCTCGGCGCTTATGTGCTGCCCAGTGGTGAGGTGATCGGAACGCCCAGCGGCCCACTTTTCTACAACGGCGACCGGAGCCATGCTCATGCCTATAAGCCACACGGCACCGTGGATGGTTGGCGGGACGGTGTGGCGAAACTTTGCAGCGGGAACTCAAGGCCAATGCTGGCCATCGGTGCCGCGATGGCAGCTCCGTTGCTTCACCTGGTTGGTTTGGAATCCGGAGGGTTTCATTTCTATGGGCCTTCGGGTTGCGGCAAAACGACATCGGCGAACGTCGGAGCATCCGTTTGGGGTCATCCGCGCGAACAGGTATTGAATTGGGACGCGACAGCACTTGCACTGGCAAACGCTGCAGCAGCGCGAAACGACGGGTTGATGCTGTTGGATGAGATTGGACAGGGAAATCCTGATGCAGTGAGTATGGCTGCTTATCGTCTATTCAACGGCACCGGGAAGATGCAAGGAGCCCGGGAAGGCGGTAACCGGGAAATGCTGCGCTGGCGAGTTCTTGTGCTTTCCACAGGAGAAATCGACCTGACGGCTGTTATGCAGGGTGGCGGACGGCGCTCGCGTGCCGGGCAAGAAGTTCGTCTGGCCAGCATGCCAGCGGATGTAGGTATCGGGTTTGGATGTTTTGAGCGCCTCAACGGCCAAGCCGACTCAAACCGCCTGGCCAAAGCATTGGACAAAGCAACCCAAGACAATCACGGTGCGGTCGGGCGTGCTTTTGTCGCTTACATAGCGGAACGGATCGAGGATATCTCCGCAAGGTTACGCGCGGCGATCAATGCCGCGTCGGACGAATTACCGAGTGAGGCAAGCGGCCAGGTGCGGCGTGTTGCAGCTCGTTTTTCAGTTGCGGGGGAAGCGTTGGAGATCGCTACCGAAGCGGGACTGACAGGTTGGCGACCAAGCGAGGGCCGCACGGCGATTCGGCGATGCTTCAACGCATGGTTGGACCGATATGGTCTTGGCAATCGCGAAGATGAGCAGATAGTTAGCCAGGTAGAGGGATGGTTTGCCGCTCACTCGTACAGTCGTTTCATCGACTGGGCAGATGCGGCAGGGGATCGCGAGCCAAACGTGCACAATGTAGCCGGCTACAGGCGTCGAGAGAATAACGAAATGCTATTCCTCGTACACCCCGGAGTGTTCGTCAACGAGATCGTGGAGGGGTACGATAAAACGGCGGCGGCGGACGCCCTTGCCAAAGCCGGAATGCTGGAAAAAGGCAGCGACGGCAAATCAACAGTGCCCCACCGGACGCCGGACTACCCGAGTTTGCGGCGGTTTTACAAATTCGTCTGCATGGAACGAAAAGAGGCGTAGCAAAAATGAGGCTAAAACCACTCAGAATCGCCGCATAGGCGATTTTTGCGTTTACGGACAACACCCCACCCAGCAATCGCCAAAAAATTGATTAGCGGGCGTTTATGGCAGCTTTGCGACGCACTATCCGGCGCGCACAACTCGCACAATCCAACTCGACGATTACAAGGCGAGAAAATGAAGTCGGGCATTATTTCTGCTACGCGTGCGCGTGTGCACGTGTGAGACGAAATTGTGGTGTAACAGGTGTAACGGTGTAACAAAATAACTAATATATATATAAATCATATAGTTATGTTGTTACACCATTGTTACACCAATAATCGGTTTGGTGTAACAAACTCACCTGTTACACCAAAAAGCCGGCCATCGTGTAACAAAGGTGTAACAAGAAAACCTAGAAACGGCGCGGCATCCAGACCTTTGTTACACCGTTACACCTGTTACACCGGTTTTCCGCACGCACACGTGAGCGCGCTCGCACGCGTGTACACGCGCGAAGGAATCCGTTTCCCATCGCCTTGTATCTACGAACTGGGATAGGCTGTGGCCGCCGAGCTGAATCTGTCTTGTTCCAGCCGTGACGAACGGGCATTTTCTTTGTCGTCCGTCTTCTTCAGATAATCGTATCTGACGCGTCTTCTTCGGGTTTATTTCCGTTTTCTTCAAACTTCGCCTGAGGGCG
>JBBQAT010000038.1:0-30675 GCA_038316625.1 Burkholderiales bacterium
ATACGCGATGATGAACTTCATCCCGTTCAACTCGGTTGATGGACTCGATTTCAAGCGGCCGACGCTGGCGCGGGCCTCCCAACTGGCGGGGCATCTGCAGCGTCACGGCATTGTTGCGCGCTTACGCGATTCTGCGGGGCAAGATATCGATGGCGGCTGCGGTCAGTTGCGGGCGCGCGCTGTACGCCTTACCCCAGGGGGCGCTTCGCAGGCAACCTGACTTCAAAGCAGGCACCGCCGCCTTCGCGGTGCAGGCAACGGGCGTCGCCGCCATGCAGGCGGGCGATGCGTTGCACCAGGGCAAGGCCGTAGCCGACGCCATCGCCGGTTTCGATGGTTCCCGCCGGGCGGTAAAACGGCTCGAACACCTTTTCTCGCTCGCCTTCAGGAACGCCAGGGCCGCGGTCGAGTACCCGGAGAATGCCGCCTCCGGCTTCAAGCGCGGCGACCTCGATCTCGATCGGTGAGCCAGCCGCATGTCGTCGGCTGTTTTCCAGAAGATTGCGCAAAAGATGACGCATCAGTTTTGTATCGGCCTGCAGGGTAAGCGCTTCCCCGCAAAGTTCGGCCCCCGTTCTGGCCGCTTCTTCGGCCGCCAGGCCGAGCAGGTCAACGGGTTCAGTATGCAGATGAGGCGTGGCACTCGACAGTCGACTGGCCAGCAGCAGGTCGCCGATGAGCACGTCCAGCTCGGTGATATCGCGGGCAATTTGTGCCTGAAGATCAGGGCGCTCATCGCCAATCAAACCGCTGGCCATGCGAATCCGGGTCAGCGGAGAGCGCAGTTCGTGAGACGCAGCGGCAAGCATCGCGCGCTGGCTGTCGAGCAGCGATTCGATGCGTCCGGCGGCGGTGTTGAAATGACGGGCGAGTTCGGCGATTTCGTCGCAACCCTTTTCTGAGGCGCGTGCCGAGAGCTCGCCATTGCCCCAGGCCTCTGCCTGCAACTGGAGCGCTTCGATGCGCCGCGTCAGGCGGCGGGCTATCGGGTAGGAACCCATTGCAGCAAGCAGCAGGAAGAGGGCAATCCATCCAAAATGTCCCGATGGACCGCGCTGTCCCCATTCAAGCATGAGACGTCGGCCGTCCGGGAGTATCGCCGGGTGGAAGGGGCGCTCAAACTCACGGGCGTTCGGCTTCAACTCAAGCCACGGTTCCGCGTTGCCAATGGATTTCAGCAAATGTCCATCCGGCGCGTACAGCGCAACGCTCCCACCGGAGAGCCCGTTGATGGCACGGAGGACTTCATCGGTCTCCATCTCATCGGCGGTCAACGGAAGCAGCCGGGCCAGAAGCGTTGCGACATGCTCATCCGCCGTACGCGCCGTGTCGCCGGTGTAATGCCAGAAGAGACCGCCGGTAAGCACGGCCAGAACCAGCAGGATGCTGAGGAAGCCCATGAAGATCTGCAGGTGCAGATGACGGCGCGGGAGACGGGCCCGCCACGCGCATTTCATGAGATGAGCGCCTCGTCCTGCCGCTGCGCGAACACATAGCCGGCACCGCGAACCGTAATGATGCGTCGCGGCTCTTTCTGGTCATCCTCGATGGCCGCGCGGATGCGCGAAATGTGCACATCGACGGAACGATCGAAGGCTTCAAGCGCGTCGCCACGCGCGAGTTCAAGCAAGGTTTCGCGACTCAACACTCGTCCTGGATGCGTCGCCAGGGCCCAGAGCAGGGAAAACTGGTGTGCCGTCAGCGAGACCGGCTGGTCGTTCAGGCGTACTTCGAGGGCACCACGGTCAATCTCCAGTCGGCCAAAGCGCAATACCTCGCCAATCGGTGCCTTGGCGACCATCTGACTGCGTCGAAGCAGAGCCCGTAAGCGGGCCAGCAATTCGCGCGGGTTGAAGGGTTTGGGCAGGTAGTCATCGGCACCGAGTTCAAGGCCCACAATGCGGTCAACGTCATCGCCTCGGGCCGTGAGCATCAGGATCGGCAACTGGCTTTGTTGTCGCCATGACTTGCAGAGATCGAAGCCATCGCCATCCGGGAGCATGGCATCAAGAATCAACAGATCGAAACCGCCGCTCTTCAACAAGGTCTCGCCCTGGCCAAGATTGCCGGCCACCGTCACCGCCAGGCCGCGCGAGCCGAGATACTCCGCTACCATGCGAGCCAGCGCGGCATCGTCGTCGATCATCAGTACGCGTTCGCCCATGGCGGCTCAGACTTCTTCCGGCGCTGCGCTTAATTCCGGCACCTGAACTGTCGGTGTCTTGATCCGCAATACCCGACGCATCACGAATTCACGCATGTCATCGACCACCGTGAAGATCACCGGGATGACCAGAAGGCTAAGGAAGGTCGAGGTGATCAGGCCGCCAATGATGACAATGGCCATCGGTGCGCGGAAGCTTGGATCATTGCCCCAGCCGATGGCAATCGGAAACATGCCCGCGCCCATGGCCACGGTGGTCATCACGATCGGCCGAGCACGTTTGTGACACGCGTCAAGCAAGGCTTCGAGACGGCTCATGCCGTGGTTGCGGCGTGCCATGATGGCATATTCCACAAGCAGGATCGAGTTCTTGGTGGCAACCCCCATGAGCATGATCAAGCCGATCATGGCCGGCATGGAAAGCGCTGTGCGCGTGATGTACAGCGCGAGGATCGCGCCCGGAATTGAAAGCACCAGTGCGGCAAGAATGGTCACCGGCTGCACAAAATCCTTGAACAGCAGCACCAGAACGATATAGATGCACAGAATGCCAGTGAGCATGGCGATACTGAAGCCCTCAAAGAGCTCACCCATGGCCTCGGCGTCACCCACGGCTTTGATGCTGATGCCGGGGGGCAGTTGCTTGAGGCTTGGCAGCGCTTTCGCAAGTTCCTCAATTTCGCCAAGAGGTTGGCCATTAAGTTCGACGTCGAAATTGATGTTGCGGATACGGTCGTAGCGATCAATCTGTGCCGGGCCACTGCCGATTTCGACGGTGGCCACATTGCCGAGCAAAACCGGCCCATGACTGCCAGGGACGGAGAGCCGCGAGAGCAAGTCGACGTCCTTGCGGGCTTCGTCGCGCAGTTTGACGACCACCGGAATTTGCCGTTGCGACAGGTTGAGCTTGGCCAGTCCCTGGTCATAATCGCCTGCTGTGGCGATGCGCAAGGTATCGGCAATCGTTGCTGACGATACGCCGAGATCGGCGGCTTTGGCAAAGTCTGTGCGAACGATGATTTCGGGCCTGACCAGGCTTGAACTGGAAGTCACTGCCCCAATGCCGGGCAGCGTCCGTAAATCGCGTTCAACCTGCTGGCCGTGTTCACTCAACACCCTCCCGTCATCACCGGTCAGCGCCAGCTGGTATTTCTCGCTTGAATCGCCCATGCCGATCTTGATCCGTGCTCCCGGGAGGTCTTCAAGAATGCGCCGGAAATCGCCCTCCACCGACTGCTTGCTGATGCCCGGGCGCTCGTCGCGCGCGGTGAGGTTGATCGTTAGCGTGGCCTTGGTGACCACCGAGGCACCACTTGAGTCGAAGGCATTGTCGCCGGACGCGCCGCCACCGATGGTCGTGTAGATATCCTTGACCTGCTTATGGGTCTTGATCAGGCTTTCGGCCTGGCGAGTGACGGCGTAGGTGTCAGTGAACGTGCTTCCCGGCGGCAAGGTCAGCGTTACCTGGGTTTGCGAACGATCATCTGGCGGCATGAAGCCTGAGGGCAGCAAAGGTGCCAGTCCGGCGAGCACGCCGACAAAGAAGATCACGGTGACAACCGTGGTGGCCACGCGGTGATGCAGGCACCAGGTGGCGCAGCGCATATAGATCTTTTCCCAGCGGGCCTGCACATGGCCTTTGGTCTTGGGCCGGAGAAGATAGGCGGCCATCATCGGCGTGAGCATGCGGGCGACCACCAGCGAGAAGAAAACCGAGATCACGGCGGTCCAGCCAAACTGCACGAAGAACTTGCCGACGATGCCGGTCATGAAGGCCGTCGGCAGAAACACGGCGATCAGCGAGAAGGTCGTGGCAATCACCGCCAGACCAATTTCGTCGGCCGCTTCCATCGCCGCCTGATAGGGCGTTTTCCCCATCTGCAGATGGCGGATGATGTTTTCGATTTCAACAATTGCGTCGTCGACCAGAATCCCGATCACTAGCGACAGCGACAGCAGCGTGACCACGTTGATCGAGAAACCGAAGATCTGCATGATGCCAAAGGCGGGAATGATCGACAGCGGAAGTGCTGCCGAAGAGACCAGTGTCGCCCGCCAATCGCGCAGGAAGAACCACACCACCAGCACCGCCAGCAACGCGCCTTCATACATCAGCAACATCGAGCCTTCGTAGTTTTCCACGACGGGGGTCACGAAATTGAAGGCTTCGGTTACCTCGACGTCGGGATGACGCTCTTGCATTCGCTTGAGCTCGGCGCGCGCGCCATTCATCACGGCGACTTCACTGGCCCCTTTGCTGCGTACCAGTTCGAAGCCGACGACGGGCTGCCCGTTGAGCAAGGCAATGCTGCGTCGATCAGCGACGGTGTCCTGCACCGTCGCAACCTGATCGAGACGGATGCTGCGTCCGTCGGACAAGGGAATCTGCAGGGCCGCCAGTTCCGCGGCTGTTTGCACGGTGGCGATGGTGCGCACCGATTGCTCGCTGCCGCCAACATCCGTACGGCCTCCAGACGCTTCCTGCTGCACTTGCCGGAGCTGTCGCGAGATGTCCGAAGCGGTTGCTTTCAGCGCCAGCAATTTGTCGGGATCAAGCTCGACGCGAACCTGGCGATCAACGCCGCCCACGCGAGAAACGGCGCCGACACCCTTGACGCTGAGCATCGATTTGGCAATGTCGTTGTCGACAAACCACGACAGGGCCACGTCGTCCATCTTTGATGAGGCGATGGCGTAGGTCAGGATCGGCGTGCCGGCCAGGTTGACCTTGGACACAATCGGGTCGCGCATATCGCCGGGCAGGTCTGAACGAACGCGGGATACGGCATCGCGGACTTCTTCAGTGGCTTCCTGCGAGCTTTTTTCCAGGACGAATTCGACCGTAATGGTGACGGCCCCATCCTGCACTTTGGTGTAGATATGCTTGACGCCCTGCACCGTGGCGACGGAGTTCTCGATCTTGCGCGCCACCTCGGTTTCAAGCTGGGCGGGCGAGGTGCCGGGAAGCGACGCCGAAACGACGATCATCGGGAGGTCAATGTCGGGGAAATTCTGAATCTTCATCGCGCGAAAGCCCATCAGGCCCACGAGCGTGAGCAGCAGAAAGAGCAGAATCGCCGGGATTGGATTGCGGATGGACCAGGAGGATACGTTCATTGCATGATCCTCAGGAGGCCTTGCCAGCCGTTGCTGCCACGGGCGGCTTTTCAGCGGCTGGCGCGGCAACCACGCGAACCGTATCGCCGTCGGACAGGAAGCCGACGCCGCTGGCGACGAAGCTCTGGCTGGCGTCGATGCCATTGGTGACCTCGATGCGGTCGCCCGAACGACGACCGACGCTTACCTTGATCTGGGCAATCCTGCTGTCGGTACCGACGCGATAGACATAGTGGAAACCGTCGCGCATCTGCACGGCTGATTGCGGAAGCGTCAGAGCGCCCGAACTGCCGAGCTGGATTTCTCCGCGCGCAAACATGCCGGCTCGGGCGTCCTGTGCTTTGGTGATGTCGACATAAACCATGCCGTTGCGAGTTTGCGGGTCAACCGTCGGCGCGACCATGCGGATCGTCCCCGGAGCGGGGGTGCCGCTGGCTGTAAATACCGTGGCTTTCATCCCTGGCTTGAGCAACTGCAAGTCGCTGGCCGGCACCTCGGCCCGCCATTCGAGGCGATCACGGCGAATCAGGCGGAAGAGTTCCTGACCGGGTTGAACCACGGTGCCGATGGTCGCCAGTCGCACCGAGATCGAGCCGTCGTCGGGCGCCACGATGCGCGTCTGTGACATGCGGATTTCATCGGCCTTGATTCGGGCTTCAAGAACGCCGACACGGGCTCGTGCCGTCTGTTCTCCGGTGAGGAACTGGTTGATTTGTTGCGCACTCATGGCCCCGGTGGACTGCAGCTGGCGAGCGCGGTCCGCATTGGCGGACGCTTCTGCCTGTGACGCTTGCGCTTCCTGCAGGCTGGCCCGCGTCTGCGCCAGTTCAGCGCCGACCGTCTGGCTTTGGAGGCGCGCCAGCAACTGCCCCTTGCGCACGCGGTCACCCACGTTGACGAGCACGTCTTCCAGGCGTTGTCCGCCTGTTTCGGCCCCGATGATCGCTTCCTGCCACGCCGTAATGTTGCCGTTGGCTGACAGTAGCAATGGCCATTCGCTGCGGGTCGCCTGGGTTACCGAAACAGTCAGCGCCGTCTTGGAGACCTTGAGCGCATTGTCGTCTTTGGCTTGTGCCACCGGTGAGGCCGAGATCCAGGCAAGCGAGGTCGCTGCAATAACAGCGCTGGCGATCAGACCCATTTTCATGGGGCGGGAGAATTTGATCATTGAAGACTCTCTTGAAGATTTGTTGTGGAATGTTCAGATCGGCGCGAATCGAATTCAACCCAGATTATCCAATAGGCGAAATTTAGTGCAGAAGTCCGTTCGTGGTGAGCCTGTCGAACCATGAACAGCCCTTCGACAGGCTCAGGGCGAACGGATTTTTGGCTAATGGATAATCTGGGTTCAAGTCGAGGTGTGATCATGGCGTTGCCACCGCGGCCGGATCGCTGGGCGACCAGCCTCCGCCCGCCGCGCGGTACAGGCTGATCCAGGCGACGATACGTTCGCGCTGGACGTTAAGCAGCTGGGTGCGCGAGGCGACTGCAATGCGTCGCGCATCCTCCAGTTCAAGCAGGGAACCCGAGCCCACACGCACACGATCACTGGCGGCCAGAAATACCTTGTTGTAGCCGTCGGCAGCGCGTTGCGCCGTGCTTTCGCGGGTACTGGCGCTGTTCAGGCGCACCAAGGCCTGCTCGACCTCGCGCACCGCCTGGCGGACACGGCCGGTATGGCTGGCGCGCGCCTCGTCGTAACGGGCCTGCGCCGCGTCGGCGTTGGCGGCTAGCCGGCCGGCATTGAAGATCGGTAAATTGAGCGAGGGCCCGAACGACCACAGGCTGCCATCGAGCGTCACCCCACCGCTGCGAACCGACTGGAAACCGACCGACCCGAGCAGGGTCAGGCTGGGGTAACGCGCTGCTTCGGCGACGCCGATCTCCGCACTGGCGGCGGCAAGCTCGCGCTCGGTCGCCGTAATGTCGGGACGCTGCGCCAAGGTTTGTGCCGGCAGTTGCAGGATGGAGAACATGGCCGGAGTCGGCAAAACACCCGTGCGGCTTGCCAGACGGCTGCGCAGTTCGGTTTCGTCCAGGTCGGTGAGCTCGACAAGAGCTTTCACGCTGATATCGCATTCGGCCTGCTGGGCGTTCAGACGGGCTTCGGCTTCGGCGGCGCTGGCCATGGACAGCGCGCCGTCGGCCGGGGCGTCAAAACCGGCACCAACCCTCAGTTGCGTGAGCCGCTCGGATTCGCGGCGTGAGGCCAAGTCCTCTTCGCCACTCTTCACCAGCCATTCACAGGCCCGCAGTCCGACGTAATTCTGCGCGACCTCGGCCGCCAGCGAGACGCGGGCGTCGTGCCACTTTGCTTGGGTGCCTTCGAAACGCGCTTGCGCCGCTTCACGGTTGCGCCGATTGGCACCGAACAGATCGATTTCCCAGCTTGCATCGAGCGAGGCTTTGCCCAGCGTCTGAAGCGGGGTCAGCGGGCCCAGTTCGCCGCCGCTGCGTTGCCCGATGGCATTGCCGGCCAGCGCAGGGAAGAGGGCGGAGCGCGCCGCAGCAATCCCCGCCCGACTTTGCGCGATGCGCGCCAGCGCCTGATTCAAGCCGGGGTTGTCGTGCTCGGCGGCAGTGATGAGTTCGGCCACCAGCGGGTCGTCGAACTGCGACCACCAGTTCGTCAACAGGGCCGGGTCACCGCCGTGCGGCAGTGGTGCCTGCCATTGTTGCGCGCTTGGTGGCTCCGGGTGCCGGTAGTCGGGTCCGACGGCACACGCCGCCAGCAGGGCAGAAAGGGCCGTGAGCGTTATGATCGTCCGCGAGCGGTATCTATTCATTATTGTTCGTTCCTGGTACGGCAAGGATCGGGTTACCTGTCGATCTTCAGTTGTTTCGAAAAACGGCACTTTCAGCATTTGGTGTCCTCGTGTCGAGCCCTTTGCGACGAAACGTGCCAAAACCAGGCCGAATCGCTATTCTGGGCGACAGGCGGAAAGGCAGGCACCGGCCTGGAGACATCAACGTTTTCCAACTGCTCCGTGTGAAGTTTACATCAGACCCGGCCACCGATTAGAGATCACGATCAGCACGGGATTTTTTCGTGATCACTTTGACACCCGGAAGTCATGTTTCTTTTCGATCCGTTCAACCAATTGCAGCCGCTGGGCGGGGGTCAGGACTTCCGCCAGATCAGCCATAGCGACGGTGATTCGTTTTGATGATTCATCAACGCTATGCGCTGTTTTTGACCTCAATGCTTCCAGCTTGGCACGATCCAGCGTCGGCTCGCTGAGAATGGCGACGAACTCCCGGTGACTTTCGCGATGTTGCGTTGCCAATACCTTTAGATCACCGGCGACGGCCTCGGCAATTCCGCGCGCTTTGAGTTTTTGCGCATCGTCGGCCTTGACTTCGTTCATGATGCGATCAACGACGAAATCCACATGTCTTGTGGCATCTTTGCTGCCGAAAAGTTCGTGCGGCCCACGATGTCCGTACCAGGTGGAGCACATGCCGCCGCTACCAGATTGCCCGGAGTACGCGTTGAAGGCAACGACCGACGCGATCGCGCCGACAACAAGCGCTGCCCCGATCCAGTGACGTCGCCGACTGCAGCCCTTGCCAGTTTCTCCGCCGCCGGCATTGCCGGCGCAATACTTTTTCTTTTCAGCTGATGCGCCATCGCTCGGCGATTCGTTGTTCGTTTCCATGATTTTCTCCATTCGTTCGTGCATGCCGGTTTGGCATGCAGGGCAGTGTGCTTGCGCGCGGTTGCCGTTCTTTCTCTGTCATGTAAAGAATTGTGTATCTGCGAATCTGTCACGTGCGCTACTCCAGGCTTTCCGACAATGGCCAGGCGGCCCTTGAGCCTTGATTGCTGTCGCCGGTGAACGACAGCGCTCAAGGCCTCGCTGCCTGCGTTTCGACGCGATCAGCTCCTTCTCTGTCGCCGTTGAGCGACAGGATAGGCGAGGGGAAACAGGTGCCGGAGTCTTAACGTATTGCAAGGTATTGATTTCCATGACAATCAAAAATCGGCACGCCTTTTGCTAAAAGGAGGTCGATAGTTCATTCCACTCGATTGGAGTGACGCGTTTCCATTTCTGCGCACAATAAAAAGAGGAAGCGTATCGAATCAATAGATCTCCGTTGCTTCGGCAAGAACCCGTCGACACGCGCTTGGTACGCGTGTGAATTCATCCTCTGCCAATCCCACAACAACCGGGGAATGCTCTGATATGGGAAGCACTATCGAACCGTCCTTCTTTTTCCTGCCGGTCTGGCCGCTAGCCTTGGGCCCCTTGCTGTGGATCGCCCTGGCCATCGTTGGTGCGGCGCTGGCCGGCGAATGGGTACGTCATCATCTGGGCCTGCCACGAATCACGGCCTATCCGTTTGTCGGCATGCTGGTGGCGGCCATTGCCGGCGACCGGCTGGTCGCCGCGCACAGCGAATGGCTGAACCGCGGACTCGACGTCGCGCTGGCCATCCTGCTTTTTGAACTGGGCAGTCGCGTCGATTTGCGCTGGCTGCGCAACAATCGCTGGCTGCTGGTCACTAGCCTCTGTGAAGCCCTGCTGGCCTTTGGTGCAGTATTTGCCGTCAGCCGCTATCTCGGCCTGGCCATCGAGCCGGCGATCCTGCTGGGCGCCTTCGGCATGGCCACCTCCCCCGCCGTCATCATGCGCGTGGTCGCCGAGAGCAACGCGCAAGGCCAGGTCAGTACCCGTCTGCTGGTGCTGACGGCGCTGGATACCATCTACGCCGTCATCACCGTCCACCTGGCGCTCGGCGTGCTGCATCAACGCTACAGCGGCGACTGGATACTGGCGATCACGCATCCGCTCTACCTGATCGGTGCCGGGTTGATCGTCGGTAAACTGCTGGCCATGGCCGTCAGCGGGCTGCACCGCTGGCTGAAGTTGCGCGACGAATACGCCTCGATCATCCTGCTCGGACTGGTGCTGATGACCATTGGCCTGATCGAGGCCTTGCGACTGCCGGTCACCCTGTGCATGCTGTTCGCCGGCATCGTCCTGCGCAATGGCGAACAGCGGGCCTGGGTCTTCCCCAAGCATTTCGGTTCGGTCGGCGGTGTGCTGGTGGTCATGCTATTCCTCGTCGTCGGCATGCAGATCAAGGTCGAGCATCTGCTGACCGGCGGTCTTCTGGCGCTGGTCCTGATCGGTGCGCGCATGCTGGCCAAGCTCGGCGGCGTCCTGCTGTTGTCGCGCCCCGCCGGCATCAGCTGGCGGCAGGGTCTGCTGCTTGGCCTCGCGCTGTCGCCGGCGGCCGGCCCGGTGATGGTCGCTGCCGCCGATCTCGGGCAACTCTATCCGCAACTGCAGGGCACGCTGATGCCGGTGGCCATGAGCGCGGCGGCGATCATGGAGCTGGCCGGCCCGATCATCGTGGCGCTGTGTATCCGATGGAGTGGAGAACACCGTGAATAACGCAACCGAGAATGTACTGCCGGAGTTTTCGAAATCCGAAGCGCTGACCCTGGGCATTGAACTGGAGTTGCAGATCATCGGCGGTCAGGACTACAACCTGATCGGGGCGGCACCCGACCTGTTGCGCGAGATGACCGGACGCGAGCATCCGGGCGACGTCAAGCCGGAAATCACCGATTCGATGATTGAATTGTCGACCGACATCTGTCAGGACTACAACGACGCACTGGCCCAGTTGCGCAGCCTTCGCAACGAACTGGTCCGGCAGGGCGACCGTCTGGGTATCCTGCTTTCCGGCGGCGGCACCCACCCCTTTCAGCATTGGAAAAAGCAGGTGATTTTCGATTCACCGCGTTTCCAGCACATGTCGCAGCTCTATGGTTACCTGGCCAAGCAATTCACCGTTTTTGGCCAGCATGTGCATATCGGCTGTCACTGCCCGGACAAGGCGCTCTGGTTATTACACGCCTTCAGCCGCTACGTTCCGCACCTGATTGCGCTATCGGCCGCGTCACCGTTCGTGCAGGGGGCCGATACCGGCTTCCAGTCGGCACGGCTCAATTCGGTCTTCGCCTTTCCTCTCAGCGGACGCGCGCCTTTTGTCCTGCGTTGGGACGACTTCACCGCTCACTACCGCAAGATGATCGCCACGGGCGTGGTCAAGAGCATGAAGGATTTCTACTGGGACATTCGCCCGAAACCCGAGTTCGGCACCATCGAGCTGCGTGTCATGGATACGCCGCTGACCGTCGAGCGTGCCGCGCAGATCGCCGCCTACGCGCAGGCGCTGGCCCGTTACCTGCTGGAAGAAAAGCCGGTAGAGCCGAGCGAGGACGATTATCTGGTCTATACCTTCAACCGCTTCCAGGCCTGCCGCTTCGGCTATGACGGCACGCTGGTCATCCCCGGCAGCGCCGAGCAGCGGATCATTCGTGACGACATCCTGCAGACCATGGCGCGTATCGAGATGCATGCCTATGATCTGGGATCGACCGAGGCGCTCAATCTGTTGCGTACCGAGGTCTTGCAGGGGCGGAATGGCGCGTCCGAGGTGCGGGCGGGCTATGCGCGCGAAGGCGCTCTGGAAGAGGTGGTGCGTCAGGGAAGCGAGCGCTGGGCTGGACGTATGCCCTGAGAGTCAATGAAATAGGGTGTCTTGAGTGATGATGCCGTGGAAACCAATATCCATGAGGCTTCGACGACATAGGCTTCGAAGAACGCCTGTTTACGAGCCTCTCTGGACCGTTTCTACAAAGCAAATGCCGAATGGCGACTGAAATTGGCACCTGATTGAGCAAAGAGGGAAAATGGGTGCCCTCTATTGGTGTGAACAGGTGAGTATCGTATGGATTCCGTGATAAGCAACGTTGATGTAACGATCCGCGAGGGCACGACTCAAGACATCCCTCTGTTGCTGGCGTTCATCCGATCCATGGCGGCATTTGAAGACTTGACGGTCACCGCAACCGAGGAGTCGCTGCGAAATGCCTTGTTCTGTGAACTGCCGTCGGGCGCTTTTCTTCTTGTGTTTTCAAGCGGGAAGCCCATTGGTTACGTCACCTACTTTTTCACGTTCTCCAGCATGGTTGGAAAACGCGGCTTGTGGCTGGACGACTTGTTTCTCGACGCCGACTATCGCGGTCAAGGTGCCGGCAAGGCCATCATGGCTCACCTGGCACAAATCGCCCTGGATCACGATTGCGGTCGCTTCGAATGGATGGTTCTTGACTGGAACGAACCCGCCATCGGGTTCTACGAGAAACTCGGCGCACACGTTTTCAAAGAATGGCGCATTTGCCGCGTGGACCAAGAGAAGATCGAAAGCGTGGCGAATCATGCTTACATGAATACGTAACAAGCATGAAGATATTGTGAGGGCTTGCCACTTTCGGCAGGGCAATCGCATGAATGCGAACAACATCAACTCCTCCCCTTTGCCCCGAAGGAAACACCCTTGTGGGTGCAAGGGGGAGGTTGGGTGGGGGATGGGGCTGTATTGACTGCATATCAGCAACAGATTCGTCGTTTTTTCCCCATCCCCACCCCAACCCTTCCCTTGAAGGGGAGGGAGAGTCTGCTCATGCGATTGCCCTGCCACTTTCGGTTGGATAACCCGAAGAGTCAATGAAATAGGGCATCTATAGCAATGGTGCCGTGGAAGCCAATATTCATGCGACTTCCACGGTATAGGCTTCAAAGAACGCCTGTTTACGAGCCTTTCGGGGTGGTTGTCGGATCAGCTGCCCGTCTTCTCCTGCCAGCCGCCGCCGAACACCTTGTACAAGCTGACGATATTGCCTTGCTGCGCTTGTTTCACGGTGATCAGGCCTTGCTGCGCCGCGTAGTGGCTGCGTTGCGAATCGAGTACCGGGAGGTAGCTGTCGACGCCGGTGCGGTAACGCAGGTCCGACAGGCGATAGGATTCCGCCGCTGCCGCGACCAGCGCTTGCTGTGCCGCCATCTGGTCACCGACCGTGGCGCGTACGGCGAGGGCGTCCGATGATTCGCGGAAGGCACCCTGAATGGCTTTCTCGTACTGGGCGATGCGGATTTTCTGGTCCGCACGGGCCGCGTCGAGATTGGCTTGGTTGGCACCGGCGTTGAAGATCGGCAGGACAATCTGCGGCAGGAAGGACCAGGTGCCGGTGCCGCCATCGAACAGGTTCGAGAGGTGGTTGCTGGCGACGCCACCCGATGCGGTCAGTACGATGCGCGGGTAAAACGCCGCACGGGCCGCGCCGATATTGGCGTTGGCCGCGCGCAGCAGGCGCTCGGCCTGAGCGATGTCCGGGCGCTGCAGGAGCGTTTCCGAAGGGACATCGGCCGGGACTTCGTTCATGGCGGACGCCACTTCCGTCAGCTTTGCGGGAAGCAGTTCGTCCGGCGTCGTTGAGCCAACGACCAGATTCAATGCGTTTCTGTCTTGCGCGACAGAGGCCGTAAAGCGAGCTACGTCGGCCTTGGCACTTTCAACGGCCATGCGCGCCTGGTTCAGGTCGAGCGCAGTCGAAACACCCACGTCGAAGGTGCGTTGCGTCATTGACAGCGAGCTTTGCTGGCTGGTCAGTGTTTCGCGCGCCAGTTGCAGGCGTTCCTGATCGGCCGCCAGCGCCAGCCAGGTATTGGCGACTTCGGCGACCAGACTGATGTGGGTGCTGCGTTGCGCGTCTTCGGTGGCGAGGAATTGCTCCAGCGCCTGATCCTTCAGGTTGGCGACGCGGCCGAAGAAATCGAGTTCATAGCCGGAGAAACCGAGGCCAAGGCTGTATTGGCGCGTGACCTGGCCCTTGCCACCGGCCGAAAGAACATCGGGCAGCCGCTGCACGTTATCCGCCGCGCTGGCATTGATCGCCGGATAGCGCGCGGCGTCGCCGATCTGGTACTGGGCGCGGGCTTTCTCGATAGTCAACACCGCCACGCGCAGGTCGCGGTTGTTGTGTAAGGCCAGATCAACCACTTGCTTCAGGCGGGCGTCGGCAAAGAAATCCTGCCAGCCGGTTTCGGCCAGCGATTTACCCTGCCCGACAGGTGCCGCCGACGCGGGCCATTCGGTCGGGATCGGCGCGGCTGGTCGCAGAAAATCCGGGGCGAAGTTTGCGCAACCGCTAAGTGCCAGGCTTAAGGCGATGCCGAGGAGTGTTCGATTCATTACTTGGTCTCCTGCGGGGCACTATCACTGGCGGGCGCATCGGCGACTGGCCGTTTGCCCTTGAAGATCAGCCGTACGACGACAAAGAACACCGGTACAAAGAAGATGCCTAGCACGGTGGCGCTGATCATGCCGCCGAGCACACCGGTACCGATCGCCGTCTGGCTGCCGGAGCCGGCGCCAGTGGCCATTGCCAGCGGCAACACGCCGAGACCGAAGGCCAGCGAGGTCATCAGGATTGGTCTTAGTCGCATGCGTACGGCGTTGAGCGTCGCCTCGAACAGGTCGAGACCTTGGTCGATCTGCGCCTGAGCGAATTCGACGATCAGGATCGCGTTCTTTGCCGCGAGACCGATGGTAGTGAGCAGGCCGACCTGGAAATACACGTCGTTCGACATGCCGCGTCCGTAGGCGGCGAGCAGCGCGCCGATGATGCCGAGCGGAACGACCAGCATGACCGCAAAGGGCACCGACCAGCTCTCGTAGAGTGCGGCGAGGCTGAGGAAGACGACGAGCAGCGAAATGGCATAAAGCGCTGGCGCCTGCGTGCCGGAACGCCGTTCTTCAAAGGACACGCCGGTCCATTCAAAGCCGATGCCGGGTGGCAGTTTGGCGGCGATCTCTTCGACGGCGGTCATCGCATCGCCGGTACTCAAGCCGGGAGCGGCCTGGCCGACGATCTCGACCGACGACGAACCGTTGTAGCGCTCAAGACGTGGCGACCCGTACATCCAGTGGCCTGTGGCGAAGGCCGAGAAAGGCACCATCTCGCCGGCCTTGTTGCGGAAATGCCACTTGTTGAGGTCCTCGGGCAGCATGCGCGACGGCGCGTCGCCCTGCAGGTAGACCTTCTTCACGCGGCCGCGATCGACGAAGTCATTGACGTAGCTGCCGCCCCAGGCTGATGCCAGCAAGTCATTGACCTCGGCCATCGAAATGCCCAGCGCGCCGACCTTGGCCTGGTCGATATCGAGTTCGTACTGCGGCGTGTCGTCCTGGCCATTCGGTCGCACGGCGGCCAGCCGCTTGTCCTGCGAGGCCATGCCGAGAAACATGTTGCGCGCGTTGATCAGCGCCGCATGGCCGAGCGAGCCGTGATCCTGCAACTGGACGTCAAAACCGCTGGCGTTGCCGAGTTCCATCACCGCCGGCGGGGCGAAGGCGAAGACCATGGCATCGCGAATCTGCGAGAAAGCGCCCATGGCGCGTCCGGCGATGGCCTTGACCTTGAGGTCGGGGCGTTTGCGCTCGTCCCAGTCCTTGAGCTTGATGAAGGCCATGCCGACGTTCTGGCCGGAGCCGGCCATGCTGAAGCCGCCGATGGCGAACATTTCCTTGACGGCTTCTTTCTCGTTATTGGCGAAGTGGTCCTGTACCTGATCGAGTACCTTCTCCGTGCGTTGCAGCGTCGCCCCGGCAGGCAGCTGGACCATGGCGAACATGACGCCCTGGTCTTCGTGGGGCAGGAAGGACGTCGGCAGACGCAGGAACATTGCGGCCATGCCGACGACGATCAGCAGGTAGATGACGATATAGCGCGTACGCTTGCCGATCATCTTGCCGATCTTCGATTCGTAGCGCTTCACGCTACTGTCGAAGAAACGGTTGAAGTTGCGGAAGAACCAGTTCTCGCTGTAATGCTCACCCTTGTGGATCGGCTTCAGGATCGAAGCGCACAGGGCCGGCGTCAGGATGATGGCGACGATCACCGACAGGGTCATCGCCGAGACGATGGTGATCGAGAACTGTCGGTAGATGACGCCGGTCGAGCCGCCGAAGAAAGCCATCGGGATGAACACGGCCGAGAGCACCATGGCGATGCCGATCAGCGCGCCGACAATCTGATCCATCGACTTGCGCGTCGCTTCTTTCGGCGACAAGCCTTCCTCGCTCATCACGCGCTCGACGTTTTCGACGACGACGATCGCGTCGTCGACGAGTAGACCGATGGCCAGTACCGTGGCGAACATCGTCAAGGTATTGATTGAATAACCGAACACGGCCAGCACGCCGAAGGTGCCGAGCAGAACGACCGGCACCGCGATGGTTGGAATCAGCGTGGCGCGGAAGTTCTGCAGGAACAGCCACATGACGAAGAAAACGAGCACGATGGCTTCGATCAGCGTCTTGACAACTTCCTCAATCGAAATCCGGACGAAGGGCGTTGAATCGAAGGGGATGACGTAACTGACACCGGTCGGGAAGTACTTCGACAACTCGTCCATCTTCGCACGTACCGCTTTGGCCGTCTCCAGCGCATTGGCGTCGGAGGCCAGGCGGATGGCCAGGCCGGAGGCCGGTTTGCCGTTATAGCGGCTGACGAAGCCGTAGTTTTCCGAACCGAGCTCGACGCGCGCGACGTCACGCAGGTAAACACTGGCGCCCTGCGCCGTGGTGCGCAGCAAGATCGACTCGAACTGCTTGGGGGTTTGCAGACGGGAGAGTGCGGTGACGGTCGCGTTCAGTTGTTGTCCCTCAACCGATGGGCTGCCGCCGAGTTGGCCGGCGGACACCTGCGCGTTCTGTGCCTGTAAGGCGCTCTTCACGTCGGCCGGCGTCAGCTTGTAGCTGAGCAGCTTGGCCGGATCAAGCCAGATGCGCATGGCGTACTGGCCGCCGAACACCTGCACTTCGCCGACGCCCTGAATCCGGCTGAGCGGGTCCTGGACGTTGGAGATCAGGTAATCGGAGAGGTCGGACTGCGTCTGCTTGCCGTCGTCGGAGGTGAGGCCGACGACCATCAGGAAACTGGCCGAAGTCTTGGCCACCTGCACGCCCTGATTCTGCACGATCAGCGGCAGCGACGGCATGGCCAGTTGCAGTTTGTTCTGCACCTGTACCTGGGCGATGTCGGGGTTGGTGCCGGCGTTGAAGGTCAGCTTGACCGACGCACGTCCCGAGGAGTCGCTCGACGAGGACATGTAGAGCAGATTGTCGAGGCCGGTCATCTTCTGTTCGATAACCTGCGTCACCGAGTCTTCCAGGGTTTTGGCGGAAGCACCGGGGTAGCTGGCGTTGATGACGACGGCCGGGGGGGCGATGGTCGGGTACTGGGTGATCGGCAGCGTGCGGATCGCCAGCGCGCCGGCCAGCATGATGACCAGGGCGATCACCCAGGCAAAGACCGGGCGATCGATAAAGAAACGTGCCATGTGCCGTGCTCCTTATTTCTTGTCAGCAGGGGTTTGATCGGCAGGCTTGTCGGTGGGCTTGCCCTCCGCTCTGCCAGCAGCGGCTGCCGGTGCGGCACCGGCAGCACCGGGTTTGCCACCCGGCGCGGCACTTGGCGAACCGGCGGGAACCGGTTTCACGGAAGCGCCGGGACGGATTTTCTGCAAGCCCTCGACAATCAGCTGATCACCGGCCTTGAGGCCTTCCGTGACCAGCCACTTGTCGCCGATCGCTCGCTCGGCCTTGAGCTGGCGCGGTTCAACCTTGTTTTCTGCACCGACGACCATGGCCGTCGCATTGCCGAGCGGGTCGCGTGAAACGCCCTGTTGCGGCACAAGCAGGGATTGCTCGCGCACGCCTTGCTCGATGACGGCCCGAACATACATGCCCGGCAGCAGTTCACGTTTCGGATTGGGGAAAACGGCGCGCAGCGTGACCGTGCTTGTTCCGGCATCGACGGTCGCTTCGGAGAACGCCAGCTTGCCTTCGAGCGGGTAGGCGCTGCCGTCTTCGAGCAGCAGCTTGACCTTCGCTTGGCCGTCGCCGGTGCTCTTGATCTGGCCGGCGTCAAATGCGCGCTTAAGTTGCATCATGTCGCGCGTCGATTGCGTTACATCGACGTTGATCGGGTCGAGCCGTTGCACCGTTGCCAGCGCAGTCGCCTGGTTTGCCGTGACCAGCGCTCCCTGAGTCACCTCCGATTTGCCAATGCGGCCACTGATCGGCGACACGACGCGGGTGTAAGCCACGTTGATGCGCGCGAGTTCGGCACTGGCCTTGCTGGCAGCCACATCGGCCTCAGCCTGCTTGAGCGAGGCCTGGATGTCGTCCAATGCCTGCTGGCTGACAGCCTTCGCCGACAGCAATTCCTTGTAACGATCAGCCTTCAGACGAACCGTTACCAGATTGGCTTCAGCTTTCGCCAGACCGGCCTTGGCGCTCTCATAGTTAGCTTGATAGACCGCCGGATCGATCTGATACAACTGCTCTCCAGCCTTCACTTCTCCACCCTCGCGGAAGGAGCGGCTCTGTACGATTCCGCCGATCTGCGGACGAATTTCGGCGATCACGTTGGCTACCGTGCGGCCGGATAACTCACTGGTAATCGCTACCGTTTGCGGTTGTACGGTAACCACGCCGACTTCGGGAGGACCGCCCGCGCCAGGGGGCATGCCGCCGGGGGCAGGGGCCTTGCCGCAGGCGACAATTGCCAAGGCGGCGGTAACTGCCACCAGCAGGGCGGGGCGTGGAAAGGCGCTGAAGGGAATGAATCTGCGCATCATGGTGAGTCTCCGGTACGGGTGGCCTCGAGACGAGGTGTCAAGATTAGTAAGCTGGGGAAAACGCGTATTTTACATACATTCGTGCATGTATGTAAGCGTTGGGCTAGAATATCGGTCATCGCTTCTGTGTAGACACAGAGAGAAGGAAAAATTCATGGTCAGGAAAACAAAAGAAGTAGCTCAGGAAACGCGCCGGGCAATACTTGATGCGGCCGAGATCGTGTTTCAGGAGCACGGGGTGAGCCATACTTCGCTGGCCGAGATTGCCAAAGCCGCAGGCGTGACGCGCGGTGCCGTCTATTGGCATTTTGCCAACAAGGCCGCCCTGTTTCATGCGTTGACTCAGCGGGTTGTCGGGCCGCTCGAGGAGCGGTTGGCCGAAATGCAATCGTTGGAACAAGGAAATCCGGTTGATCGTTTGCGTGATTTGACTCTGTATTTTATCGACCTCATGGTTAATGATCCACGCTACTTCCGGATTCTGGAGATCTCCTGGCACAAGTGCGAGTATGTCGGTGAAATGGCGGCGATCCGGGATACACATCTTGAATGTGGAAGTCGTTTCCTGGCGATCAGTGAGGAGGGTTTTCGCCTGGCACAGCAACGCGGTTTTTTGCCTTCTACGTTGGACCCTCGGTGTGCCGCAATGGGATTGATCGCCGTCGTGGATGGACTGGTCGTAAACTGGACGCTCGACCGGACGCTCTTTCCGCTGGGTAGCTATGGGCCGTTGATTGTCGACGCCTATCTTGCGGGGTTGCGAGGAGAGGTTCTGCACGGTCTGTGAAATGAACAAGAATTCACCGCTAGGACGCTATTGATTCGGCCCGACAAGGTCTAAATAGGCCGCCATTCCAGCCAAAGCCGGGATTTAACGCGGCATCACCATTGCGCTGGGCTGTCTGTTTTCGCCGTCGGGCCGGCACAGCCGCCATCTCTTTGAGCGAAATTACTTTTTTGCCTGACCACAATATTCAGCCCGGTGAATCGTCTTCACCGGTATGGATACGACGTTGACGCCTCTAACCGCTTACACAGTGATGACTGAACAGAACCGATACCTGACCGACACCATCACGCGTGAACGCGGGCGGCTAGGCGGTTTTATCCGTCAGCGCGTGCGGGACGCGGGCGAGGCTGAGGACATTCTGCAGGACGTGTTCTTCGAGTTTGTCGAGGCTTATCGCCTGCCCGAGCCGATAGAGAAAATCGGTGCCTGGCTGTTTCGTGTCGCACGCAACCGCATCATCGACCGCTTCCGCAAAAAGCGCGAAGAGCCTTTGCCGCAGGCAACGGGCGAACCGGACGATGTTGACAATGAGTACTGGCTGGAGCAGGCCCTGCCTGCGCTCGACAGCGGCCCGGAAGCGGCCTATGAGCGCGGCGCGGTACTCGATGCCATCTTGGTCGCACTCGATGAACTGCCGCCAAAGCAACGCGACGTATTCATCGCCCATGAGTTGGATGGGCGCAGTTTCAAGGAACTGGCGGCCGAAAGCGGGGAGAACATCAATACCCTGCTCGGCCGGAAACGACTGGCCGTGTTGCACCTGCGCGAGCGGCTGCAACCCCTCTATGACGAACTTTCTTGGTAAAGGAACACGCAATGCGCAGCGCATGTGACGTATCAAACTTCAAATCAAGGTGCTTCAAGATCGGCCTGCTGGCGATCATCGGAATCGGCGCGCTGGGCGCTGTGGTCATGTTGCTGTGGAACTGGCTGATACCTGCCGTTTTCCTCGGCGCGCAACCCGTCAGCTACCTGCAGGCGCTCGGCATTTTGTTCCTGAGCAAGATCCTCTTTGGCGGCTTTCATGGTCGCGGCCATGGACGCTGGCGCGACCGCCACCATCACTGGGAAAGCATGAGCCCGGAAGAGCGTGAGCAACTGAAAGGTCAGTTTGATGGTCGCTGGTGCCGCTGGTGCCGTGCCGGAAAACGCGACGGCAGCGATACACAGGGCGCCACGCCGAATGCCGAGTAATCCGGGTCCGGGTAGATTGCCGGCACGGCTGCGCCGCTTCATGCTGACCGTCATTCCCGTCCTGGGCATGTTTCACGCCTACATCGGGTGGCGCCTTTTCCCGGCGCTCCCGATAGGCATGGCCGGTCTGCTGCTCGGCTCGTTGCTACTGGTCGCCAGCACCTTTCTGCTTCCCATGAGCATGCTGGCGCGCTTTATCGTCACCCGTCCCGAAACAGCCGACCGCGTCAGCTGGGTCGGCTCGGTGGCGATGGGGCTGTTTTCCTCCGTGCTGGTCCTGACGGTGCTACGTGACGTGTTATTGCTGATCTCCGGCTCATCATTTGCCACCGCGTCCGCCATTGGAGTGCTGGTCGCGGCATCGCTGCTGACGATGATTGGCTTCGTCAATGCACGCCGAACGGCAAGCGTTGTTCGCGTTGATATTCCCCTCGCTGGCTTACCCGCCGCGCTGAACGGATTCACCATTGCTCAGATCAGCGACATCCACGTTGGCCCGACGATCAAGGGTAATTACGTCCACGCCATCGTCGAACGCGTCAACAGCCTCGGTGCCGACCTGATCGCGATTACCGGCGATGTCGTCGATGGCAGCGTCGAGCATCTCTCGGAACACACCGCGCCGCTGGCGAAACTCGCGGCGCGGCACGGTGTTTTTGTCGTTACCGGCAACCACGAGTACTACTCCGGCGCCGAAGCGTGGATGGCGGAATTCGGCCGCCTCGGTTTGCGCGGCCTGAGCAATGAGCACGTCGTCATTGAACACAACGGCGCCCATCTGGTGGTCGCCGGCGTGACCGATTACAGCGCGCATGCCTTCAACCCCGATCTGCGCAGCGATCCCAACGCGGCGCTGTTCGGCAGCCCGGAAGGTGTTCCGCGCCTACTGTTGGCGCATCAACCGCGCTCGGCGCACGCGGCAGAAGCCGCTGGCTTCGATCTTCAGTTGTCCGGCCACACGCACGGCGGGCAATTCTGGCCATGGAACCTGTTCGTCACCCTGCAGCAGCCCTTTACCGCCGGACTGCATCGTCTGGGCCGGTTGTGGGTCTATACAAGTCGTGGCACCGGCTACTGGGGCCCGCCCAAACGCTTCGGCGCGCCCTCGGAAATTACGCTGCTGAGACTGATTCCCGAGTTGGCAAGCTAACCAGCGCGACGGTCTGGGACACCCGTCAATAGGCGATTTCCGCCTTGTATGCGTCGAGAGCCGCGTAAACATTGGTTTCCATGGCATGCCTGCTCAAGAAGCCCATATCGATTGGCCTGCAAGTACGATGAAAGCGGGAGCCTGTATTCCCATAGACCGTTGATCAAATACCGCAACACAACCCCGATTCTCGTTCTAACGCAGCTTGGCGGTGTCAGTCTGAAAGATTACAGGGAAGGTTTTGCTCCACTTTGACCAGCGCTGGGTACCCGCCTCGGAAACCGACCAGAGCTTCCCCTCGGCATCGAAGCCCAGGTCTTCAATACCAATCACCATGTCGTATTCTGCCAGCACAGCGCCAGTCGCCGGATCCAGCTTTTGCAACTGTCCTTTCTTGCGATTACTGAAATCGCTGCGCCTGTTGTTAAGGCGTTCTTTGCAAGCTCTGCGCTGCGGCAAGCGTGTCTTTCACTCGTCGCTCTCGCCCAGGAAGCCACCACTTTGATGTGCCCACAAGCGGGCGTACAGCCCGCCGAGCCCCAGCAGGCTGGCGTGATTGCCTTCTTCGACGATATGCCCGTCGTCGACCACGATCAGCCGATCCATTGCGGCAATGGTCGACAGGCGGTGCGCGATGGCAACGACGGTTTTGCCTTCCATGAGGCGGTACAGGCTTTGCTGGATGGCGGCCTCGACTTCCGAATCCAGCGCGCTGGTCGCTTCGTCGAGCAACAGGATGGGCGCGTCTTTCAGCATCACCCGGGCTATCGCGATGCGCTGGCGCTGTCCGCCGGAGAGCTTGACGCCGCGTTCGCCGACGTGGGCGTCGTAGCCGCTGCGGCCCTTGGGGTCGGTCAGCGTTGCAATGAAGCCATCGGCTTCAGCGCGCTCGGCGGCAACGAACATTGCCGCGTCTTTGGCGTCCGGACGTCCGTAGAGGATGTTTTCGCGCACGCTGCGGTGCAGCAGCGACGTGTCCTGGGTCACCATGCCGATCTGCGCACGCAGGCTTTCCTGGGTGACCTCGGCGATGTTCTGTCCGTCGATCAGGATGTGACCCGACTCGATGTCGTAGAAACGCAGCAGAAGATTGACCAGTGTCGATTTGCCCGAGCCCGAGCGCCCGACAAGACCGATTTTTTCGCCTGGCCGGATAGTCAGGGTGAAGTCCTCAATGACGCGCTTGCTTTCGCCGTAGCTGAAACTCATCTTCTCGAAGCGGATCTCGCCGCGAGTCACCTTCAGAGCCTTCGCGCCCGGGTGGTCGGTGACGGCGTTGTGGCGCGACAGGGTGTTCATGCCGTCCTGCACCGTACCAAGGTTCTCGAAGAGCCGTGCCATTTCCCACATGACCCAGTGCGAGATGCCATTGAGCCGCAGCGCCATTGAGGTTGCGGCCGCCAGTGCGCCGACACCGGCTTCGCCCAGCGACCAGCGCCACAAACCGACACTGGCGGTGCCGATGATCAACAGCATGTTGAGGGTAAAGTTGATGATTTCGATGCCCGTCACCAGCCGCATCTGGGCGTGGGCCGTCTGCATGAACTCTTCCATGGCCGAGCGTACGTAGGAGGCTTCGCGCTTGCCATGCGAGAACAGCTTCACGGTAGAGATGTTGGCGTAGGCATCGGTGACCCGCCCGGTCATCAGCGAGCGGGCATCGGCCTGCGCTTGCGAGACCTTGCCCAGGCGAGGCACAAAATAGCGCATGGCACTGGCGTAGAGCGCGAGCCAGATGCCGAAAGGAACCAGCAACCAGGTGTCGAAGTGCGCTGCGACGATCACCATGCTGATGAAGTAGACGGACACCCAGACCAGAATGTCGGTGACGATCATGACGCAATCGCGTACGGCCAGTGCCGTTTGCATGACCTTGGTGGCGACGCGTCCGGCAAATTCGTCCTGATAAAAGCTCATGCTCTGGCCAAGCATCAACCGATGAAAATTCCAGCGCAACAACATCGGAAAATTGGCCGCCAGCGTCTGCTGCTTGAGCATGGCCTGGATGGTCAGCACCAGGGGGCTGGCCAGCAATGCGACGGCCAGCAGGATCAGGGTGCTGCCCTGTTCGGCCCAAAGCGTCGCCGGTTGCATCTTGGACAGCCAATCCACCATGCTTCCCAGGAAGCCGAAAAGCAGTGCCTCGAAGACGCCGATGAGCGCCGTGAGCACGGCCATGACGGCGATCAGTGGTCGTAACCCGTGAGTGCCTGCATAGAGGAAGGCAAACAGGGTTTTCGGCGGAACGTCCGGTGTGTCCTCGGGGTAGGGATGAATGAGGGATTCGAAAAGATTCAGCATGCAAGATTCCTGATTGAAAGCGAATAGCAGGCGTATTCGGCAAATTCAAAGGGGACGATTCTAGCATGCGCAGGGCATGCCACGCGGCAGGCCAGAGGGTCGCTTTACGGGATGAGGAACGTCAGTTTGCGGGAAAACAAGGGGCTCTGGCAGCCGGGTTGAGCATCATTTGCGCGCCACTGGTAGGCAGTCATGCTGGAACGCGTAGATGAAAAAAGTTTGGTCATTCCGGGCTTGACCCGGAATCCAGTTGTGCACTACTGGATTACGGCTTTCGCCGGAATGACGGTGGCTGTTCATTGTTTTTTCCGTGACTGACTACTGGATTCCGGGTCAAGCCCGGAATGACGGAATTATTTATCTACGCGCTTCAACATGACTACCTACTGCCTTGCCATCACTACGGTAGCCTCGTCGCAATACTCCAGCCGGTCAAATCGCGTCGGATGGAAAACCCGCTGATCTTGACCTTCTGCGGTCTCGCTCGCTACGATTCTCCTGATTGTTGGAGCCCGTTCGAAGGCCACGCTGCAGGGCGTAATTTCTTCGGCGGTCGCCTTCCCTTCTGTCATCGAAGTGCGAATAGCGGCAGTGACACGTTGCCGCGTCACAGAATGTTAGCGGCAAGCGGGGCGCTTCTCGGGCCAGGTAACGCTGCCCCCTCAGATTCATTGCTCCCGAGCAGCAATTCTTTTCTGGTCGTATCGAGACGCCGTGATACGGCGCGATGGCTTGACTGGCGACCGGTTCACGCTCAGGTGCTATACGCCTGCGCTGCCAGGAAAAGTAAGCAGCAAGACCAACCGCGCAACAAAGAACAAAGAGCCAGCCTGTCATGATGTTTCCTCCGATTAAGCCTCTCAACTGTTTATAGACCGGGATGGGCACGATTTCCAGTATAGGGCGCAATGAATCGCTTATGGGGCCGGTTCGGAGCGCAGTAAATCATTGTGTCCTCTATTGCGGATTCCTATTTCAAGTCTCGGGTCGGATCGAACCAGAGGTTTTTGTCGTTTAGCGGTGTCGCTTTGGGAAGAATCGTGTTTTCGATCCTGATAACCCGACGGCCTTTGAGGTTTGCCTTTCCAATGGCATTGGCGTTGTATTTCTTGAAGATTGCGTCAAAGCTTCCATCTTCAATCATCATTCGAATACCCGTTTCAACGCGCATGGCAAGAGCCGTGTCTTGCGGATTGAAAAAGAAGTAATACGGCCATGGGTAGTAGATCAGCAGGCCTTTTTCGATGGCTAGCTCCGGTAAGGCGGCTGAATTGGCTTCGAACTCAGGGCCAATTTCGGAAATGCCTCTCGGGAAAAGATCAAAGCGACCTCCTGCTGCCATCTTGAAAAGGCCGTCATACTGGGCGCTGAAAACTGTAATGCCGTTGGACTTGTAGATCTCGACATCACCCCAGCCCAATCCCTGACCAATCGTCAGCTTTTTCAGATCATCGAGCGTCGTCACCTTGTCGATCTCTGCCTGCTTGCTCTTGCTGGTTAAAGCAATCCGGTAGCCCAGTATGCCTTTGCGCAACGGAATTCGAATCGGCAATGGTTTCCGTTCCTTTTCCTCCGAAGTCGAACTCCAGATTACGTTGATAATCGTATTGCTCTGCTCAATCACGGCAAGCTGACGCGCTTCGTTCATGAGAATGGAGGCAGGCGCTGCCGTATAAGGCCCATATTTTGGGCTGGTTCTATCCAAGGCGGTCTTCAGGATTTCAATCAGGTCGCGAACACGAACGTCGTTGGCGTTTTCCGGGGCCGGATAGGTTATTTTTGTCTGGGCGTAACAACCCAGCGCGCAACTGAACGAGATCACCAGAAACGCGACGAGTTGAACAAGCTTCATGAAGGATGCCTCAGCGTTCTTGAAAGTGGCGGAGCGTGTCGGCCAAAGGCGTTAAGACAGCTGATGCGTCTGCATTGCAGGACGGTTGTGCCCATAGGTTACCGCCACTATTAGCGAATCAAATCAACCTTGTCAATACGTGTATTTTCGTTCTGTTGTTGCGTGCATGTTTCGGGGGTTTAGGAGCACACCGTGATGATCGTGAGGCGGGATCTCGCCTTGCCGTGCCCGTCTTCCTTGATCAGTGGCCTCGTCCGGTCAGGTCGATACTCTTTTGGCAAGGCAGCCGGCACTGAGAAAGGTATACTCCTCTGACGAAAACAACTGGAGAAACCCATGGCCGCATCCCCCGATACCGTTAGCATGGCGATGTTCTGCGACTTCGAAAACGTCGCACTCGGTGTGCGCGATGCGAATTTCGACAAGTTCGACATCAAACCGGTGCTTGAGCGGTTGTTGCTCAAGGGCAGCATCGTGGTCAAGAAGGCGTATTGCGACTGGGATCGTTACAAAGGCTTCAAGGCAACGATGCACGAAGCCAATTTTGAGCTGATCGAAATCCCGCACGTTCGTCAGTCGGGAAAGAATTCTGCCGACATCCGCATGGTCGTGGACGCGCTGGATCTTTGCTACACCAAGGCGCACGTCAATACTTTTGTCATCGTCAGTGGCGATTCGGATTTTTCGCCACTGGTATCGAAGTTGAGGGAGAACGCCAAATACGTGATCGGTGTCGGCGTTAAACAGTCGACTTCTGATTTGCTGGTCGCCAACTGCGATGAGTTCATTTTTTACGATGATCTGGTTCGTGAGAGTCAACGGTCAGCGGCACGGCGTGATCCGAAATCCGCGCAGCCCGCGGCCAAGCGTTCGCCGGAAGAGGACAAGCGGCGCAAGGAGGAGCTTGAGGCGCGCAAGAGCCAGGCCATTGATTTGGCCGTGGCCACGTTCGAAGCATTGGTTGCAGAACGTGGTGACAGCGGAAAGATCTGGGCGTCGATGCTCAAGGAGGCGATCAAGCGCCGAAAACCCGATTTCAATGAGACGAACTACGGCTTCCGTGCGTTTGGCAACCTGCTTGAAGAAGCTCAGGCGCGTGGCCTGCTTGAATTGGGGCGCGATGAGAAATCCGGTGCCTTCGTTTCGCGCAGTAGTTCGCCGGTGCTGCGAATCGAGCCAGTCGTGACTGAAACGCCTGTTGCCTCTGTTGATTCGGTTGCGACGGATGAAATGAACGCGGTAACCGCACCGAAGCGTCGTGGGCGGGGTGGTAACAAGCGGCAGGCCAAGGATGTTGCGCCTGTGATTGCGCAACCGGAAATGTCGGTTCCTGCATCGGCTGAGTCGGCAGTTTCTGAAGTGGTTGAAGCACAACCGCAGCAGCCCGCACAACCTGAGAAAAAACCCGCTACACGCAACCGGCGACCGCGAAAACCAAAGACTGCACCCGAGTCGGCCTGAAAGCCAATAGATATGGGTGTCTTCAGATGGAGAGGCGCGCGAGCCACTGTTTATGCGCTTCTCGCGGCATGGGACTTGAAGACGTAGTATTGGCGGGCTCTCCGGCCCGTCATCAGGCTTTGGCGATGGCTGGATTGGTCAAGTCGGATACTTCTGCGGTATCCAGCCCCGCCAGCGGCTGGTGTTTTAGCAGGTAGTTGAGGCATTGCCCGCCGGCAAGTGCCGGGCTGTAAAGATAGCCCTGGAACACGTCGCAGCCCAGTTTCTCGAGCTCGGCCTGCTGTTCACGGGTTTCCACGTATTCGGCGATCACCCGGATTCCCAGCGCTCGCCCGAGTTGAACCACCGAGCTGATGATGTCGCTGCAGTTGTTGTCCTGCAGCACCTCTTTCGTCAGCGAGCCGTCGAGCTTGATGGCGCTGAACTTGAAACGACGGACGTAAATCATCGAGCTGTAGCCCATCCCGAAATCGTCCATCTCCAGATGAATGCCCATGGTTTGAAGTGCCTTGAGCGTCCGGCTTGAAATCGGATCGTCGGGCACGTGCTGCGATTCGGTCAGTTCCAGGCCCAGCTCTCGTGCCTGCAGCCGGTTCGCCTTCAGCGATTCGTCAATGAACGCTGCCAGGGTTTCGTCCTTGAGTTGAATGGGCGAGAGATTGACTGACATCCGCAGATTGTCGATTCCGTTTTGTCGCCAGTCGTATAACTGTCCGCAGGCCGTTGCGATGACCCAGCGTCCAATCTGGATGATCTGGTGCGATTCTTCGGCCAGCGCACAGATGACAGCGGGGGGAATGAATCCGAAATGGCGGTGTTCCCAGCGCAACAGCGCTTCGACGCCAACGACGGCTCCGTGCCGGTCATGTTGCGGCTGATAGGCGAGAAACACGCGGTTCGAACCCGAGTCGAGGTCCTGCATGAATTCGTGCAGCAGTTTGCGCGCCGTATGGCCAAGCGCATCGTGCCGGTCCAGGACGCTGCGTTGCTGGTGCATGACCGCTTCGATGTCGGTTACGGCGCGGCGCACGGTATCGAGGTTCTCGGTCTGCCTACGCTGTTCGGCAAGCCGGACAAACGGCAGGTAAATCAAAGCGCTCAGGAAAAGGTTGAAGAGTTGCAGCGCGCCGCCGTGCCAGCTCCCCGAATTCAGCGTTCCGGACAGCACAGGCGGTGTCATCCACGGGACCGTTGTTACATCAAGCGTAAGCAGTCCATAGTGAACACAGAAGTAGCTCACCGCAATCTGCACCACCGGAGCGAGTACGAAGGGAATCAGGTAGACAGGGTTAAATACAATCGGCAGGCCATAGACCACCAACTCGTTGATGTTGAATAGCGAGGGAAGCAACGCGAACTTCGCGACACGCCGAACTTCGCCGGCGCGAACATGAAACAGGATGACCAGCAGCAGGCCAAGTGTCGAACCCGCTCCGCCAATATGCGCATAGTGGTTGTAGGCCCCCCACGAAATTTCAATGGCCTGTCCGGTGCCCGCCTGGATATCAAACACGATGCCATAGAGACTATCGAGCACGTGCGGGCCATGGATGCCGATAAACCACAAGACCTGGTTGAGCACACTGAGGACAAGCAGGCCGGGTAGCTGGCTACCAAAGATAGCGTTGATCGAATGCACCTTGGCTCCGATCCACTGACTCGGATCAAAGGACAATAGAGAGAGCGCCTTGATTACCAGCAGAAAAAGCGCGACTGTAATCAGCGCCGGGCCAATGGCGCGAATTGCCAGATGCATGTTGGGGTCGAAGTCGTAGGAATGGCGCCCGATACGCCGTTGCTGGATGCGCAGGCAGTAAGCGAACACTTCGCTGGTGAAGATGGACACAAGAATTGCCGCCAGAATGCTGTGCGTTCCCATCATCAATTGCCAGGAAGCCGGTTCCGAGCGCTGGAGAAAGATGAAAAAATTGATCAACGCGACGCTTGCGACCAAAAGCGGAGAAAGCTCGACACTGTTACGTTGTCGAGCGTCCAGCGTCAGCGAATAGCTGACCAGAACGACAAGAAACACAGCCAGAATGCCGTAGCTCGCGCTGCTGACTAGCGAGGCCAATCTGGCACCATCGTCGCCAAACGATACAGCGATTTGCGGGAACACGGCGGCAAACGGAAAGCTGCCGAGCAGCACTGCGATGGCACCAATAAACGTCACCGGCAATAGCAGCACGAGACTGTTGCGAATCGCCCTTAACCAGCGATGTCCTGACAGCCACTGCAACGACGCAAGGAAACGGAATGAACCCACTCGGCATCGATGGTGATGGAAAACGGCAGACTAACTGATTGAGCGTGGATTGGCTATCGTTACTGGAACTTCTGCACCTTTGAAAGGCAGGAAAGACGGGCATCCCCAGCGGGATTGCTGTTGAACCCCGCATCCATGCGCCTTCCCGGCGTGTTTGCGGGGCGCGACTCAGTCCGGAGGCAACAGTTGCGGGTTCCAGGCAACTTCCCACAAATGGTGGTCCGGGTCTTGAAAATAGCCGGCGTAGCCGCCCCAGAAGGTGTCATGTGCTGGTTTGGTAACGGTCGCGCCAGCGTTCTCTGCCTGCAACATGAGCGCATCGACATCGTTCCTTGAAGAAACGTTGTGCGCAAGGGCGAATTCGGTAGCGCACGGGCGGCTGAGCGGAACGCCCGAATCGTGTGAAAGACTGGCACGCGGCCAGATCGCGAGTTTCAAACCGGATTGCAGCTCAAAAAAAGCAACGGCACCATGGTCGAATTCGTGGCCGACAATGCCGTCGGTGACAAGCCCGAGGCCGTCGCGGTAGAAACGAAGTGATCGCTCGAGATCATCGACGGCAAGGGTGATGAAGGAAATCCGTGGTTTGATGGCGTCTCTCCTTCATTTGTGGCCAACCAGAGCGGCCGGGCCGCTCCGGTGTGTTGCGATGTGGCTCAGACCGGCAGATAACGCACGCGCAGCACGCCACGGATGGCGGCCAGCGAGTCAATGGCCTTTTGCGGCACCTCACCTCCCACATCGACCAAGGTAACACTCAGTTCCCCCCTTGATTTGTTCACCAGGTTACAGACCGACAGTCCCTCGCCCGCCAGCACCGTCGAGAGTTGAGCCAGGATGTCCGGCGCATTAGTGCTGGCAATGGACAGCCGGAA